>CAIQIV010000395.1 GCA_903871905.1 uncultured Chloroflexota bacterium | reverse complement strand
CTGGAACCCGACCGGAAAACAACAAGATTCACCAGAGGAAGAACCTTCCCTGGTCCCTATCGAATAAACCCATACCATCAGGAGAATAATGAACATGGCATCCCCCAAAAAACGCCTGGTCCAGGCGGAAGACCTGTACCAATTCAAGCTGATAAGCCAGATGCGGCTTTCACCCGATGGAGCCACGGTTGTGTATGCTGTACACCGTGTAGATCGAAAAACCGAGAAAAAATATTCCAACCTCTGGCTCGCATCCCTCCAGGGCACCTCCCCGCAGACCATCCAGTTCACCTACGGCGATCACAGTGATACCCAGCCACGTTGGTCGCCCGATGGGGAAAGCATCGCTTTCCTTTCAAACCGGGGTGACCAGGAAAAACCTGCCCAGGTCTACCTGATCGCGCTGCGCGGCGGTGAGGCTCACCCGCTGACATCCATCGAAGGAGCCATCTCCGAGTTTTCCTGGTCGCCAGACGGCAGGCAGATCCTGTGCAGCGTGACCAAGTTCGACCCGGAAGAGCTGGAACGCCAGAAAGATGAGCAGAAGAAGAAGCTGGGCGTGGTGGTCCGCCATTATGACCGCCTGTTTTATAAGCTGGATGGTGTGGGATACCTGCCCCATGAACGAAATCACCTGTGGCTGGTGGACGTGCGCACAGGCAAGGCTCGCCAGCTGACCGACCACCCGGTACGTGATGAGCTGCAGCCAGCCTGGTCCCCGGACGGCAGATGGATCGCCTACCTCTCCAATATCTCAACTTCTCCTGATGAGCGCCCGGAGCATATCGACCTGCTCATCATCCCAGCCAAAGGCGGCGAGCCGCGCCTGGTCGAAACGCCTGCTGGCCCGAAAGAGCTGGTTTCCTTCTCGCCAGATGGCAAATGGTTGGCTTATTATGGTGCACAGGGAGAGGGGTTGGTTTACAAGAATTTGAGCCTGTGGATTGTTCCCGTGGACGGCTCGGCGCCGGCGCGCGATCTGCTGGAGCCATACGATCTCCACTGTTCGTCCTGGGTGCTCAACGACATGGGTCAGCCGGAACAAATATCCCCCACCTGGACCCTGAACAGCCAGCGTATTCTCTTCCAGGTCAACCTGCATGGAAGTTCACTGCTGCAGTCCATTGACCGGGATGGCAAGGATCTGCAGACGATCATCAGCAAAGGCGGCGTGGTGGGCAGCTTCTCGCTGGACAAGGCACACAACCACCTGGCTTATTTCTATGGAAAAATGGACGACCCTGGGCAGGTCATCCTGCGCGATCTCAACACAGGCAAAGACACCCAGCTCACCAGCCTGAACCACAGCCTGCTGGCTTCCCTGGACCTGGGGACGATTGAGGAGGTGTGGTTCAAAGGTCCGGACCACAATGACCTGCAGGGCTGGATCCTCAAACCCCCTGGCTTTTCCCCGGAAAAGAAATACCCTTCCATTATGGAGATCCACGGTGGGCCGCTGGCCCAATACGGCAACTTCTTCATGCACGAGTTTCACTACCTGGCAGCCCAGGGCTATGTGGTCTACTTCAGCAATCCCCGCGGCGGGCGAGGCTATGGCGAGGCGCATGCCAGGGCAAATTACCGCTGCTGGGGTGGGCCGGATTACGACGACCTGATGGCCTGGGCGGATTACATGGAAAAGCAGCCATATATCGACCCACAGCGTATGGGGGTCACGGGCGGCTCGTATGGCGGCTACATGACCCTGTGGATCATCGGCCACACCCGGCGCTTCCGGGCGGCTGTGACGCAGCGCTGTGTCAGCAACTTTGTATCCATGTGGGGCTCCAGCGATTTCAACTGGGCCTTTGAATATGAGATCAGCGATAAGCCGCCCTTCGAGGACCTGGAAGCCTATTGGAATCTGTCGCCCATGAAATATATCGGCAGCGCCTGCACCCCAACGCTGGTGATCCACAACGAGATGGACCTGCGCTGCCCTATCGAGCAGGGAGAGCAGGCCTTCGTTGCCTTAAAGCGCCTGGGGGTGGACACGGAGATGGTGCGCTTCCCCGATGAGTTCCACGGGCTGTCACGCACCGGGCGCACGGACCGGCGCATTGCCCGCTTGAACCACATTCTGCGTTGGTTTGAGAAATATCTGAAATGACCTGGCACAAGGAGACCCTCGAAATCGTCACCCGCGGGAAAGGGCTGTACCCTTTTACCGAATTGGTTGAGGCCTGCATCCGCCGCTGGAAAGTCCGGGAGGGGATGTGTTTCCTGTATTTACAGCACACCAGCGCCTCGCTGGTGATCAGCGAAAGCTACGACCCCTCCGCCAGGATGGACCTGGAGGCGTTCATGGAGCGCCTGGCGCCAGAAGACCAGGCATGGTACCGGCATACCATGGAGGGCAGCGACGATTCACCCTCCCATATCCGCGCCATGCTGACCAACACAGATCTGTCCATCCCGGTGGACGACGGGCGGCTCAGCCTGGGCACCTGGCAGGGTATCTATCTCTTTGAGCACCGCTCTGCCCCCCACCGGCGGCAGGTCCTGGCGCGCCTGATGGAAATATAATTTTCGGCTGTCCAAAACATCCCTGCAGGGTGCAGCGATTCGTCTGCACCCTGCGGTTTGTTAATCCAGGCCAGGTTTCTTCAAGATTGGGGGACCGGTTCGCCCAAAAGTGACGAGGCATCCGGGTCATGTGCCGCGTAGTTCTGCCGCGCTCGCTCCGGGTTGCTGGCATAGCAGTACTGGCAGCCAAAGGGACAGGTATCGTACATTCCAATATCTTTACTGAGCACGCAGCCACAGGCCGGGCGCTGGCTGGGGTCCTTGGATTGGCTGACCTGCAGGCCAAAAGTGCGCAGAATATACCCATCATCCACGCATTTTCCCGGGGCAATGCCGTAGGGGCGCAAATCAAACGGCTCGGCGCAGGAGGCAATTTCCATCCCATGAGCCTGGGCCGCCTCGGCCATCCCGCGCAGCATATCCCCCACCTCCTGCGGGAACGGCTCCGCCACCGCCTGCCATCCCATACCCTGCCCGGCCAGCGCCTTCTGACGCTTGCGCAGCTTGGGGTAATCATCCACCAGGCTCACTACCGAGCGCAGCGCCGCCCCCTGCAGGGCCCGGGCAATGGACTGGTATGTCTGCAGGTGAAATACAGCCTGGGTCTGCGGGGTGATCACAATCGGATCATAGCGCCAGATCACCCGGGCTGCGCCGACTCGTTCTGCAAGCTGGTGAAAGGCCTGCAGCGACGCGTCCAGCGGCGGCGCCTTGGGTTCAAGCTGCCGCGGGTGATTGAGCAGGGTAAATTGAAAATAATAGCGGAACCCCCGCCGGTCCAGCTCATCCAGGTGAGGAAACAAGGGGCGAGGATTGCGCGTCCAGAACACGATGACATCCACATCCTGCGGATCCAAAGAAACACGGGAGACCTGCTGTGGGTTAAATGGGTTTGGCACCGTGCAAAAGCCGGCCCGGATACGGCGTATGAACCACTCAGGGTAAAATCCCGGGATATCCGTCCGGCGGCTGGCAGAAATAATCAAGGCTGCGCGGCTGGCTCTACAGCCCGGTGGGCATAACAGGTGGACAGGCCAGGGCGGGCGCGGTTTTTACACGGCTGGCCGCTGCGGGTGAGCGCAGCACACATGCCATTTTCCGAAACCGCCTCCGGCGCGGGCTCCAGGTTCACATCTTCTATTGGCTCAACCTGGTCCTGCAAGGGCGAGTGGCCCCAGGAGTGTAAGAACTCCAGCTCGGCGTAGAAATGGTCCAGGATGGCCTCGGGATCGGGAACCAGGCAGGCATCTGTTGCTACCCCCAATACCACCTCCCCGGCGTAGCTGATGATGCTCACCCCCATACCCAGGTTCCCTGGAGCCGGCACCCAAAACATCAGGCTGCGCATTGGGCTGCCCGCCATGTACAGCCGCTGCCGCGGCCCGGGAACATTGGTCAGGACCAGCGTCCCTTTGCTGCCAAAGATGCTGACGATCAGCTTCTGGATCTGGATTGGAGTGTAGCCCATGCTGCCAAGTATGCCCATGGCGACAACGGCTTCAGGAGTATTTTTGATGGCGTTCATCCGCCGCCGGAGTACCACCAGGCGCTTGAGCGGATCTTCCACACCGATCGGCAGGGACAGGAAAACCAGCCCAAACCCATTTCCCAGCTCGGATAACTCATCCATCGGGCGCAGGTTGACCGGCACAATCGCCCGGATATCCAGCCGGTCTACACGCTGCTCGCGTTCCTCAAGGTATCGGCGCAGCGCAGCGGTAACCGCAGCAATCAACACGTCATTCACCGTCCCCCCCATTGCCCTGCCAATCCCCTTGATCATCTCCAGGTCCACCGGGCGGGACCAGACCGCCGTCTTGCCCACCCCGCACTGGCCGCGGAATATCGTCCTGCGATCCGGCGGCAGCAGCAGCAGCTTATTGAGCGCCATGAATCCTGACGCGCCCATGTTTGCCAGGTCGGCTAATTTCCTGGGGTTGGTGACCAATTCCAGGCCTTCATGCGCCATCTCACTCGCCTGCCGGTATGATTTTTCTAATGCATCCACCGTCCCCAAAGCCCGGTACGCCAGGCGTGACAGCCAGGCAGCGTCGCCGTGATCATCTATCTGCTGCTCCGGGAGCGGGGCGTCCGGCTGGTCATCGGTAATGGACAGCAGCAGCTGCATCAGTGACATCCCATCTCCCACGCAGTGATGCAGCCGCGCAACCAACGCCCAACCGCTGCAATAATTATCCAGCACATAAAAATGCCACATTGGCATCCTGGGATCTAACGGCTGGCTCATGATTTCAGCTACAAACTCCTGCAGCGCCCCCTGGTCCGCAGGCTCAGGCAGCGCCATGCGGTGCAGGTGCGACTGCAAGTCAAAATCCGGGTCGATCTCCCAATGCGGGGTACCGATTCCCAGGCGTGTCTCCCGCACACGCTGGCAGAAGCGATCATGGATGAGCAAGCGGCGCTCAACAATTTTCTGCAGCCAGGCAAAATCCAGCGCACCGTCGAAGATCATGACCCCGGTAATCACCGCCAGGTTGGTCGGTGTGTCCATATGCAGCCAGGCTGCATCGACACTGGACATTGGCCCACTTTTTATGCGTTTGGATTGGCTCATCTCACCTCGCCTCAAATTGGGATAATCAAGTTTACCCTGATTTTTCCCTGTAGTGAAGATGACTGTTTTTTCCTGGTCACCCCCTTGTCATCCAGCCCATCTGGACGTATGATCCGGGTAAGTCAAGGAAAAAAGTTCTGCGCCAGGAGGCTGCTGGATGTCCGAAACAAGCGACGCCATTGTAGTATATGTCACCACCCCTGCACCAGAGGTGGCCCGGCAGATTGCCGGTGAGCTACTGGACAAGAAATTGATCGCCTGCGCCAACCTGGTTTCCCCGGTGCAGTCCCTATACTCCTGGCAGGGGGCAGTACAGAATGAAAGCGAGACGCTGATGATCATAAAGACCCGGCGCAGCCAGTTCGATGCCCTGTGCCGCGCGGTACAGGCACTGCATCCCTACCAGGTGCCCGAGATCATTGCCATCCCGATCATCCTGGGTTCGACCAGCTACCTGGATTGGATCCAGGATGTCACCTCATGAGACTGCACTGTATTGTGACGATCGTCACAACAAAGATATGACATCTGGGACTGAAATTAAACCACTTTTGTCGTTATTATCGGGTATAGAACTCCCAATTTATCGTTATTTCGGTTATAATAACCGTATTCCAGGATCTTGTTTTTTTATCGTCGAAGGAGAAAGAGTCCATGCAAACTGTTCAAAGTGAATTCCTGGCTATCGACCGCAAGTACCGCGCCAAAGAACCAACCTTGGAAGAAGAACTGCGGCCTGTGGGTGAGCGCCTGTGCGACTTTGAAGATGTGGTCATCCCCATGACGCCCGAACAGGCAATGTACGAGGCCTCGCGCTGCGTCCACTGCCCTGATCCCGCGCCGTGTATGCTTGCCTGCCCTACACACAATGATATCCCTTCAGCTATGTGGCTGATTGAGCAGGGGAAATTTATTGAGGCGGCAGAGCTTTACCGCCAGACCAGCTCATTCCCCGAAATTTGCGGCCGGGTTTGCCCGCAGGAGCAGCTTTGCCAGGGGTCCTGCTCGCACCTGAAGTCGCTGGCTTCGGTGATGACCGGACCGTTGGAGGCCTTTGTCACCTGCTACCAGCGGCGCACCGTTGGGGTCGAAGTCGCCGTCGGAGAGCCAAGCGGCTATAAAGTGGCGATTGTCGGCGCCGGCCCGGCTGGCCTGGCTTGCGCTGAACAGCTGCTGGCGAAGGGTCACGAGGTCACCATATTTGAAGCCAAGCCAGAGGCTGGCGGTCTGCTGTTGTACGGCATTCCAAATTTCAAGCTGCCAAAGAATGTTGTCCTGGCGCGTTGGGACGATCTGCGTCGTGCCGGGGTGAAATTTGTGCCCAATACCTACATCGGACGCACCAAGACCATTGACGACCTGTTTTCCGAAGGCTATAACGCCATCTTCGTTGGCATTGGCACCGAAATCGACGCCAAGTCCGATATCCCGGGCGAGGATCTGCCCGGTGTGTATAACGCCACCGAGTTCCTGATGCGCGCCAACGTTGAATTAGGCCTGCTGCCCCCCGAGAAGCGCGAGCGCCCGATTGTGGGCCATAAAGTGGTGGTGATCGGTGGTGGGGATACGGCCTCGGACTGCCTGCGCACTGCGCTGCGCATGGGCGCCGCAGAGGTCACCTGCCTCTACCGCCGCACGCTCAAAGAGATGCCCGGCGGGCGGCACGACCGCGACCTGGCGCGCGAAGAGGGCGCAAGGTTCCAGTTCCTGACCCAGCCGGTGCGCTTCATCCCCAACGATGAGGGCAAACTGGCGAAGGTAGAATGCATCCGCATGGAACTGGGCGAGCCAGACGCCAAGGGCCGCCGCAAGCCGGTTCCGGTAGATGGCTCTAACTTCTTCGTCGAAGCGGATACCGCCATCCTGGCCCTCGGCTACTGGCCTGATCCCATCATCGGCGAAAGCACGCCTGGCCTGGAAACGCGTAATTACGGCCTGGTGGTAGCCAACTCTGAAACCGGCGCAACCAGCCGGCCCGGCGTATTCGCTGGCGGCGACAATGTCACCGGCCCGGATCTGGTGGTGACCGCTATGGTTGCAGGCCGCAAGGCAGCCGCCGGGATCGATGCATTCCTCCAGGAAAAAGCAGCAAAGTAATTTTCTCTTTCTCCTTTCGCTGCGGTGGGCGACCCTATCCCGGGTCGCCCACCTGCTTTAACATCACCCCGGCTAAAAACGCCCGGCCTCACCCGCGGGCTGCAAACCAGCTCACCAGCCGCTCTGGTTCCCAGGTATTGATCACCTGCTCTGCACTGGCCCAGGCGCGCCGCGCCGTGGCCACCCCGAAGAACTCGAGGTCCAGCTCCTGGGGGCTGTGCGCATCGGTGTTGATGCACAGCCGGATCCCCAGATCCAGCGCCCGCCGGGCATGGACATCGTCCAGGTCCAGGCGGGAGGGGTTGGCGTTAATTTCCAGGGATACACCGCTCTCCTGGGCAGCGGCAAACACCGCCTCCATGTCCAGGTCAGCGCCTTCACGCCCGCCGACGATCCGCCCGGTGGGGTGTCCGATGAGATCCACGTGCCTGTTGCGCACCGCGTTGAGCAGCCGGTGGGTGATCTGCTCCCGGGGCTGTCCCAGGCTGGTGTGGAGGGAGGCGGTGACCACATCCAGCCTTGCCAGCACCTCGTCCGGGAAATCCAGCGTCCCATCAGCGCGGATCTCCACCTCACATCCCTGCAGCAGGAGGATCGAGTCACCCAGCCGCTGCTGCACGGCATCGATCTCCGCCCGCTGGCGCTGAAGTCCCTCAACCGACAACCCGCCAGCCACACCCAGGCCTACCGAATGGTCGCTGATCACTAACGTCTTTAGCCCACGCTGGCGGGCAGCCTCGGCCATCGTCTCGATGCTGGCCTTGCCATCGCTCCAGGTGGTGTGCGAATGCAACTCTGCCCGGATATCTCCCAGGTCAAGAAGTGCAGGCAGCGCCCCGCTGCGCGCAGCCTGCACTTCTCCCCGGTCCTCTCTCAGTTCCGGGGGAATCCAGGGCAGGCCCAGTTGAGCATAGACCTCCTGCTCACTGGCGCACAGGATCTCGCTGCCATCCGGGCGCAAAAATGCCTGGTCAGACAAGGACAGGCCCTGCTTCAGCGCCAGCTCGCGCAGGCGCACATTATGGTCCTTAGAACCCGTGGCATAACACAGCGCGGTGCCAAAGCGCTCCGGCGGGTGCACCCACAGCTGAGCGCGCAGGTTATGCTCAAACTCCACGCTGGCTTTGGTATCGCCCTGGCTGACCACCTGCCGGACCCAGGGATGATGGGTGAAAGCCTCCATCACCACCCGGCTGTCATTGGCGGCAGCCACCAGGTCAATATCGCCCACCGTAGAACGCATCCGCCGCAGGCTGCCTGCCATCTCGGCTGCATTCACACCGGGGACCTGGCGTAGATCAGCCAGCAGACCCTGGACAAAAGGCCAGGCCTTGCCCAGCGGAATGCGCCCGCTGCGGCGCCTCAGCGCCTCAATCCCGGCCAGGACCTTGGCCTCCGACTTCTCTCCCATCCCCTGCAGACCACGCAGCTTGCCGGCGCGCGCTGCAGCCTCCAGTTCCTGCAAATTGGTCACCCCGGCCTGCCGCCAGAAAAGGGCGACTTTCTTGGGGCCGACTTCAGGGATCTGCAGCAGGCCGACCAGTTCCGGTGGAACTTCCGTTTCCAGCTTTTCCAGGAACTCCAGGTGACCGGTGGATAACAGCTCATCCATTTTTTCGGCAATGGCTTTGCCCACCCCGGGGATCTCTAACAGCTTTCCTGAGCGCTGAAGTTCGCTTGCCGGTTGGCTGAGCGCCTCCAGGCTGTCAGCCGCCTTGCGATACGCCAGGATTTTATAGATCACTTCCCCTTTGATCTCAAGCAGATCCGCAATATAGCGGAAGGTTTGCGCCAGTTCCTGGTTTGTTAATTGCCTGTTCATCATCTGCCTCCATGAGCATAATTTTACCTGTCCTGCGCCTTTTAGGCGGTATAATGCGCAAAAGCTATGAACCTGCGCCGCATACTACTGGTTGCCGTCCTGGCAGTAACTGCTGCCCTGGCCTTTGCTTACTTGCTCAGGACCCCGCGCTTGCTTTCTACCAGCCCGGTGGATGGTGCCGCCAATATTGCAGCCGGCGCTCCGCTGCGGCTGGTTTTCTCCCAGACCATGCGGCCGGACGACATCACCAGCCGCCTGTCCTTCCAGCCGCCGGTCAGAGGCGCCTTCTCCTGGGAGGGCAGTACCCTGGTCTTCAACCCCAGCCAGCCCTGGCCTGGAGGGGCGCTGGTTAAAGTACGCCTGGATTCCGGGGCGCGCGCTGCCGGACTGCTGCCATTCGCCATGAACCGGGCCTATTCCTGGTCCTTTCGCATCGGGGCGCCTCGCCTCGCCTATCTTTACCCGGCAAACGCTGCAGCTGATCTCTACTTAATGAACCCCATCACAGCAGAGACCCGCCGCCTGACCAATTTTCCCAATGGTGTGCTGGACTTTGATGTCAGCGCCAGCGGCAGCGCCATCTTCTTCAGCGCAGCCAACGACCAGACAGGCAGCGATCTTTACCGGCTGGACCTGGCTGTCCCTGAAAGCGGAGCGCCGGCGGCTTCGCCGCCCGCTGCCTCAGCCACGCCGCTGGCTGCCTCACAGCCCCAGCTGCTGCTGTCCTGCGGCGCTGACCTGTGCCGCTATCCACGCCTCTCACCACTGGGTAACTTCATGGCCTATGAGCGTAAAGCGGCTCCAGGCGGGATCTCCACCGGTTATCCCCAGGTCTGGCTGCAGGAGATGGATCTTCAAGGCCACCCGGCAAACACCGGGCCCGTTCCGGCTGGTGAAGTCCAACACCAGACGCTGCAGCCTCAATGGAGCCCTTCCAACCTGCTCACCTTCTATGACAGCACCCAGCAAGAGTTTGTCATCCTTGAGCCAGTTCACGGCGGAACCACGCGTTTCCCCAACCAGACAGGCCAGGCCGGGTCCTGGGACCCAACAGGGGAAGAATTCGTGGCCCAGGAAATCTCCTTCCCTGAAACAGCCGTCCCGACCACCACCACCGGGATGGAGAGCTTTGCCAGCAGCCACCTGATGCGTTTCAACCGCCTGGACGGATCCGTGCTGGACCTGACCCAGGATGACCGGATTGAAGATGCTTCCCCTGCCTATTCGCCGGATGGGGTGTTCATTGCCCTGGGTCGAAAATACCTGGACACGGTGCACTGGAGCCCCGGTCGCCAGATCTGGCTGATGCTGGCCAATGGCAAGGATGCCCACCCCCTGACCGACGATCCTGATTTTAACTACTTTGACTTCGCCTGGCACCCGGACAACGATCAGATCGCTGCAGTCCGTTTCAACCAGACTTCCCCCACTGATCTGCCTGAAATCTGGCTGGTCAACCCGATCAATACCCAGGCGGTCCAGCTTATCATCGGAGGCTATTCCCCACGATGGATACCCTGATTCATATAAACCGGGCTGCACCCGACTTTGGGCTGCCTGACCTGTCCGGCAGTATGCAGCGCCTGGCCCAGGAGCGCGGCCGGGTGGTTGTGCTCAATTTCTGGTCTGCCGAGTGTCCCTGGTCGGACCTCTTGGACCAGTTCCTGGGGAGCTGGCTGCCGGCCTGGGGGGAGCGGGTCGCCTGGTGGTCGGTTGCCGCCAATGCCAACGAGCCCGCTGATCTGCTTGTCCATGCCGCCAGGCAGCGCGGCCTGCCGATCGTGCTGCAGGATACAGGTCACCGGGTGACCGACCTGTACCAGGCGCAGACCACGCCGCACGTCTTTGTGATCGACCCGCAGGGCTTCCTGCGCTACCAGGGTGCCCCCTACGATGCCACCTTTCGCAGCCCCATCCCGGCCCGTCACTATCTGCAACAGGCAGTCGATGCTGTGCTGTCAGGCCGCTGTCCCGACCCCAGCTATACCCCTCCTTATGGCTGCGCCATCGTGCGCTTCGCGGCTTGAAATCCGGCCCAGAAACCCTGTTATAATCAAGTACAATTCAGAGACTGATCCGCCTGGTTTTCAGGCCTGATATGGAATGGAAAAGGACATGAGTGATAAAGATTCTGCCCAAAACGTGATTGAAGCTTACCGCAAGCGCCAGCAGGCCGCGCAGCGAGCGCCCCTGCTCATCGGCCTCATCATCCTGCTGCTGGTCGCTGGTGTGGTGCTCATCGTGGTCTGGCTGCTCGGCTCGGGTACCCCCAAGATCAATTTGTTCCCTACCGAAACGCCCACTGCTACCAACACGTTCACCCCCACCCACACCGCCACCGAGACGGCAACCCCCACCAGCACCAACACCCCTGAGCCTACTGCGACCGAAACCGCTACGCCTACCGCATCTGGACCTTTCATCTACCAGGTATTGGAAGGCGATACCTTGTTTGGTCTCGCCCAAAAATTCAATGTTGACCTGCTGCTGCTGATCACCATCAACAACCTGAACCCGGGCAGCCCGATCATCCATGCCGGCGACAAGCTGACCATCCCCGGCCCGGACACACAGCTTCCGTCCGCCACCCCGCTGCCCAAGAATCTGCGCAAAGGAACCAAGATCATCTACCGGGTACAGGCAGGTGATTCACTGCTTTCCATCGCTCTGCAGTTTAACAGCACCGTGGACGATATCAAGAAAGAGAACAAGATCAATAACGAGAATGAGATTTTCGTTGGCCAGGAATTGACGATCCCGGTCAACATGGTGACGCCAGTGCCCACCAGCACCACGCCGCCTTCTTTGCTCATCACCTCCACGCAGGCCACGAATCCTTATCCCGCTCCGGTGCTCCTGACCCCAGTCGTCAGCGCCACACCCTAGACCATGTGCCTGTTCTGCGCCGCCATCCCGGCCGCACTGGCCATCGGAGCGCGGGCGAAAGCCCGCCAGGATATGACAAAAGTCGAGGCGCAGGCCCAGCAGGAGCCTGCGCCCCGCCCGGCGCTGCCAGCCGTCCCGGCAACCGCGGTGGTGGTTGCCGGGCTGGTCGCCGCCTCGGTCATCTATCACACCCAGCAGGGGGGATAATCCCAGGGAAGGTCAGCGCAGCTTCTGGCTTTCGCCGTTCACCCGATCCAGGATCTCTTTCGCTTCTTCCGAGTCAGCAATATGGACGCGACCGTCCTGGTCCACGTGGGTGGGGATGAACTGGTATCCCGCATACCGCTGACCGACAAAATGCACCAGCAGGATCACCCCCTGGCGGTGGTCGCGCAGCCCCTGGTCAAAGACAAAATTTCCTAACCCGTAAAAGACCGGCACGCCGTCGATGGTCTGCACCGCCTGCACCACGTGGGTATGGTTACCAACGATCAGGTCAGGGCGGGCCGCGGCAATCTCCTTCGCCAGGTTGCGCTGGATCCAGGTAGGCCAGGCGACATCCTCGGGACCCCAGTGCGGCATGGCGATCACCACGTCCGATACCTTGCGCGCCTCGGCGATGGCTGCCGCCATGTTCTCCTTCGAGAGCACAGCAATGCCCGGCTTCTTCTCCCCCGCAAAAGCGCTCTGCTCAATCTGCCCCTGCGAGACAATGCCAAAACGGATGCCGTTGACCGTGACCACCACCGGCTTGAGCGCCTCGGCCAGGTCGCGCCCGGCGCCAACCGGCAGGATGCTCACCCGGCGCAGGTTTTCCAATGTATCAAAAAAAGCCCGGTCGCCGCAGGTGGCTATCCCACAGTTCTTGATGTGGTTTGTCGCCACGCTCATCACGTCAAAACCCGCCCGGGCCAGGGCATCCGCATTTTTTGACCCGCCCACCAGGACAAAGGTGCGCACGCAGCCGGTGTGCGGCGGGTAGTCGCTCATCGTGGCGTTAAAGGTGCCGATCGCCAGATCAGCATCCTGGATGGTTTTCCGCACCTCCTCGTAGGGATAATCCACATCCCCACCACGGGCGTCAATTGCCGCCTGTACACAGCGCGCCGGCACAATCACCCCGGTGAACAGCAGCGTAGTGGTGACCGGTCCCTGGTCCCGCAGTTGATCCGCTTCAGCGAGGTTAGCCCAGCCAGCAAACTGTGCAGCAGAGGAGGGCATCTCATCGGGGCTGCCAGCCCTGGCCGCGCCGCCCGGCAGCAGGCAGCCCAGGACCACCAGTGCGCCCAGGCAGCAAACCAGGAAACCCCAACCAACCCGGCAGCGCGTCATTCCCGCATCTCCTCTACTGGCGGACCTGCCGGGCCGTAATCCAGGATCTCGCGAGCGCCGGTGCTCGGCTCAGGCGGGCCGACAATGCCCTTCTCCTCCATCTCCTCGATCAGCCGCGCCGCCCGGGTGTAGCCGATGCGCAGCCGGCGCTGGAGCATGGAGATTGACGCCCGGCCCTGGCGCCGTGACAGGTCAATCGCCTCTTTCAGCAGGGGATCGCCCTCCTCCTCTTCCTGGTCATCCCACAGCGGCATCTGCTTGAGCGGGACACCTGACGGTAGGTCGCCGATAACCCCGCCCGCCTCGCTGGGGGCAGGCGGCTGGATGCCGGCAAAGGTCTGCCAGTAGGTCACCAGGCGCAGGATTTCGCTGTCGGAGACATAGACACCTTGCAGGCGCACCGGAGCCGGGGCATCCGGCGCCTGGAAGAGCATATCCCCGCGCCCCAGCAGCGCCTCAGCGCCCGGCTGGTCCAGGATCACCCGGCTGTCCATGCCCGAGGCAACGGCAAAGGCAATGCGCGCCGGCAGGTTGGCTTTGATCAGGCCGGTCACCACGTCCACCGAAGGGCGCTGTGTGGCAATCACCAGGTGGATGCCGGTGGCCCGCGCCAGCTGCGCCAGGCGGGTGATCGAGCGCTCGGTTTCGTCTGGAGCAAGCATCATCAAATCCGCCAGTTCATCGATGATCACGACCAGGTACGGCAGCTTCCTGCCCCCTTGACCGAGCTGCTGGTTGTTGTATTCCAGGATGTTACGCGCCCCGGCGTCGGCCAGCTTGCGGTAGCGCATGTCCATCTCCCGCGTCACCCACTGCAGCACCGACACCACCCGCTCCAGTTCCACCACCACCGGCGAAAGCAGGTGTGGGATGCCGTTGTACCCCGTCAGTTCGACGCGCTTGGGGTCCACCATGATCAGCCGCAGGTCATCCGGGGTATTGTTGGCCAGCAGGCAGCAGATCAGGGCGTTGACACACACCGATTTCCCGGAGCCTGTGGCCCCGGCGATCAACAGATGCGGCATGGATGCCAGGTTGGCTGCTACCGGTACCCCGGAAACATTGAGCCCCAGGGCAAAACGCAGCGGTGACTGCAGGCGGGCAAAAGCCTCGCTTTCGATCACATCGCGCAGTGTCACCGTGGCAAATGCCTCATTCGGCACTTCGATCCCGACGTAATTTTTCCCCGGCACCGGCGCCTGGATGCGCACGCTGCGCGCCGAGAGCGCCAAAGCCAGGTCATTATCCAGTGAAAGGATTTTTCCCACCCGCACTTTCATCCGCCCGCCGCGCGATTCGACATAGTCGGGCTCCACGCCAAACTGGGTGATGGTCGGACCACGGCTGATCTCCACCACGTGACCCGGGGCGCCAAAGGAGGCCAGCGCCTCCTCGATAATCCGGGCGCGTTCATCGTCCAGGCCGGCGCTGGCTTCCGCAGCCTCCCCTTTATCCAGGATCTCTGCAATAGGCGGCAGCACCCAGGTTTGCACCACCGCTTCAGCGCCGGCGAGACCGTTCTCCCCGGCCGGGAGCGAAGCAGGCGCCGCCTGGGAGGCAGGCTCTGGTACCGGTACAGGCATTTCTCCCCCCCAATCCAGCTCTGGCTCTTTCTTCTTGCTGAAGCGCGCTTGCAGCCGCTGGACCGGCCCCATGCGGGCTACGGGGGACGGATCAGACAACCGGGATGCCGAAGGGCTCCTCTTCAGGCGTTGCTGCAGGCGCAGCGGGATATAGGTGATCATTTGCGCCAGGGTGACATCCAGCGCCATCACCAGGGCGATCAACAGCCAGCCCATCATGACCACCAGCGTCCCACCCGGTCCGGCCAGGAGATCCAGGATCCAATAAACCAGTGCTCCCAGGAAACCACCCCCCTTGCCTTGTGAGGCCAGGTCAAAAGTGTCCAGGCCGTTTTGCCGTGCAACGATGAAATGGGCCAGTGTCAGAACCCAAAGAAAGAGCAGCACAAAACCGACAATGCGTTCCGCAGGCAGCTGCGGGATACGCTTGAAATTTCTCAGCACGATCCATATCCCCCCGATGATCAAGGCAAATGGGAAGGCGTACATTCCTACGCCCATCACATTCCCCATCAGGCCCACCCAGGAAGCGGTGAGGGCGCTGTTCCCCGGCATTAGCATGCTGATCAGGGTGAGCAGCCCCAGGATTATCAGCACGATTGCCAGCATATCCAGCTTGCGCCCTGGAGAGAGCATCAGCCTCGATTTTGCCGAACCTTTGGAGGGGGAGCGAGGTTTTGCGCCAGCCGGCTCGCTGCCGCGCCCAGGCGCCGGCCCTTTTCCTGGCGGAGGTTTTACCCCCGGTTTCGGCCGGGTATCAACAGGAACTGGTTTTCCACCCTGCCTGGCGCCTGGTTTTATGGGGGGGGTACCGGACGGCTTACCGGGTGGTTTTCCAGCCGGTTTTCCGGCGGGTGGCGGGCCTTTGGGAGGAGGTTGGGGAGGTTTTTGGGGCATGGCAGAGTGCACCTGCAGCCAATCATAAGCCCTTCACCTTCACACGTCAAGCAGGCCGGATTTCTCGCAAAACATCTTCCGGCGTCAACCAGCCGCGTCCGGGGAACAGACGGGCCATCTGCGTGGAGAAATCGCCGCTCCTGGAAAACACCTCCGCCGGGGGACCCTGGAGCGCCACCTGCCCCTGCTCCAGCAGCACCGCCCGGTCCGCCAGCCCGGCCGCCAGCTCCACGTCGTGCGTCACCAGCAGCAACGCCATGCCTTCTTCCCGCCAGCCGCGCAGGATGTGCGCCAGCGCCTGCTTGGCCTGCGGGTCCAACCCGCGGGTGGGCTCATCCAGCAGCAGCGCCCCCGGCCGGGTAATGGTGACCGCCGCCAGGGCGGCGCGCTGCTTCTGCCCCACGCTCAAATCGCGCGGGTAGCTGCGCCGCTCAGCCTGCAAGCCCAACCGCTGCAGCAGGTCGCTGGCCGCCTGGTCATCCATGGGCAGGGCATGGTTGCGCAGGGTGATGCGCAGCTCGTCCAGCACCGTCTCGGCAAACAGCAGCGCCCCGGGGTCCTGCGGCAGGTAGGCCACCCTCCGGCAGATCTCGGCCGTATCCCGCCTGGCAGTGTCTTCCCCCTCATAGCTCACAGACCCGGCCTGCAAAGACACCAGGCCGACCAGGGCGCGCAGCAAGGTGGTCTTCCCCGAGCCATTGTGCCCAAGCAGGGCAACGATCTCGCCCGGCCAGACCTCCAGGTCAACGCCGCGCAGCGCCCAAAACGCATCGTAGCGCACCGCTACCCCGCGTGCAGAGATAAACGGCTGGCCGCTTCCCAGGGGAACAGTTCCCTGGCGCGCGACCGCCGGCGTTCCTGGTGCATGGACTGGAGAGGATCCAGGTTCCTGGGGAAGGTCGGGGTTTGGGTGTTCCTGCAGGTACTGCCGAGCAGCCTCAACCGTCAGCGGCATGGGACGCCAGCCCAACACCTTTCCCAGCCGTACCACCGGCGGCGCCAGGTCCACCTGCTCCCAGGCCTGCTCCGGCCTTCCGCTGACCACCCGACCGCTATCGGCCTCCAGGTGCACCAGGAAATCCGCCATGCCCCACACGCGCTCCAGGCGGTGTTCCGAAAGCACCACCTCCAGCCCAAGGTCATGGTTCAGGCGCCGGACCGCCTGCAGCACTTCCTCCGCCGAATGCGGGTCAAGCTGCGAGGTGGGCTCGTCCAGAACAAAAGGTATTGCCGCAAACATAACCACGCCGCCCATCATGGCAAGGTGGCTGATTTGCAGGGCTTTTATTTTGGTTCCGAGATTCTGTTGATCATTTTCCATTATACCACTCCTTTGAGAATGTTATACTTCGTGCCTAATTTTGGTTCCGAGATCCTGTTGATCATTTTCCATTATACCTTTTAATACCCCGCTGTCTTTCCACCCTGGATTTGAATGGCACTTAAACCGAGTTCCTTGCGGCATTCTCCCAGCATGTCTGCCGTTCTGCTGGCACCAATGCGGG
>CAIQIV010000394.1 GCA_903871905.1 uncultured Chloroflexota bacterium | reverse complement strand
GGCTCTGATGGTCAGGGGAGTGTCCCAACCGGCAAAAGGGTCGTCAATATTGACATACCGATCACCGTGGTGATCGTGATTGTGGTTGTCCTGCTGGTTCTGCTGTTTGCGTTCATTTTTGCCATGGTGCTTCTGATCCGAAAAGGTGTCTTCAAGCGCCTGTTTGCCCGGCGCCCACCCGCGGTGGTCAAGCCCCCGCTGGCTCCTGCTCCCGTTCAAGTCCAGGCTCCACCTCCGCCTCCGGCTGCGCCGCAGCCTGTCTATTCGGCTGCACCGGGGTCGCTGGCGGCGCGGCACATGGCTGCCCGCGGCGTCCACCTGGATCATATCCCTGAAAAAGACATTGGTTCTCAACCCCCGGCTCCCACTTCATCCTCTTAGTTCCGGGAGCATGGGTGACAGTATTATCTATGGAGTGATGATATGAAACCCAACCCTGTTCTAGGCGTCATTGGAGGCTCCGGCCTCTATCATTTTTCCGGCTTGCAGGATGTAGAAACCGTCGAGGTCGATACTCCTTTTGGCACACCCAGCGCCCCGATTATCACGGGCGACCTTGCGGGCAAGCGGGTGGCTTTCCTGGCGAGGCATGGATTGAACCATTCCATCTCTCCCTCCGAGATTAATTACCGGGCCAACATATATGCCCTGAAGAAGCTGGGGGTGAAGCATGTCGTCAGCGTCAGCGCCTGCGGTTCACTGCGGGACGATTACGTTCCGGGCCAGATTATCATCCCGGACCAGCTGGTAGATTTCACCCGCAGCCGGCCGCGCTCTTTCTTTGGGGAAGGTATGGTTGTCCATATTGGCGCGGCTGACCCCTTCTGCCCGGCCCTTGCCACGCTGCTTTACCAGGCGGTGGCTGAAAGCGGCGCATCGGTTCACAAGGGCGGCGCGTTGATTACCATCGAAGGGCCGCGTTTTTCCACCCGCGGCGAGTCCAACCTGTTCCGCTCCTGGGGCATGTCCATTATCGGAATGACAGCTTGCCCGGAGGCATTCCTGGCGCGCGAGGCCGAGATGTGCTATGCCACGATGGCCCACGTCACTGATTATGATGTCTGGCACGTCACGGAGGAGCCGGTCAGCGTCGAAATGGTGATTCGCATCCTGCTGCAAAACACCGAAGTGGCGCAGCGGGCGATCAGCCTGCTGGCTGAGAGCCTGCCGGATGAAATCCCATGCGGCTGCCATACGGCGCTGGCGGATGCTTTCATTACCCGCAAGGACATGGTCCCACCTGCCACAATTCAGAAAATGGGTGTTCTGGTCAATAAATATTTTCCGGAGTGAGCTCTTTATTTCCTGCGACCCAATCGCCTAAAGACCAACTGCAGAGCCGCCTGATGTTTCTGGCGGCCCTGTTCCTTTTTTCTTTTGCGCTGGCCCTGACTTTTGCCCCAGCGGTGCGCGCCCATTCCTGGGAGGTTGAGTATCTCTGGCAGCACTGGCTGGGCTTTGCAGTCTGGATGGTGGGTTTCGCGTTCCTTCACCGGCAGGTCAGCCGCCTCCTTCCCGACCGTGACCCCTATCTGCTGCCCCTGGTTTCCATCCTGTGCGGTTGGGGGCTGCTGACCATCTGGCGCATCTCGCCCAATTTCGGCTTGCGGCAAACAGCCTGGCTGGCGGTCAGCCTGGGGGTATTCTGGGGAGGCATTCGCCTGACCAATATCCTGGCCTTCCTGCAGCGTTACAAGTACATCTGGCTGACGGTCGGGCTGCTGTTGACTGTGGCAACTTTTATTATTGGCGTTTATCCAGGTGGTATAGGCCCGCAGCTCTGGTTGGGCTGCTGCGGGATTTATCTCCAGCCCTCTGAGCCGCTCAAGCTGCTGCTGATTGCCTACCTGGCCGCGTACCTGGTGGAGAAACTGCCGGGACATTTCACCTTGCCTCAAATTTTGGTTCCCACAGTGATCCTGACCGGCCTGGCGCTGCTGATCCTGGTTGCCCAGCGCGACCTTGGGACGGCTACCCTTTTCCTGGTGATCTACGCTGTGATTGTTTACCTGGCTTCCAATCGTCTGCGAATCCTGGTCGGGACCATGGCCCTGGCGGCTGTGGCGGGCTTTGCCGGTTACCGCCTGTATGACGTGATTGCCTTGCGCATCCAGGCCTGGTTGAATCCCTGGCTGGATCCCAGCGGACGCTCATACCAGGTGGTGCAATCCTTGATCACAGTTGCTTCAGGAGGGGTCTGGGGGCGTGGACCAGGCCTTGGCAGTCCAGGTCTGGTGCCGGTGGCTCATTCGGACTTTATTTTTGCTGCCATAGCCGAAGAAACCGGCCTGGTCGGATCGCTTGGCCTGCTGGCTATCCTGGGACTGCTGATCCAGCGCGGGATCATCATTGCTCTGCATGAGTCATCGCGCTACCAGCGCCTGCTGGCCGGTGGCTTGACCGCTTACCTGGGTTTCCAGAGCGTTTTGATCATTGCGGGCAACTTGCGCCTGCTGCCCTTAACCGGCGTGACACTTCCCTTTGTTTCATATGGCGGCTCATCCCTGCTGACCTCTTTCATTGCGATTCTCATTCTCAGCCTGGTGAGCAGCGACCCGGAAAGCGAGCCCGCCCCGTTGCGCCATACCCGCCCTTACCTGATGGTGGTGGCAGCGGTTTCTCTTGGCTTGCTGGCGCTTGCCATCGTCCAGGGCTGGT
>CAIQIV010000393.1 GCA_903871905.1 uncultured Chloroflexota bacterium | reverse complement strand
CGCCGACTTCGCCCGCCAGCAAGGCTTCCGGCAGGTGGTTGTACACCACGACCCGCTTCAAAACCCCAACTTTTGCAATAACCCGGTTGACCGCTGCTACCATTGCAAGCTGGAAATCCTGAAAATGGCCTGGGATTACGCCCGGCGAAACAACTACCAGGTGGTCCTCGAAGGGCAAAATGTGGATGACCTGGGTTTTTACCGGCCTGGACGCAAAGCCGTGGCCGAAACTCAAACCCGCAGCCCCCTGGCAACCAACGGCCTGACAAAAGGGGATATTCGCTGGCTGGCCCGGGCCCTGGGGTTGGCTATCTGGGATAAGCCCAGCACACCCTGCCTGGCGACGCGCTTCCCTTATGGGACCACGATCACAGCCAAAGGACTGCTGCAGGTGAACCAGGCCGAAACATACCTGCACGAAAAAGGATTCCGCACCGTGCGGGTACGCTGCCACGCTGACCAGGCCCGGATCGAAATCGAAGCAGACCAGTTTTCAAAGCTGCTTGAAATACGCTCCGAGCTGGTGGATTATTTCAAAAAAATCGGATTCCAGTTTGTAACCCTGGACCTGCAAGGTTACCGGTCCGGCAGTTTTGACGAAGGATTACCTAAATGACCATTCTCTATTGCGATTGTTTTTCCGGGATCAGCGGCGATATGTTTCTCGGCGCCCTGTTGGACGCTGGCCTTCCGGTTGATTACCTCGCCGAGCAGTTCAAGCGATTAGGCCTGCCCGAGTTTCAGGGCGTCAGTTCTGAACGCGTCCGCAAGGGCACCCTGGCGGCCACGCTGCTCAAGCTGGATATCCACGAACACAGCCACGAGGAAGGCCACCACCACAGCCACCATCGCCACCTGAGCGACATCCAGAATCTGATCGGATCCAGCGGGCTGTCCGCCCGGGTCCAGGAGATCAGTCTCAAAATCTTCCAAAAATTAGCCCTGGCGGAAGCAAAAGTCCACGGCACATCGGTCGAAGAAGTCCATTTTCACGAGGTCGGCGCGGTTGACTCGATCCTCGATATCGTGGGCGCCGGGATCGGGCTGGAATACTTCGATGTCCAGGCCGTTTGCGCTTCGGCCCTGCCCCTCGGCAGCGGGCAGGTCAAAACCCAGCATGGCTTGCTGCCCCTGCCAGCCCCAGCCACCCTGGAGCTGTTGAGCATGGCGCAGGCGCCGGTGGCGCCCTCCCCCGCCAGGGTCGAAATGGTCACACCGACCGGCGCGGCGATCCTGTCTGCCCTGGCCTCTTTTTCTCAGCCCGGCATGCGGCTGCAAAGGGTTGGCATTGGCGCCGGGCGGCGCGAGCTCGACTGGCCCAATGTGCTGCGCCTCCTGATCGGAGCCCAGGATGAGCAGGCCGGGAACCATCTCGAGATCGAAACCAACATCGACGATATGAATCCCCAGGTCTTTGGCCAGGTCATGGCCAGGTTGTTCCAGGCCGGGGCGCTGGACGTGTATTTCACCCCGATCTACATGAAAAAAAATCGCCCGGCAACCAAGCTCTCGGTCATTGCCCGCAAAGAAGACGAGTACAAACTGTGCGACCTGCTGCTGCGGGAGACAAGCACCCTGGGCGTGCGCGTGACCCCCGTCTGGCGGCACGAAGCCGGGCGCGAGTTCCGCCGCATTGCCACGCCGTATGGTGAAATCCAGGTCAAGCAGATCG
>CAIQIV010000392.1 GCA_903871905.1 uncultured Chloroflexota bacterium | reverse complement strand
TTAACGGAAAGGTTTTCCCCGGTATTATATCACTATCATCTTGCCGCTCTTGCATTATAATGGCGCACTGAAGTGAGACCACTGTCAACCCAATTTGAAACCTGAAAAAAAAGTGTTACCAATTGAGTCCGTACCATTCCACTATAATATCATTGCACAAGAAGGCCGCGCCCGGGCAGGAATTTTTCATACCCCCCACGGTGACCTCCTAACCCCGGTCTTTGCCCCGGTTGGCACACAAGCGACTGTCAAGGCTGTAACTCCTGCACAACTTCAAGAGATCCATGCCAGCCTGGTCCTCGCCAATACCTATCACCTTTATCTGCGTCCCGGAGATGAACTGGTGGCAGAAATGGGAGGGCTGCACCAATTCATGCATTGGGACAGCCCAATCCTGACCGACTCAGGCGGGTTCCAGGTATTCTCTCTTGCCAATTCACGCAAGATCGACGAGGATGGGGTAACCTTCAAGAGCCATATTGATGGCTCCACTCATCGTGTGACGCCTGAAAAATCCATTGCCATCCAGGAAAACCTGGGTGCGGATATCATTATGGCTTTCGACGAATGTGCACCACCCTATGATCGCGCCTACAACGAGCGGGCTGTGGCACGCACTCACGCCTGGCTGGAGCGCTGCATGGAAGCCAAGAAAAGACCTGACCAGGCCCTGTTTGGGATAGTCCAGGGTGGCATCTTCAATGACCTGCGCGAACGCTCTGCTTCATTTGTCAGTTCACTTAATCTACCAGGAAATGCAATTGGAGGCCTGTCCGTTGGCGAAACCAAAGAGGAAATGCACCAGGCGCTTGATGTCGTGGATGCCATCCTGCCAGCCAACAAACCGCGTTACTTGATGGGTGTAGGTACGGTAGAAGACATCATCCAGGGAGTCTCGCGAGGCGTCGACATCTTTGACTGTGTTCTGCCCACCCGACTGGCGCGCCACCATGCAGCCATGACACGCTCAGGGCGGCTCAATTTGATGAATGCGATTTACAAGCAGGACAAATCCCCCATTGATGAGTGCTGCGGGTGCTACACCTGTCAGAACTTTTCCCGGGCCTACCTGCGCCACCTGATCAACTCACGTGAAATGCTTTCTGCCACGCTGCTTTCCATTCACAATCTGTATACCTTGGTGACGCTGGCAAAAGAAATCCGCCAGGCAATCATCGATGGGAACTTGTCATCCATAATTGAAAGGTTTGAAAAAACAAAATGACTGTCCTTCAAGCAATTATTCTTGGGATTGTCCAGGGGCTGACTGAATTTCTCCCTATCTCAAGCTCCGCACATCTGGTTATCGTCCCCCATCTTTTTAGATGGACAGTTCCTCCAGAGGAAGCATTTATCTTCGATGTCCTCGTTCAGCTGGCCACTCTACTTGCTGTGATTGTCTATTTCTGGAAAGATCTCATGACAATCGCAACAGCTCTGGTGAAAGGATTGGAACAGAGGAAACCGTTTGCCGACAGCAATGCCCGACTGGGCTGGCTGATTATCATCGGAACCATCCCTGCTGGGCTATTTGGCATTTTGGTGAAGGATCTTATTGAAGCTGCATTTAACAGCCTGATTGCTACAGGCATCTTCCTGTGTATCACCGCCCTCATGCTGTGGCTTGGTGAGCGCTTTGGGAAACAGCAGCGAACGCTCCCCAGCCTGGGCTGGGTCGATGCGGTCTGGGTAGGGGTATTTCAAGCCCTGGCAGTCTTCCCAGGGATTTCACGTTCTGGCTCAACCATCACTGGAGGAATGCTGCGTGACCTGGATCGTGTTTCTGCTGCCCGGTTCTCCTTTTTGCTTTCCATCCCAATTATGATCGCGGCAGGATTATTAGCTTCACTGGATTTAGCCAACGCAGGTAACCTGAGTCAGTCACTGGTTACAATCAGTGCAGGATTTGCAGCCGCTGCAGTGACCGGGTATATCTCCATCCGCTGGCTGCTTCGTTTTCTCATGCGGAGACCGATTTCGGTCTTCTCCATTTACTGCCTGGTTGCAGGTATGATAACCATCCTTATAAGCCTCGCCGGCTGGTAAACCTGCTCGGAGAGGAATTAGCTGGCTTCGGAGGAGGGGATGGTGAAGTGGAAAATGCTCCCTTCTCCCAGTTCACTCTCGAACCAAATCCGTCCTCCCTGCATTTCCACCAGGCTGCGGGTGATATTCAACCCCAGACCCGTGCCGGAGGCTGTCTCCTTGGATATTTCCGTCCGAAAATATTGCTCAAAAATGCTGCCCTGATCTTTCAGCGGGATGCCTATACCGGAATCCTTGACCCACAAATGAACAAAATTAAGTCCCGCAGGAGATTTATGGCTGTCGCTGATCACATCCGCGCAAATCGAAATTGAGCCTTCGGCAGGAGTATATTTTTGGGCATTGCTGATCAGGTTCGTCAGAACCTGGCCAAGACGTAGGGGATCTGCCCAAACAGGTGGAAGATTTTCCTGCAGTTCAACCGAGAGTTGCTGGTGTTTTTCATCAATCTGCCGGCGGAGACCATGGATCGCCTCATCAACAATATCTTTGATCCGAACCGTCTGAAAATCCAACCTCAGGTTTCCAACCTGGATTTTTGTTAGATCGTTCAGGTCGGACACAATGGTGTTCATCCGCTCCACATTTGAACGGACCGTGGAGAGAAAACTGACCTGCATCTCATTTACAGGCCCTGCCATCCCATTGATTACCAATTCTGTATACCCTTTGATGGATGCCATGGGGTTTTTTAACTCATGAGCGACGAACGAGACAAACTTGCTCTTTGCCAGATTTGCTGCGTTCACCTCATGATACAGCTGGGCATTGGCAATTGCAATGGCAGCGTGATCGCAAAGGCGTGAGAGGAATGCCAGTGTTTCGGGCGTCCATGTTTCTGATGGAATCTTTTCCAGCGTCACCACGCCAATCACATCTGCCTCACGGCGGATGGGAACGACCAAAACTCGGGCCCTATTCGGCGAAATGCGCCCTTCAATTACGCCCTGCTCATCAAAATCACCAATTGGATTAGCTTCAAAAGTCATGGGTGTCCCATTGCGGATAACATCATGGATGCCGCGCGTCTCCAGGGATAGCTTTAACGGGTTTTCATCAGCTGGTTTCAGATATTCTTGCAGCCTATCTGAATAACCCCGGGCTGCCATGATGCAGATTTCCCCGCCTTCGACCAACCCAATCCAACCCGTATCCACCTTACCCTGACGCATTGCTGATTCAAGCGTAATCTGCATGGCGCGGTCAATTTCCAGAGTAGCATTCAACTCGGTGTCAATTAATTGCAAGGCGGCCATCTCTTCAAGCCGGGCTGCCAGGGCCTGGTCAGTCAGGGTATACAACCGAGCATTTTCAATGGCTACCGCAGCCTGGCTGGTGAATGTCGTCAGCATCCCCAAATCATCCTTGGAGAAAGGCCTACCGTCAAACTTGTTAAACACCTCAATCACACCAATGATGCGATCTTGAACCGTCATAGGTGCAACCAGGGCATCCCGGGCATTCATTTCCATTTCCAATCCGGAGGGGTGGAATTCGGGATGAGATACCAGTTGGTTTGCTATGACCGGTTTACCGGAATTCGCTGCAGTTCCTGCAATCCCAACACCCAGGGGGACGCGCCTTTCCTTGACATTCACTACCGATGCATCAGTTACAGCCTCCAGAACCAACTCTCCCATTTGTCCGTCCAACATGAGCAGACATCCCACCTCGCAGCCCAAGAGCTCAACCGAATGACGGATAATTTGATCTAACAGCCTTTTCAAATCCAGAGTCGAGGTCAGGCTGCGGCCAATCTCATTTAGCAACGCCAGTTGACGAGCGCGTTTCTGGGTCTCCTGCAACAACCTGGCTTTCACGATCGCTCCCGAGGCTTGATCAGCAATTGCCTGGAGCAAGTTCTTCTGCTCGATAACAAAACCTGAATCCAGCCCCCTCGATCCAAGGCTCAAGGCGCCAATCGTATCTGCGCCCGCCAGCATTGGTACACCAAGCCAAGCAACAAGCTGGCCATCCATAGGGAAATACCCTTTCCGGCGACATTCTGCCTGGTAATGGTTGGTCAGTAAACCTTGTGGACTCTTAAATATTTCCTCTTCCAATTCCTGTCCCGGAACAATCGGTATCGTTTCAATTTCCCGGATGCGATCATTATCTCTGACATAAAAGCCAAAATATAACGCACCGTTGATTTCATCCTTCAAAACAACGCGGAAATCGCTGGCTGGAATCACTGATATCGTTTGGGCATAGATTAACTCCAGGAGATCGTCAAATGCCATGGTAATATTCACCCCCTGAGCCATGCGGGTCAAAACATCCAACTCACGCACTCTCTTTTCCAGATCTGCAACAATTCTGCCACGTTCCACACCCAGGGCAGCCAGCGAACACAATTCCTCCAGGTGACGAACCTCTTCAGGTGAATATTTTTTTTCTGCACCACGACCATCCAACGCTACCCAACCCAAGATTTTTCCCCCACCTGATAAGCGAGAAAACAAGGCAGCTCCAAGAAGCACCAATCTCTGTCGCTCCGCGTCCAGTGAAGAAGGTGTGCCTTCTTCAGAGAAGTTGTAAACCGGATTTTGCAATAAATAGCTCACCAAAGCGCTTGACGCAGTAAACCTGATGTCGGTGGTAGCCTTTCCATCCTCACCTGGGACTGCTGTATACTCTTGGCTGGAATCGTCAAACAAAAAAATGTGAAGACCTGGCTGATCCAGATCCTGGCGGATACGATTTCTCAGTAAACCAATGATCGAAGGCAAATCGATCAACCCAGAGACGTCATTATTGAACTCTCCTAATCGCTCAAGATATGGCACAAGGGATGCGTTGAACATCCTATTAACCGATTTATTTAAAGCTATACGCATAGGCTCAAGAAGAAAAGCCCCCAAGAATACCACCAGGCCAATGAACCAGGACTGCTGATCGGGATAAACCTGGCTGATAACCAGGCTGATCCCGGTAACAAACAATGCATAAGCCAAAGCTACGCCAAGATTTAATAGCAGATTCATCCCATCCTCAATTATCCATGCCCGAGAATTTCTTCAGGTAATCATCCGTAGCAATCTGGTGGCCCACGTCATGCCCCGCTTTTTCAGATAAATACCACTTATTCTCCAAGACCTGGCAATACAATTCCGGTAAGGTTGTATTTTGATTGGCCAGGGAAAACAACTGGCTGGTCACAGGCAGGTAAATATGCTCTAACCAATGGTAAGCAGCTACACTCAAAGATGTGCTGCGGTTATTCAACCTTGAGAGGGTAGCTTTGTGTTCCTGGATTTCGTTCATCATTTTCCTTGCCTGCATTTCTTCCGTATCCAGGCCGGTCAACATCTGCAATTGGTCACGGTGGAAATTTCTATCGGTGACCACCACTTTCAATCGCAGCTGATTGCCATTATCCGTTTCAGCTAAGGCAACATCTCCAACCGAGAAACCAAGTGTATTCAAGGCGCGTATCCGCTCCTGGATGCGGAAATTCTCCTGTGGATTAATTATATCTTCCCGTGTGATTTCTTCCCACAAACGTTGATACCTTAAACGAATGTACGCTCCAGTTGCATCGAGTGGAATCCCATTGGCAAGCAGGTTAGCAGAATTCAGTTCCAAGAGTTCCCCGTCCACACTTTCAGACATAATTTCCAGGTCATCATAGCGCTTCAACGCCGGGAAATGGCCCGGGAAATAATGTGCAGTCTCGGCATCTACCAAATATGCCCGTAGAGCGCCAGCGTCACGGCGAAACAGCAAATTAGACAGCGAACAATCCCCCCAATATATACCCGCCAGGTGTATCTGGACCAGCAGTCCTGCAATTGCATCCAACAGTGATTCACGATAACGCACCAGACTGTTGCTCATAAACAAGCTGCGATAAGGGAGGGAGCACTCCAGGTAACGTGTAATCAATACACTGGCTCCACCTGAAACCGAGAAGGCTTCCATATAACCAATGGGTGTAACAACTGGCAGGCGCAGTTCTTCCATCCTTTGCAGGATCTCAAATTCACTTTTTGCCTTACCAGGAGGAAGCTCCTTCAGCGCATAGATTCCCCCGCTGACATTTACAAAAACAACCGGATGGCGAGAAAGGCCTCGCGGAAGATCCTCGATTTGCGCGCATTGCCCTGGCCAGGATACCAACGGTAATAACCAGGGTAACTCCCTGAAATCAGGTGACCCAGGGCGCAATACAATGGTCATAAAATCTTCATCTCCTGTCCGTTTGTATCCCCAGCAATCTCGTCAGGGAATGGCAATTCTTCGGCAAGCTTAAACACGCCAAATTTTGGTAGCCTGTCAAAAGAGGATTTTCGCATCCTCTCATTCCTGGGCGTAATCTTATAGACATCCCCTTTGAATTGATCCTTGCGAGCCAGAAGGGTAATGGATCTGCCCAACCTGCCAAAATACTGCCTCATACGAGCCGATTGGTGATAATAACTTTCAACTTCTGTGGGATAGTCAGCAAACAGCCGCATGTAGAACTGGGTAAATTGCCGGCGATAGTCGTCCTCCACGACTTCCAGGTTGCTAATCACCCAACAGCGGT
>CAIQIV010000391.1 GCA_903871905.1 uncultured Chloroflexota bacterium | reverse complement strand
GGGCCGGGCCTGGCAATGGACACAGTAGAGGGGTTGTTAGGCGTGCCCATTGACTTCTACGCCCAGATCGATTTCGAGGCATTTATCAAATTCATCGATGAGATCGGCGGCGTTAAAGTAAACGTCCCAGAAAAGATCAAGGTAGACCCGCTGGGCAGCGGCAACACCAAGACCCTGAAACCTGGCATCCAGACTCTCCCCGGAGATCTGGCGCTGGCCTATGCCCGGGTGCGCAAGAACGCTGGCGACGATTTCGGACGCGCTGGGCGCCAGCAGGAAATCATCATGGCCATCCGCGACCGCCTGCTTGACCCTGAAGTGCTGCCCACCATGATCTCCAAAGCCCCGGTGCTCTACCAGGAGCTCTCTGCCGGCATTCACACCAACCTGACCATGGACCAGGCAATCAAGCTGGCCTGGCTCGCCTCCCAGGTCCCCACCGAAAACATCAAAAAAGGCATCATCGGCCCCCCTGACCAAGTGAATTTTGCCGTATCCGCCGCCGACGGACAGCAGGTGCTCAAGCCGATTACCGAAAAAATTCGCGCCATGCGGGATGAGTTGTTCACCAACACCGGCCCTGCCAATCCGGCCGCGGCCAGCATGTCACCGGCAGATTTAATGAAGGCTGAAGGTGCTCGCGTGGAAGTGTTGAACGGCAGCGCCACCTCTGGCATTGCCGCTAAAACCATGGATTACCTGAAATCGCAAGGGCTCAACATCAGCCAGACTGGCAATGCTGAGCAGGCATCCACCTATACCCAGGTGACTTTCTATACCGGTAAGCCGTATACGGTCAAATTCCTGATGGAGCTGATGAAGATCGATAAAATCCGGGTGCATTACTTCAACAACCCTGCCAGCCCGGTGGATGTATCGATCACCCTGGGAGACGACTGGGCGAACCAGAACCCCATGCCATGAGTTGGGACGCCTGCTGTTGAGCCGGGTGAGAAAGGGCTGAGTCCCTCGGCAGGCGATGGACACTCTCGCTGGCACAGTCGAACGTATCGTCTTCTACAACCCGGAGAACGGGTACAGCGTGGTTGGGCTGCGCCCTGAGCATTATAAGGGTGCGGGGATCGGCCGGGACGGCCTGGTTACCCTGACCGGCAACCTGCCAGAGCTGGTCGCAGGAGAATGCCTGCGCCTGGATGGCAAATGGGCCAACCACCCCCAGTATGGTCTGCAGTTCCAGGTAGAATTTTGTGAGCAAACCCTGCCCGCCACGGTGGCGGGCATTCGGCGCTACCTGGGATCAGGTTTGATCCCGGGAATTGGGCCGCGCCTGGCAGAGCGCATTGTCGGCCGCTTTGGCATGCACACCCTCGAGGTGATCGAACACCACCCGGAACGCCTGCAAGAGGTGCAGGACATCGGCCAGGTGCGCTCACGCCGCATTGCCAGCGCCTGGGCAGAACAGAAGCAGGTCAAGCAGATCATGCTCTTCCTGCACAGCCACGGCGTCAGCACCAATCTGGCAGTCAAGATTTACAAGCAGTATGGAGATGAGTCGCTCAAGGTAGTGCAGTCCAATCCCTACCAGCTTGCCCAGGACATTTACGGGATCGGCTTTAAAACCGCCGATCGCATTGCCCAGGCCCTGGGGCTGCCCTTTGACCATCCGTCGCGCGTTGAAGCCGGGGTGGAATATGCCTTGAACCAGGCCACAGAGGACGGGCACGTCTACTCTCCGCGGCAGGATCTGGAAACAATAAGCGCTGAGCTGCTGGGAGTATCCCAGGATTTGGTCACCCCGGCCGTCGAAAGGTTGGCCGCGGCAGGCCGCATTCGCCAGGACCAGGTGCCGCCGCCCTCGCCGCTGGCTGCAGCAGACGGGGTGAGGCATACGGTCCAGGAACAATTAGCTCCCTATGCCCAACCGGCTGTCTACCTTTCCCCCCTCTACTACTGCGAGACTGGTGTGGCAGATCGGTTGCGCCAGCTTTCCCGGGTGCTGCCCACCCGCCTGAGCAGCCTGCCTCCAGCCTTTGTGCGCCTGGACAACAGTCTTTCCCCCGAGCAGCAGGATGCCATTCGCATGGCGCTCAGCCATCCGGTGAGCGTGCTGACCGGCGGGCCAGGGACCGGCAAGACCACCGCCCTCAAAGCATTAATTGCAGCCCTGGATGGGGCGCACAAAACCTTTGCCCTGGCCTCTCCCACCGGGCGCGCCGCCAAGCGCCTGTCCCAGGCAACCGGGCAGGCTGCCAGCACCATTCACCGCCTGCTGGGCTACAAGCCTGGCGAGGGGTTCACTTACAACGCCGCCAACCCGCTGCCCGCCGACCTGGTTGTGATTGACGAAGTCTCCATGCTCGACCTGGCGCTGGCCAACAATCTGCTCAAGGCCATCTCCCCCGGCTCCCACCTGCTGCTGGTCGGGGATGCCGACCAGCTCCCCTCCGTCGGCGCCGGGGACGTGCTGCGGGATGTAATTGAGAGCGGCGTGGTCCCGGTCACCCGCCTGAGCGTGATCTTTCGCCAGGCAGCCGCCTCGCAAATTATCACCAACGCCCACCGCATCAACCAGGGACAGATGCCGCAATTCTCAACATTGGGAGAAACAGAGAGCCAGGCGCGGGCTGATTTCTTTTTCTTCCCGGCAGAGACGCCAGACGAAACCGCCGGCTGGGTCGAAGACCTGGTCTGCCGCCGCATCCCGAGACGCTTCGGCCTGCACCCGCGCGATGGCATCCAGGTGCTGGCGCCCATGTACCGCGGTCCCGCCGGGGTCACCGCTCTCAACACCCGCCTGCAGGCGGCGCTCAACCCACCCGATCCAGGGCGGCCAGAAAAGACCATCGCCGGGCAAATCTTCCGCGTCGGCGATAAGTTGATGCAGACTCAGAACAACTATCTAAAAGATGTGTACAATGGGGACATCGGCTTCTTATACGCCATTGACCTGGTGGAACATACCCTGACTGTGGATTTCGATGGGCGGGCGGTGACCTTCGATTGGATCGATGCTGACCAGATGACCCTGGCTTATGCTGTTTCGGTGCACAAGGCGCAGGGCGCCGAGTTCCCGGCGGTGGTCATGCCGCTGCTCACCCAACATTACCTGATGCTGCAGCGCAACCTGCTCTACACCGGCGTGACCCGCGCCCGGCAGTTGTGCGTGCTGGTGGGCAGCCGGCGCGCCGTCGGCATCGCCGTGCACAACAACCAGGTCGCCCAGCGTTACACAGCCCTTGGATGGCGCCTCAGCCGCGATGGCTAAAGCGCCGCGCCAGGGACCTCACTTCTTTTTCACCCCCTCAACAATCTCAGCAGCCAGGTCATAGCGGCTGAACTGAGGCATCAGGTAAATGCCGCTCGCCCAGGGCCTTACCTGCTCCACCAGTTCCAGGGCAATCTCTACCCCGGCTTGCGGCGCCCGCTCACCCGCCTGGCGGATGCGCTCCTGCATGGCTTCCGGAATGGTAATGCCCGGCACTTCGTTGTGCAGGAATGCGGCATGGCGGGCGCTGTACAACGGCAGGATACCCACCAGTATAGAGAATGACCGCTCTCCATGCTGCTCAGAGTACAGGTCCAGGAAAGCCCGCGCCTTCTCCGGGTCATAAATCGGTTGGGTGAGCACAAAATCTGCCCCGGCAGACAGCTTGCGCCGCAGGTTCTTGATCTCCTGCGCCGCGTCCTGCGGGCACAGGTTGAGAGCACAGCCAACATAAAAGGCAGTGGGCTGCCCAATATCCACTCCCGCCTGGTCCACCCCGGTGTTCAGGCGCTGCTTGATCAGCTTAATTAATCCGGAAGGCACCAGGTCATAATTATCCATTGCCTCGGGATAATCGCCAATGGCGGTGGGGTCGCCCATCACCACAAACACATTGCGAATGCCCAGGGCGTGCGCCGCCAGCAGGTCACCCTGCACCCGCAGCAGGTTGCGCCCGCGCGTGGGGAAATGCAGGGTGGTGTCCACCCCGATCTGGCGCTGCACCAGGTCACATACCGCCCAGGGGCTCATACGCATGCGCGCCATGGGGCTGTCTGCTACGTTGATCACATCCACCCCGGCCTCAGCCAGCAGGCTGGCTCCCGCCAGCAGCTTGTGAGCCGACAGGCCGCGCGGCGGGTCCATCTCCACCGCCACCACAAACTCCCCGTGTGCCAGCTTCTGAGCCAGGTGCGAGGCCCGATCTGCACCGCTAGGTCGCTCATCCAGGTCGGCCGGCATGGTCAGTTCTGAAACCGACGGGCCGCAGCCCTGGGGGATGCTGTCCAGCGCCTGGCGCATGGCGGCAATATGCCGCGGGGTGGTGCCGCAGCATCCGCCCACCAGGCTGGCGCCCGCCTCGCAGAAAGCCATGGCATACTCGCCAAAATAATCTGCGTTAGCCGGGTACAGGATGCGCCCGCCCACCTGTTCGGGCCAGCCAGCGTTGGGCATCACCGAAAAGCGCCCCGCCGGTACCGCCTGGCGCATCTGGCGCAGGATACGCCAGATCTGCGCCGGGCCGCCCGAACAGTTCACCCCAATCAGGTCAGCGCCGGTCTCGCTGAGCAGCCTGGCCACCTGCGCCGGCCCGTCCCCCAACAGCGTGCGGTCATCCCGGGTGAAAGTCATGGAAGCCACCACTGGCAAATCGCATACCTGGCGCGCCGCTGCCACCGCCTCCCGCATCTCATACAGATCACTGATGGTCTCGATGATGATCAGGTCTGCCCCGGCGGCCGCCAGGGCAGCGATCTGCTCGGCAAACGCCTGGCGCGCCTGTTCCGGCTGCACCCGGCCAAAGGGGGCGATACGCACACCCAGCGGACCCACGTCTCCTGCAACCAGCACTTCCTTGTAGGAAGCCAATACCACGCGCCGCGCCAGCTCCACACCGGCGCGGTTGATCGCCTCCAGCCGGTCTTCCAACCCCAGCGCCGCCAGCTTATAGCGGTTGGCGCCAAAGGTGTTGGTCTGGATCACCTGCGAGCCAGCTTCAATATACTCGCGGTGCACATCCGCTACCAGGGCCGGCTGGGTCAGGTTGAGCAGGTCAAAGCACTGCGGCTGCCCGCCCACCCGGGCGTTAAGCGCCGTGCCCATGGCCCCATCCCCCAGCAGTGGGGTCTGGGACGCTTCGATCAGGGAGAGGAATTTTGAGTTGGACATGTCCCCGATTTTACTACCGAATGGGGGAAATGATTGGACACGCAGTTATGCCAAAGACCATGAAGATGCGCCTGATTTCAGTCAATTGACTTATAAGTCAATTGACTGAAATCAGGCGCTTAAATGATTACCAACTTCTATCCCCCTATTTACGCCAGCTCTTCACCAACCACCTGCGCGAGTCTCGTGGTGCGCATGCCCAAATCGCTGCATCGAGAACTGGTCGAGGTGGCAAATAAAGAAGGCGCGAGCCTGAACGCTTTTATATCGACGGCGTTGGGGAAAGCCGTGGGGCAACCCAGCAGTGAGCCGTAATTGATCTATTGAAATCACTGGAAGCCAAAGGTGTGCACATGGTGCTGTGCAGCACCTGCTTGAACTACTATAACCTGGCGGACCAGGGCAGGCGGGCATTGTCGGCGGCATGACCGACATCCTCGAAGCTCAGCGCCGCGCAGGCAAAGTGATCTCGCTCTAAGCAGGCCGCCGGCGGTCCGACCGGTCTATGGGTTGTGATTTCATGAGCGCTGGCAGGGCCTGGACCGGCCCGGCTCCCCCTAATTTCCCACAAAGCGGCCCATAAACAACACCGCGCCGCTGGCCTGGTCGCGGATCAGGAATAGGAATGGCCGGTCAACCAGCAGCAGCACCAGGTCCTGCTGGCGCAGGGCGCTCAGTTCCATCACCACCGCCGTGGCCGCCGCGGCTTCGGTCCCTTTCTCATCCACGGCGACAAAAGCCTTGTGCAGCACCTGGCTCACAAACAGGTCGCGCGCCCCGTCGATCGCCGAGAAGTCTGCCCCCCCGGGGTCAAAAGCCGCCGGCATCCCCAACTTGCTGAGCGTGTCGGCCAGTTGGAAATCAGAGGTGAACTCGAACTTGGGCAGGATCACCTTGATCTCGGTGTCCTGCATCTGGCTCTGGATGGCCTGCAGCCGGGCCGCGTCCAGGCCGTCTTCGAAGGCCGGGAAGCTGCCCGCCTCGGGCACCAGCAGCAGCATGGAAGCTCCCCCCTCGTACGGCAGCTCGACCGCCTGGTAGTTATCCCCCCGCCCATAGCGCAGGGTCTGGGCATCCTTCCAGGCCATCATCTTAACCTGCTGCAAGCTGCCATCCAGGGCATGGAAGTCGCCGTCACGCGTCAGGTTGGCGTCAAACGGCTGGGTCCAATCCGCCTTGAAATAGATAGCATTCGCCAGCACCAGGCGGGTGGCGGCGTCGATACTGCCCTGGGGGATCAGGTCCTGGATGCGGTCATGCGTCTCCTCGGCCACCCAGGCGTTGATCGCCTGGCGGGCCTGCTCGGCCTGGGCGGCGAAATCCGCCAGGCGCAGCCCGGCGCCATAGCTGCTCGCCAGGCTGTCCAGAAAGGCCGGCAGGAAGGCGTGGTCCTTCTGCCCCCACAGCGAGTTGGCGATGCTCAAGGTCAGGGGAGCGCGATCGGCGGAGCTGGAAGTTCTTTGACCCTGCAGGCGCTGGTCGAGGGCGTTGAAGGCCGGGTGCAGCCGTTCGGCAGGCAGGGAAAAGTGCAGAGTTTTGGCCATCTGCGCCGCAGTCTCGCCGGCCGCCCCGGCGTAGAGCATGGCCAGGGCCAGCGAAAGGCTGTACGGCGAGAAGAACAGGTTTCCCGGCTGTCCGCGCACCTCGCGGTAGAAATCCAGGGCGAACGTTGTGTTGCCCCGGGTGATCTCTTCCAGATCAGCCGGCGGGACCGCTGGGTCGCTGGAGCGCTGCACCGGCGAGTGCAGCACGTTCCCCGCACCGGAGGGGATGACCGGGTAGATGGGTGCTGCTGGTTGGGT
>CAIQIV010000390.1 GCA_903871905.1 uncultured Chloroflexota bacterium | reverse complement strand
CTGTCATTGCGAGCGGAGCGCAGCAATCCCCCCTCCAGCAGGAGATTGCATCGCAGGCTCGCAGTGATAGGCCGGCAGGCTTCGACAGGCTCAGCCCGCCTGGGGACGGGGCATTGGGGGACGATCCCCCCTGGCCCGAGCAGGGGGTGACGCCCGCCAAGCAGCGCCGCCTGCGGCGGGCGGCCCTGGCCTATTTGGCCGCCCACCCGGAGCTGGGCGAGGAGTGGCGGGTGGACGTGATCGCCGTCAGCCTGCACCCCGGCCAGCCGCCGGAGATCGTTCACTATGAGAATGCCGTGGAAGACGAAATTGAGGATCAGAGCCGGGCGGCTTGAAACTGTTGGATGAGCTCCACCAGGCTTTCCAGGTTGACCGGCTTGCTCAGGTAGGCGTTGGCGCCGGCATCCAGGCAGCGCTGGCGGTCGCCGGGCATGGCCAGGGCGGTCAGGGCGATCACCGGGGTGTGCTGCGTGTCCTGCGCCTGGCGCAGCCGCCGCGTGGCCTCCAGCCCATCCAGCACCGGCATCTGGATGTCCATCAGGATCACCGCCGGCTGCAGCTCGTGGGCGCGCTCCAGCGCCTCCTGGCCGTTGCGCGCCGCGCTGACCTGGAAGCCGCAGGATTTCAAGAAGTCACTGATGGTGTTGAGCGTCAGCTCGTTATCTTCCGCCAGCAAAACCACCCCCCGGCTGCCTGGAAGCCCGCCGGTTGCGGGAGGCAGCGAGCCGCCCTGGAAGCTGGCCAGGCTGTCATCCGGCTGCAGGGCTGCGGGCTGCTCCGGCTGGGAGAGGCGCGGGCGGGAGTCCTGGCGCTGCCGCTCGGCTTTGAGATAAGCCTGGACCACCTCCTGCAGGCGTTCGCCGTCATCGAGGTTCTCCTCTCCCGTCACCGGCAGCATTTCATCCTCCGGGTTCCAGGGCAGGTACACCGAGAAGCGGCTGCCCTTGCCTGGCTCGCTGGTCACCGCGATGCTGCCCCCGTGCAGCTCGGTCATGCGCAGCACCAGCGACAGCCCCAACCCGGTGCCGTTGTACGCCCGTGACAGGCTGCTGTCGAGCTGGACAAAGGGCTTGAACAGGCGCGGCATGTCCTCCTCGGCAATGCCGATGCCCGTGTCCCACACGGTGAACTCCACACAGTGGTCACTGGCATGCCCGCACATTTCCAACCCGATCGAGCCGCCTTCCGGGGTGAACTTGACGGCGTTGGACAGCAGGTTGACCAGGATCTGCTTCAGGCGGCGCTCATCGGCCAGGATCTGGGAGACATCCGAGGCAAAAGACGTGCTGACCTTCAAGGATTTCTTCTGGGCTGACTGGCGGATAAAGAGCATGCTCTCGTTGCACACCCCGGCCAGGCTGACCGGGCGGATTTCCAGCTCCACCTTGCCGGCCTCGATCTTGGACAGGTCGAGGATATCGTTGATCAGCGAAAGCAGGTGGCGCCCGCTCTCCTCGATGGATTTGAGGGCATGCATCTGGCGTGGGGTCAGCTCGCCGTAAACGTTCTTCTGCAGCGCCTCGGACAGGCCCAGGACGCCGGTGAGCGGGGTGCGCAGCTCGTGGCTCATACTGGCCAGGAACTCGTCCTTCAGGCGGGCGGCGCGGGCCAGCTCGGCGTTGGCGATGCTCAGGTCGGCGGTGCGCTCCTCCACCCGGCGCGCCAGGGTCTGGCGTTCCATAGTCAGGGCGGCTTCCACCTGCTTGCGCTCGGTGATATCCTCCCCGGACGACAGCGTGCCGGTGATGGCGCCGCTTGCATCGCGGATAAAGGCATTGTGGAAGGCCAGGAGGCGCAGCTCGCCGCGGCGGGTGAGCACGCGGTTCTCGTAGTATTCCAGGGATTCCAATTCGCCGCTGATGATGCGCTGGAAGGCCGCAAATGTTTCGTGTTGGATATCTTCCGGCAGGCAGGTCTCGAACCAGTTCTTCCCCAGCAGCTCGCTCTCATCCGCCCCCAGGATCTCGCAGCCCCGGCGGTTGATCAGGGTGATGCAGCCCTGGGTGTCCAGGGCGACGATCAGCACCCCGGCGATGTCCAGGTACTGCTGCGCCTGGTCGCGCTCGCGCTGGGCCAGTTCCTGGCTCTGGCGCAGCTGGCGGTCAACGGAGTGCTTGTACAGGGCGATCTCGATGGTGGCGCGCATGTTCTGGTCGTCAAACGGCTTGCGCAGGTAGCCGGCCGGGGCGGTGAGCTTGGCGCGCTCCACGGTGGGAGCATCGGCAAAGGCAGTCAGGAAGATGATGGGGACATCCAGCTGGTTGTGGATCTCGCCGGCTGCGCCGATGCCGTCCAGGGCGCCGGGCAGGCCGATATCCATCAGGATCATCTCCGGCTGGCACTCCAGGGCGACCCTGACCGCCTCCTGCCCGCTGCCCGCCAGGCCGACCACCTCGTACCCCAGGCGCGCCAGGCTGTGCTCGATGTGCTGGCTGATGATCCCGTCGTCTTCAACGACCATGATCCTGCGTTTATCGCTCAAAGTCACCTGTTCCCATTATCTTCTTTTCACTGCTGCGTAAGCCTTTTCAGGATACTCATACGATAATTCTTTATGATAATACCTATTTTAATCCAAAATTTCTGGAATAACATTGAATTTGCCAGTATTTTTTTATCAACCAGTTCAAGGGGAACAGGGCCATTTGCCATAAGCTACACCCGGGCTTTGAAGCGGATCAGCAGGGTGGCGCCGGGGGTGTTGCGCAGCTCCAGAGCGCCGCCCAGCGAGCGCTGCACCAGGATGCGCACCAGCTCCAGGCCCGTGCCAGGCTCTGCCAGGCTTCCTGCCGCCGGCTGGCTTCCTGCCGCCGGGCCCAGCGATCCAGACCGGGCGAAGCGCTCCAGCAGGTCCGGTGGGAACCCCGGGCCGTCGTCGCAGAACTCGATGTGCACCAGGTCGGGGCTGCTGTCCAGGTAGACGTCAATATGCGCCGCAGGCCGCTCGCCCAGCGCATAGCGCACGGCGTTGGTGGTCAGCTCGGAAAGCACCAGGGCCAGGTTGTGCGCCTGGTCCAGGGTGAGGCGGGCGTCGCTGGGGTGGAGGGTCACCTGGATGCGGCTGCGCTCCGGCAGGTCGTGCAGGGCGGTCTCGATCACGTTGGCGGCCAGCTCGTTGAGGGGCAGCGGGGTCCACTCGCTGGCCGAGAGCAGGCTGTGGACAACCGCCAGGCTCTGGATGCGCATGGAAAGCGTCTCGTAGAGGCGTGTGACGGAGGGGACGCCCGGCGCCCCGGCTGCCGCCTCTGCCAGGCGGGCCTGGTCCTGTTGGAGGGAGAGCATGCCGATCAGCAGGGAGAGATTGGTGCGCACCCGGTGGTTGACTTCGCGCAGCAGCGAGGTGCGCATATCCTGCATCAGGTGGATCTCGTCGGCCATGCGCTGGTTGTGCTCCTGCAGCCGGTCCAGGCGTTTTTCCAGCTGCTGCAGGGCCGCCTCGGTCTGCCTGGTCTGCAGTATGTCCTTGATCAGCAGCAGCGCCCCCGGCTGCCCGCTGGCGTCGGGCACGGGGCGGGCGCGCAGCAGCCACCTGCCGGAAGCCAGCACATCGGGCGGGGTGGGGTTGCCCGACTGGGCCTGGCTCCAGGGGGCCAGGGTTTCCTCCAGCGGCTCACCCGCGTGTCCGGCCTGGCGCAGCTCGCCCAGCGCCGGGCGCCAGGCCGAATATTCGATCCCCCCCTCTGCGGCAAGCGGCGGCAGCCCCAGGCTGCGCACCGCGGCCGGGTTGGCAAACACCAGGCGCCGGCCGGCGTCCAGCACCAGCAGCCCGTCGTCCATGGCCTCCAGCACGGTGTGCACCTGGTCCAGCGAGTGCTGCACCTGGCGCAGGGACAGGTGGTAGGCGGTGAGGTCATGGGTGGTGATGGCCAGCCGGGCGACCTGGTCCTGGGAAACGGGCAGCGGGTGCAGGGTGTATTCCACCCGGCGCTTTTCATGCTGCCGCTCGAAGCGGGCGGGTTTACCGCTGTGCAGGGCGGCCTGGCACTGGCGCTGCAGCTCGGCGCCCAGGTCCGGGTCCTGCCGGTCCAGCAGCGGGAAAAGCCCGGTTCCCGCCAGCTTCTCCAGGGGGAGGTTGACCTGCCGGGAAAAGGAGAGGTTGGCGGCCAGGATCAGCCCGCTGGCGTCCACCAGCACCGCCGGGTCGGGGCTGCTGTCAAGCAGCAGGCGATCGGCGGAGGCGAGGCGGCCTGCGGCAGCCGGAAGCGCTTGTTCTGCCTGCGCGGCCACCGGCTGCGAAACCGCCGGTCCGGGTTCAACCCCAGGCGAGAGGGGCGAGACGGCGCTTTTCTTGCGCGTTTTCTCCTGGTACATGCGGCTGTCTGCCAGGCGCAGCAGGCTGGTCAGGGGGATGGTGCGATCGCCGGTGGCGAGGCCTACCGAGATGCTCAGAGGCTGGGCGGGGGCAGCCGGGCTGGCGGCAGGGCTCCCAGATGAGACTGCCGACCGCTTGCGGTTGTGCTCCTCCAGCAGGCGGAGCAGGCGCTCCCCGGTCAGGCGGGCGGTGAGTTCGTCCATCTCCGGGAGCAGGACGGCAAACTCATCGCCGCCGATGCGGGTGGTGATGTCTCCGGCGCGGAAGGCTTCGCGCAGCAGGCCGGCAAGCCGGCGCAGCAGATCGTCTCCCGCAGCATGCCCGAAACGGTCGTTGGTGGATTTCAGGTTGTCGATATCGATCATCACCAGGGTCACCGGGAACTGGCGCCCGGCGTCCAGGCGGGCCAGCTCCGTCTCGAAGAAGGCGCGGTTGTACAGGCCGGTGAGCGGGTCATGGGTGGACAGGTAGAGCAGGCGCTCCTCGCTCTGGTGCCGCTCGGTGATATCCTGGAGCAGGATGGCGCATTGCCCGGTCACCGGGCGGTATAGGGTGATGTGCAGGTAGCGGTTGAACTCGCTGACGCGGCATTCGAAGGCGGCCGGCTCGCCCGTGACCAGCACCGGCTGGAGCTGCTCAATTAAGTCCTGGCAGGAGAGGGGCAGCGCCTGGCGCAGGGTGGAGCCGATGACCTGCCCCGCATCCGTGCCGCTCAGGCTCTCGTATGCCGGGTTGACCTCTAAGAAGATAAAGTCCAGCGGGACCAGGTCCACCCCGTACACCGGCTGCAGCAGGGCAAACCCCTCCACCACCTGGCTGAACAGGGCGCGGTAGCGGGATTCGCTCTCGCGCAGGGCTGCCTCGGCCAGCTGCTTCTCCTGCACCAGGCGCTGTTTCTCCAGCGCCTGGCGGATCACGGCGGGCATCAGATCCAGGTAGCTGCCCTCCAGGTCTTTGACCAGGTAGTCGCTGGCGCCCAGTTTCAAAGCCTCCACGGCAGTCTGCTCATCGCCGGCGCCGGTGATCATGATGCTGGGGGGGATGGACAGGTCGCGCCCGAGGCGGCCTTCGCCCAGGTCGCTCAGCAGCTGCAGCCCGCTCATGCCGGGCAGGTGATTATCCAGCGCCAGCAGGTCATAGGAGCGGGTTTGGAGCATCTCCAGGGCCTGCTCGCCGCTGGCAGCCAGGTCCACCTGTATGCCGTCCCGCTCCAGGCGGCGGCGCGTCAGGCGCGCCAGGCCGGTGTCGTCCTCCACGTAGAGCACCCGCAGCGCCGGGGTCCTATTCAAAACTGCCCTCCCCTTCCCGATTGGGGATGGTGAAGAAAAAGGCGGCGCCCTGGCCGGGCGTGGACTCGAACCCGATGCGCCCGCCCAGGCGGCGCACCAGGGTCTGGACATAAGCCAGGCCCATGCCTTCGCCGGGGATATCGGGACCGCTGGCGCGGCGGAAGGGGGCGAAGACCCGGTCGGCGAACTCGGGGGCAATACCCCGGCCGTTATCCTGGATGGTGTACAGGATGTTTTCGGGGCGGGCCTCGCCGCGGATCTCGATGCGCCCCGGGCGGCTGGGGTCCAGGTACTGCACGCAGTTGTGCAGCAGGTTGCCAATAATCTGGTCCATGGCCAGGCGGTCGGCAACCACCGGCGGCAGCGGCCCCAGGACCACCTGCACCCCCTTGGCCTCGATGGGATGGGCGAGCATCGACAGCGCCTGCTCCACGATCGCCCGCATGTCCAGCAGCTCCAGGTAGAACTCCTGCCGCCCGAGGCGCGCCAGCTTGAGCAGGGCGTTGATAAAGCGGTCCATACGCGCCACGGAGGCATCAATGAACCCCTGCGCTTCGGGAATATCGGTTTCGAGGATGGCGACCAGCGACTGGCGCTCCTCGGGGGAGAGCGCCGCCAGGCCGGCCTGCAGCGCCGGTTCCAGGGCTTCCAGCGAGCTGCGCAGCTCCTGGTTGAAGCCTTTCAAGTTGACCAGCGGGGCGCGCAGGTCGTGCGAGACAATGTAGGCAAAGCGCTTGACCTCCTCGTTGCTCTCCGCCAGCTCTGCGGAATAGCGCCGCAGCCTCTCCTCAGCCTGCTTGCGGGGGGTGATGTCCTCGTAGGTCCCCAGGATGCCGATCACGCCTCCCTCCGGATCGCGCAGCGGCATCTTGCTGGTTTGGTGCCAGTGCAGCTTCCCGTCCAGCATCAGCACCGATTCTTCGTAGTTCAGCCTGGCGATCCCGGTGTGCACGATCTCCTGATCATCCTGGCGCAGCGTTCCCGCTCGCTCGCGCCAGGGAAGGTCGTCGTCGCTCAGCCCGACGACCTGGGCCGGGTCCGAAAAGTCGATGTCCAGGGCAAAGGGGATATTGCAGCCCAGGTAGCGGCTGTCCCGATCCTTCCAGAAGACGCGCTGCGGGATGGCGTCCAGCACGGTGCGCAGCATGTGGCGCGAGGCCCTCATCTCCTGCTCGGCCTGCCTGCGGGAGGTGATGTCGTGCAGCACGATCTGGGCGGCGGGACGCCCCATGTAGTCGATGGGGATGCCCTGCACCTCGGCGAAGAACGGCCTGCCGTCCAGGCGCAGCAGGGTCTGCTCCCGCAGGGGGATGGGGAGCCGTTCGTTCATCAGGGTGTGGATGCGCTCCAGGACGCTGGCCTGTGAGGCGGGGTGGACCAGATCCAGGATCTGCCGGCCGGTCAGCTCCTGGGTGGAGGCTGCCCCGAACAGGCTGGCTGCCGCCGAGTTATGGAAAAGGATAATGCCGCCGGCGTGCACGACAACCGGTTCGGGCAGCGATTCGAGCAGCATGCGGTAGTGCTCCTCGGACTGGCGCAGGATGTCATCTGCCATGCGGCGGTCGGTGATGTCGCGCGAGATGCCCAGCACGGCGCTCACCCGGCCCTGCTCGTCGATCAGCGGGATCAGGCGGTTATCCAGCCAGGCG
>CAIQIV010000389.1 GCA_903871905.1 uncultured Chloroflexota bacterium | reverse complement strand
CTCCATCATCCCCGCATACAGCTGTTTCATCTGCTCGTCGTTGCCAAAGTCGAGATCCTCCACCAGCTGGTACAGCTGCGGGTATTTCGACTGCAACTCTCGCCCGCTGGGTCCCGTCGGCAGGATTGCCCCAAGATCCGCTGGGGCTGTCGGGCTGACCGCTGGTGTGGAGTTTGGCATGGAGGCTGCCTTTTTTGTAAGCCTGGTGATCCCATAACTCACCAGGCCCAGGACGGCAATGACCAGGGCCACTGCAAGAATACGTACGACCGGATGTTGTTTAGCCAGCATCATTACACCTGTAAATACCGTTCAATTCTTGGATAGGGCATAAAAATAGGTCGCGCCTGCCGGAGGATAAGGATACCATCCATTCACCCAACGGGCCTGGTAGCGCCGCGCCTCCCGTTGGAACAACAGGATGGCAGGCGCCTGGTCAAAATACAATTGGTTGAACTCGTGGTATACCGCAGCCCGCTGCTGAGGATCGGTCTGAGCCAGGCCGCGATTGATGATGGAGCGGAACTGGTTTTGCAGCTCAGGCGGCATATTCTGTCTCTGTCCCAACAAACCCACAGTATAAGGCGCCACCCAATAATGCGTGTCGTGAACATCCTCCACCCAGCCGCCCAGGTTAATCGGCGCCCGGTGAGCGTTCACCGCAGCGCGGTATTCATCATTGCTAACTGCGGCTGCCTTGACCAAAAACTTGGGATTCACCGCAGTGATCTCGCTCTGCAGGATATCAGCCACAATTTTACGCGAGAAGGAGTTGTCATTGTAGGGGATGGTCAGGGTAAAGCCAGTATCCCACAAGCTGGCGCCCGAGGCAGAAACCAGGGGGGAGGCCTGGAATTCCTGCGCACAGCGGGCAGGATCAAAATTGTAATGCACAGCATCTTCCTGGTAACCAGGCATGCCAGGCAGCATCACGGTGACAGCCCGCCTCCCCTCACCAAGCAGGGCTTGATCCAGGTACGACTGATAATTGAAACAATACGAAAATGCCCGGCGCACGTGAACATCGCTAAAGAACTCAGGTGGGACACCTTTCCCATCCAATTTTTTGCTTCCAATATAGCTGTTCCCATTCGGGTCCATGGCAAAGGTGAAGAAAATGTCCCCACGCTCACCGACATCATACCCACTGATGCGCTCCAGAGGCAGCGAGTCATTTGCCGCCGGCTGGCACTGCAGCTCACCGGGAGGACAAACCTGCCCAACCAGAGGATCGATCTCTGCATATTCAGAGCTGGACAATCCATCTACACTGTCCGCCTCTCCGGACTGCAGTTTTTTCCTGGCAGCAGCCAGGTCAGAATCCAGATTAATCACAACGGTCTTCAGGCGCGGCGGACCAGATGGGGCGCCTTCCCAGGCCGGAGCGGTGCGCCAGTAATTGACATTCGATTTCAATACCAGCTCCTTGCCGGGCGTCCAATGGTCCAGGACAAAAGGCCCGGTCCCCATGGCAGAGCCTCCCAGGTCAGATTTATTGAGCTGGTCAATCGTTTTCCCATAGTACCTGGCCCAGGCAGCACAGTCGCCATTCCATCCCCCATTCTTGATGACCCAGGCTTTCGATTGGATAGACCCCCAGGGTCCGGACAGGCTCACCAGCAGGGGAGCCCAGGGTTGGGCCAGATGGAAGATCACCGTGTTTGCCGCCGGGTCCGCCGTGATAGCCTGCGTAACACGCTGGCAGGCCGCAAGTAATTTTCCTGCATCAGCTTTGACCAGCTCGGCAGGCTGGTCTACCAGAGCCAGGTCAACCAGTTCCGCCACATCCATGATCCCGGCGCCCAGGAGCGGCTCGGTCAGCAGCCACTGCGGCGACCCCGAACCACCTTGCAGCAATCCACGCTGAAAAGTATAAACCACATCCTCAACCGACAGCGGCGAGCCATCATGGAATCTCACCCCTGGCTGCAGCTTAAAAATATAGGTCCGGCCATCAGGAGAGATCGCCCAATCCGCTCCAAGCTGGGGCACGATCTGGCTGGGGTTGTCTTTCTGCACCTGCACCAGGCCATCGTAAATATTGGGCAGCAGGTAGCCTCCCTGCGCCTCATAGTTTATGGCAGGATCAAGGGTGTCCGGCTGGGCCAGCATGAGGTGTGTGTAGGTCTGAGGATCCTTGGACATAAAGCGGGGATCAGGCGTCGGAACTGGCGGAGGAGGAGGGACGGTTGGGGGAACAGGGGTTGCCCGGCCGGGTGAGACTGGAGTGTCCAACGGCTCCACCGGCGTCTCGCTGGCAGCCAATATTTGAGAGGTCTGGGTGACATCCAGCGCCAGCTGCCCCAAAACTGGGGTGGGAGTGGCCTCCAGCTTTGGAACAGGCGACTCCGGGTTAGATGCCAGGTAAAGGATCACGGCAATCACGGCAAATACTGCCAGACCCGCCAGCCCTGCTCCCCCTGCAATGACAGGCCACAGCCAGGCCGGGCGCTTCGCAGGGGTCCGTGACGGAACCGGTGGATGCGCTGCCTGGGATGTCCTGGCTACCTGGCCAGCCGCATCCAGGCTGGCGCCAGCCGGCGACACCAGCAGGGTAGCCTGGATTTCTTGATCAGGCCGGTCATGCGCCAGGAGAGCTGCCTTGAACTCTGCTGCGCTGGGAAAACGCTCAGCCCGGTTGAGCTGCATTGCCCGCTGCAGGGTCTGCTCGATATGCGGGGATAAGCCGGGGTTGAGCTGCCTGGCTGGCGCCGGGCTGGGGGCGCTGCCCGTCATCAAATCCACGCTGTCCTGCGGCTGGACCCTGGTAAGCAGCACATACAGCGTGACACCTAAAGCATACAGATCCGACCTGGCATCAGTCGTCCCCAATCCATACTGCTCAGGTGGGGAATAGCCAGGGGTCACTGCCCTGGCGCCTGCTGTGGTTTTCAACCTGGGGTCAAACACCTTGGCAATGCCGAAATCCACCAGCATGGCTTTCCCCTGGCTGGTGATACGGATGTTTGCAGGCTTGATGTCACGATGGATAATGGGCGGATCTTGGGTGTGCAGATATTGCAAGGCGTCCAGGATTTGCAGGATCCAGTCTAGCACCTGGCCTTCGGGTAGCTGCTCACCAGAGGTGTCCAACATCTCCTGAAGGTCCCGGCCCTCGACAAAATCCATCACCAGGTACTGACCCTGGTCAGGGATGAAAAAATAATCGGTAACCCGAGCCAGGTTTGGGTGGTTCAAGTTAGCCAGGATCACTGCTTCTCGGCTGAACTGCTCCTGAGCCTGGCGAGAGGCATCCAGATTTTCCTTAATCGCACAGGGACGGCTCAAACTCATATCCCAGGCGCGATAAATCGCCCCAAAACCTCCCTGGCCGAGGCGCCGGACAACACGATAGCGTTGTTGAATGATCTGCCCAGGATTAAGCGACATCGGATTAGACCATATCCTCCAAGAAAGGTTTCCGAATCATTCTACCTTGTTTCGCCAAAATTCTTCACAACCCACCGAGTCCTTCCTAATATTCCTGAAACGAAATCCAGGATGCAGAAGTTCCCGGGCTGAAAGTGACCCGTTTCACAGCATCATTCAGCAGGTAATACACCTCAGGCTTACCATCCCGGTCCGAGGTAAAGGCAAATCCTGCTCCAGCGAGCGGGAAGGGCGACCAACTGGCTGCGCTGCCAGGAGTGTTTGTCAGGCGCCGGATGCCATCCTCTCCCAGGCGGTAGATCTCGTTTTTCCCATCCCGGTTAGAGATAAAGAGCAGAGATCCATCCTGGTATGGGACGGCGCCCCAACTCTCGCCATTTCCGGGGGTATTGGTCAGCCGGGTTTCAGCACCTGCTGCCAGGCGGTACAGTTCCATCTTCCCATGGCGGTTCGAGGTAAATACCAGGGATCCCGCAGGCTCGGGGACCGCTGCCCAGCTCTCACCATTTCCCGGCGTCACCGTCAGCCGCTTGACACCATCCGCCGCCAGACGGTAGACTTCGCGCCTTCCATCCCGGTTCGAGGTAAACAGGATCGTCCCACCCGGCTCCGGGCAGGGCGCCCAGCTCTCCGAAGCGCCAGGCGAGACAGTCAACTGCCTGACACCGCCAGCGCCGCTGGAATAAATCTCCCGTTTGCCGCTACGGTCCGAGACAAACAACAGCGTCCCGGCGTTCATCAAGACCGGGGACCATGAGCCGGAACCGGTGGGTGAGCGAGTGAGCTGAGAGGTTCCAGCCTGGTCCATGCGGTATATTTCAGTCTCGCTGCTGCGGTCGGAGGTAAAATACAACTCCCCGGCTGGAAACGCAATGCCTGTCGCGGCTTGTGTCACCTGGTTTTGACCACCGGGCAGCAGGACCAGCAGCCCCACAATCACGAGGATGACAACAAAAGCCGAAGCGCCAAGCAGCCATTTCGCCCAGGGGCGCGACTGGTCAGGTGGGGGGGCAGCCATTGGATGCATATGCTCACCAACTGCCGCAGCGGCTGGCCTTGCTGCAGCTACCACCGGGGCAACCAGCGTTGGGGAGACCGCCGGGGAGGAAGCGGGAGAGACAAAGGTTTTTTGCATCCCGGGCAAGACTGCTCCTGCTGCAAGTGGGCCAGAGGCTTTCAACGCATCCTTAAAATCAGCGGCTTTCTGGAAACGCAGCTCCGGCTTCAAGGACATTGCTATGATGATCGCACTGCTGACAGCCGGGCTGACCCCCGGGTTTAAGGTCGTGACAGGCTCCAGCCAGTCATGCAGGGTGCGCTGCACACTCTCCTGGGGCAACAGCCCGGTGAGCAGCGTGTACAGAGTGGCCCCCAGGGAATAGATATCACTGCGTGGATCGGTGCCACCCAGGCCATACTGCTCCGGCGGCGAATAACCCGGGGTGACCGCGCGGGCGCCTGCCGTGGTCCTGGCTTGAACTGAATAGACCTTGGCAATGCCAAAATCCACCAGCATGGCCTGCCCAGCGGGAGTGATGCGGATATTGGCAGGCTTGATATCCCGGTGGATTATTGGAGGGTCCTGATGATGAATGTAATCCAGCGCATCACACACCTGCCCCACCCATTTCAAGGCCTGAGCCTCATCCAACGGCTGGCCCATCCGTTCCAGGTAGGATTGAAGGTCCTCGCCATCCACAAAATCCATCACCAGGTACTGCCCCTGGCCCTCTACGGTAAAATGGTCCGTAACCCGCGGCAGGTTGGGATGGCGGAGTGCAGCCAGCAGCAGCGCCTCGCGCTCAAACTGGCCCTGGGCTTCTGCGGATAATTCAAAGTTCTCTTTTACCGCACAGGGAATGCGCAGGGTCAGGTCATAAGCCCGGTAGACAGCCCCAAAACCACCCTGCCCCAGCAGGCGTACAATGCGATATCGAGTGTGGATGACCTGTCCCGGCGAAAGATTCATACCATACCCTCGTCTTTATCTCAGGGGATGGACCAAATATCAAAATTGGAATACCGCACGACGCTGCCATCCGGCATACCATTTTTATAAATGCCTGACGCCACATAAATATCTCCCGAGTTGTAGCGCCCGGACAAATCCAGCTCCGAAACCAGCAAGCCATTAATATAAAATGCTCCCCAGGCACCGTTGGCAATGACCATCAATTTGTTCCTCCCCTGGTCGCTCAGGTCAAGGCTGGTGACTTCCCCTTCTGCCACAATAGTGGAATTATCCGGCCCGGCGTCGTTATACAGGCGCCATTTCTTCTCAGATTCCACCGCCAGCAGGTACTGCATGTCCTTGGCCTCCCGGCGAAACAACAGGCCGAAATCCCAACTGTGCTCGGAGGCCGGATATGGATTGCTGAAAACAACCTCGATCACAAAATTGGAAAGCGTTACCTTGTCATCATTCCTGGCAATATACTCCAGGGAGGTGGTCAGGGAACCGGAATACGGCCCATCCAGGTGGGTCACCGAAGGGGCGCGAGCCAGGGCTGCCAGGGCCAGCAGGGTGGCTTCCGCTTTCTGGGTTGGTCCGGCAGCCAGGGCAGTCTGTGCCGCCTGGGTCGCCTGGAGGTTTATGGCATTCTGAGTCTGCCGCGCTTCAACCGTCTGGCGGGCAGCGGCGGTGTGCAGCAGGATGGACGTCGAGGTCGCATCAACAGCCTGCTGTGTCAGGCGGAGCGCCATACGCTGCGTCTCGGTAGCATGAACATTCTGATCCTGCCAGATGAAGATCCCGGACAGGATGAGCCCCCCAAGGCAGAGAAGCGCCAGCAGGCCGGCCCCACCGGCGATCCAGAGGCGGCGGTTTGCAGGTGCGGCCGGTGGGCTGGGGGGGCGAATGACCTTTTGCCCGGCAGGCTGTTGAACAACTCCCCCTTGAGGCAGGGATGGATTGCTCACCACCTGCGGGGGCGGCTGAACAACCACTGTGGGCAAATGCCTGGGCTCGGCAGCAGGCGGCGCCGCGACCGGGGTGACCAGCGGTGTCACTGATCGTCCCGCCAGGGCATTCTTAAATTCTGTGACGTTTTGGAAGCGGCGTCCCGGGGGAAGCGCCATGGCACGGGCAATGGCGTGCCCGGTCGCCGGGCTGACCTGGGCATTAACCTGGTGGACCAGATGCATGGTATCACCAACCAGGCGGTGAACAGACTCGAGTGGCTGCTGGCAGGTCAACAGGGCATACAGCGTGGCGCCCAGGGCATATACATCAGTCCTGGCATCCGTGGTACCTTGCCCATACTGTTCTGGCGGTGAAAAACCAGGGGTGACCGCCCTGGCGCCGATGGTGGTCTTGCGGTTCGGATCAAAAACCTTGGCAATGCCAAAGTCCACCAACACCGCCCGGCCATCCGGGGTAATCTTGATGTTGGCCGGCTTAATATCACGATGGATTACCGGAGGCTGGTGAGAATGCAGGTACGCCAGGGCATCACAAACCTGGGTGATCCAGGTGATAGCCTGCGCCTCAGGCAGCGGACCCCCACTGCGATCCAGGATAGACTGCAGGTCATCCCCCTCCACATAGTCCATCACCAGGTATTGGCCCTGTCCGGGCAGGAGGAAATGGTCATTTACCCGCGGCAGGTTGGGATGGCGCAAACCCGCCAGGATGATCGCCTCCTGCTGAAACTGGTGCTGCGCTTCCGGTGAAAGGTCCAGGTTCTCCTTAACCGCGCACTGCGTTTTGAGGGTCAGGTCATAGGCGCGATAAACCGCCCCAAACCCGCCCTGGCCAAGCAGCTTGACAATCCGGTAGCGGTTGAAGATCACCTGGCTGGGACTGAGCGGCATTTAACCTCCTCATGGAAGCTTCCAAATGGTGAAGTCCTGGTAGTTCACGGGTTTGTTCTCCAGGCCATGTCCCTTGTACGTCGCGTAGGCCACCAGCACATCGCCGGCATTGATGCGCGCCCCCAGGTCCAGGTTGGCGACAAACACCCCATTGATAAAAAGCTGGCCCTTGTCTCCCTGGACAACCAGACGCACCAGGTTGTTGCCGTTTTCAGCGGTATCCAGGTTAAGAATCTTGCCATTGGCAATTTCCTTGCCATCGCCGCTCCCGGTGTGGTTGGTCAAATACCAGGTTTTATCAGAGAAGATGATGAGCCGATACTGGTTATTCTGACTTTGGTGGCGAAAAACAAAACCGTAATCCCAGATCCCGCTGCTCGTAGGAAATGGGTTGAAGAAACGCGCTTCAGCGACAAAATTCTCAATAAAAACGCCCGCCTCCTGGCTGGAGATGGTATCTGGATCAATGTATGCCAGGCTGCCAGACTTTGGCCCATATACCAGGACCGCCTGGGCATCGACTGCCCGTCCTGTAGCCTCAACGGCCGCGACAGTCGCTCCGGCTTCTGCCGTGCCTTTAGCCTGGAGCGACTGCTGGGTGCTGGCAACGGCCGTACGGGTGCCAAATACTTGAGCGGTGACCGCCGCAGCTGCAGCCGTTTCTTTGGCCTGTCCGGCTGCAGCCGTAGCAGTGGAGGCCAGGGCGGTTGCCTGCGCTTCCAGGGTATGAGTAGCCTCCAATGCGATACGGGTCTGTTCTGCCTGGAGCGACGCCAGGGCGCGAGCTCGCGCCGTCTGCGTGGCATGGGCCCGCCGGTTGGCAAAAATGTAGGCACCGCCGCCAAAACCCATGAACAAAAGCAGGATCAATCCCGCCAGAGCTACCAGGATCGCCTTTTTCGCTGCGCTTCCCTGCGTGGCAGAAGCCGGCGGTTGGGCAATACCCTGTCCAGGAGGCTGAGATAGAGGTCCCCAAACCGGGGGAAGGTCCACCTTCTGTGTGCCGGTCGGCGTCGATACAGCCGCCGGCGGTGGTACGGCAGAAATTGGGGCGATAACTGTCTCTGCTGGAGGGCCGGAGATTGGCTCCACCACACGGGTTTCACCCCCCGGTGCAGATGCCGGTTGGCTGAGAGCGGAACGAAAATCTGCAACCGTCTGGAAGCGCCGGGATGGGCTGAGAGACATCGCGACCTGGATCGCCCGGCCCACAGCCGGTGATAGGCGGGTATTCAACTCCTGGGCAGGGGTCAGTACTTCACGCTCCACACGGGTAATACTTTCTGGGGGAATTTCTCCGGTCACCAGCGTATACAGCGTGGCAGCCAGAGCATAGACATCTGCCCGGATGTCTGTCCCCATCTGGCCATACTGCTCGGGAGGCGAATATCCAGGGGTAACCGCCCGCGCCCCGGAGGTTGTGCGCAGCTTGGGGTCGTAGAACTTGACCAGGCCAAAATCAACCAGGATCGCCTGGCCATCCGGGCGCACCCGGATGTTTGCCGGTTTAATATCGCGGTGGATCACCGGAGGGTTCTGGGTATGTAAATAGACCAGAGCCTCTGCCACCTGGTTCACCCACAACAAGGCCAGCTCAGGATCCAGGGGACCCTGGCGCTGAACCATGGTATCCAGATCTTCCCCGTCCACGTAATCCATTACCAGGAATTGGCCTTGATCAGGCAGGGAAAAATGGTCTGTGACCCGCGGCAGGTTGGGATGGGAGAGATTCGCCAGAACCGTCGCCTCACGCGCAAACTGCCGCCGCGCCTCCTCGGAGGTATCCAGGTTTTCCTTCAGCGCCACTGCCTTGTTCAGATTGAGATCCCAGGCACGATATACTGCGCCAAAACCACCCTGACCCAGCTGCTTGACGATGCGGTAACGGTTGTTAATGATTTGTCCTTGAGTCAGAGGCATCCTGACCTCCTACGGGTTTGTCCAGATGGTAAGATTCTCAAAGTTAACCAACTTGCCCTGCTGGGAATCATTTTGAAATATCCCATAAGCTACAAAGATATCCCCTGGATTGGTTCGCTTGGACATATCCAGGTAAGTGACAAGCACCTCGTTGATATACAGCTCGCCCGTATCACCCTTCACCAACAGGCGGATGGCATTGGATCCGCCCGCATCCGTGTTGAGGTTATCAGCTGCCCCCTCGGAGACAACCTCTCCTTCCGGGCTGCCAGTGTTATTTAGCAGTTTCCAACTCTTATCCGAAAACAGGACCAGACGGTAATGGCGGTTGAAGTCCTCATGACGCAGGAGAAAACCATAATCCCATTTCCCCTCCGCTGCAGCATATGGGTTAGTAAAAGTGACCTCCAGGATAAAGTCTGCCAGGCTGACGTTCGTCCGGTAACCTGAGATGGTATCCTTCGAATAATCCAGGCTGCCCGACTGTGGTCCAAAAACCACCTCTGCCCCGGTATTGGGTTGGTAAGGCTGGCCTTCATTTGTCGGCGGTGGCTCAGGGGTATTCCCTGGAGAAAATGGGGTTGGAACGATCGACATCGCCAACGCCGTTGCCGTTTCTTGCAGGGAGGTTTCTGTCATGCGGATCTCCGCCTCACGGGTCTGGGTCGCAGCCCGCCCTGGGGTAGATGTGCTGTCTGGCATCAAGTAAATGAGGCCTCCAAGCGCTATAATTCCCAGACAAATGGCTACCAGAACGCCCACACCTACCCCAACCAGCACCCGGCTACCGCTGGAAGCCGGGCGGGACTTTGGCGGCGCCTGCACCGGGCGTGCCGGGACAGACGGGTAAGGGATCTGCGACTGGGGCACCACCACGGTTGGCTCCTGGCGGGCATAAGCGTAGGCAGGCGGCTGCGAGGCAACCATCACCGCAGGAGCGGGCGCGGTCAGAGCCGCCTTAAATTCCGCCGCAGTCTGGAAACGCTGGGCCGGGTTCAAGGCCATCGCGCGTGCCAGCGCCTGGGCGACCTGGGTGCTGACCAGGGGATTGATCTGCTGCACAGGCAGCAGGCTGTCACCGGTCATGCGCCGCACACTCTCCAAAGGGAGCTCATTGGTTAACAGGGTGTATAGAGTAGAGCCCAGGGCATAAATATCCGTGCGCCCATCCGTCGTTCCCTGCCCATACTGCTCAGGTGGAGAATATCCTGGCGTGACGGCGCGCGCCCCGGCGGTGGTTTTCTGATTGGGGTTATACACCTTGGCAATGCCAAAATCCACCAGCATCGCCTGCCCCTCGGGGGTAATCTTGATATTGGCCGGTTTGATGTCCCGGTGGATCACCGCTGGATTCTGCCTGTGAAGGTAGGCCAGGGCATCACAGACCTGGGCAATCCAGGCAACTGCTTGCACCTCGGGCAGGGGCTGGAGGGTGCGATCAAGGATCTTTTGCAGATCTTCTCCCTCCACATAATCCATTACCAGGTATTGGCCCTGGTCAGGGATCAGGAAGTGGTCATAAACGCGGGGAAGATTGGAATGCCGCAGCCCGGCCAGGATGATCGCCTCCTGTTGGAACTGGTGTTGGGATGAGGCGGATATCTCCAGGTTTTCCTTCACCGCACAGGCATTTTTTAAAGTCAAGTCATACGCCCGGTAAACCGCTCCAAAGCCCCCCTGCCCCAAGAGGCGGACGACTCGATAACGATTATTGATTACCTGGCCCGGTTGGAGTGGCATAGATTATGTCTCCTGCTCCATTTATAACATACGTTCTGTTGAAATACCAGCAGCCATTCTTTCAATCACCTTAATAAGCGCTTCTGCTTTTCCACGTAAAACTGCTGGATCAGGTCGCCCAGGAACCAGCCTAACAAGCCAAACATGGCAGACAGCACCCAGATCATTGGAGTCAGGCCAAACTTGCCCTGCGTGACGATCAACATGAACACCGCGACACCCAGAACCTCCATGAACGCCAGCCAGGCTGCCTCCAGCAGCCAGGAGTCTTTTGTCTGCCTGGCTTTGAGCCGCGGCAGGAAAAACACCCAGGCCTCCATCACTGCCCCGCTGACCACCAGGCCCAACAGCAAATCCAGCCAGGAGTACGACTGATCGCTGACCCGGACCCAGATGGTAATAACCAGAGCAGCCGTCAGCAGCACATGGGTGAGGAACGTCACGCCCCGGCGGGGAAGAGCAGCATAGCCAAAGGCGCCAAAGAGCGCCATCAGGGGAACATTATTCCAAACGATGCTCGACCGGGACAGAGCCGGGGACAGCAGCCAGGTCAGAGCTACCAGCGCCACCACAATCCCGGCAATCAACAGGGCAAGCTGCCCGGCAGAAAGCCTTGCGGCTGCCATAACCAGGCGGGTGGTGGGGCGTGACGGCCTGGCAGATCCACCCGGTCGAGGAGAGGCGGGCCGCGCGGGCGCAGGACTGTGCGCTGGTTCTTGTATTGCATCCGGGGCAGGAGCCGGGATAAAAGCTGGCTGGGGGGACGCCTGCCAGGCACCAGGCGCTGCAGCAGGCAGTCCACCGGCAATGACCATGGTCGGGTGCATCGAACCCCCGGCAGGAATACCCTGGTCCATCCACAACAAAGCCTGCCTCAGATCCAACGCATTTTGGAAGCGCTGCTCACGCTTTTTCTGCAAACCGCGCTCAACCAGCGCGGCCATCTGCGCTGAGACTGCCGGGTTACATTCCCTGACCGGCGGCAGGTTAAAGATCGTGGTTGCTGGATCATGCCCGGTCAGCAACTGGTGCAGGGTGACGCACAGCGAGTACAGGTCACTACGCTCGTCGGTCTGGCCACTCAGAGCCTCCGGGGCAGCGTAGCCCGGGGTACCCAGGGCCACGGTGTCGCGGGCTTTTCCAGGCTTGAAGAAGCGCACAATGCCAAAATCGATCAACTTAACCTGCCCCTGGGGGGTGATCATGATATTGGAAGGTTTCAGGTCGCGAAATATCAGCGGCGGGATCTGCCCATGCAGGTATGCCAGGACGTCGCACAACTGGAGCGCCCACTGCCGCACTTCGGTTTCCAGGAAAGGCAGCTGGCGGGAGCCAAGCATGGCCTCCAGCGAAGCGCCCGGCACAAATTCCATAACCAGGTACTGCTTCCCACCCTCGCTGAAGACATCGATCACCTTGGGCAGGTTCGGGTGATCCAGGCGGCGCAGCAGATCCGCCTCCTGGTAAAAAGCCTGGACAGCTGCCTGGCGCTCCTGTGGGTTGGGGATGGCAGCCTCGCTCATCTCTTTCACCGCCCAGGCCCTACTCACCTGCTGTGTATCCGAAGCCAGGTAGACCGCGGCCATGCCGCCCTGCCCGATCTTTTTCAAGATCAGATAGCGCTGGTTCAGGAAGGAGTTTGCCGGCAACCGGCCGGTGAGGCCAGCCTCGGGGAGCGCTTCAACCGCCTGGGCAGGGGCATTCTGAGGTCCGGCTGCCGAAGTGAGGCCTTGAGGCGTCTGCTCCAGTTGGACCAGCTTGCCAGTCACCGGGCAAAAACGAGCCGTAAGGCGGTGAGGCTTACCACAGTGCGGGCAAATACGCGTCGCTTCCATAACCATCCCCCATTCATGGGGTGCTGATATCCACGTTGTCGATCCAACCCCTGCCGCTGAAGGAAACATTGCCATCATTCTGGGGCAGGCTGATATTCGAGATGGTGCAGATTGGGGCATCATCCAGGGACAGGATGAAATTCAGACCCAGTACAACATCAATCTGGATATGATGCATGGTTAAGTCCAGGCCCTCAATTTTTACCGGATCGCACGCTTCTCCAAGGACCTTGAAGCGGATGATGCCGTCTCCAATCAGTAAGTTAAGCATGCCTGGCTTTTGGCTGGAAATCAGGTAATTTTCGCGAGGATCCCAGTCCATGGCGACGGAGTTTTGAGGCGTCAAACCTTCCAGTCGAACATCAAATTGGTAGCTTGTGCCAGGCTGGATGACAATGCGTTCTTTGGATGTGACCCCAGACGAACGGGGGGCGTTTCCCAGAAGCTGCAATGCCAGGTCGCTGGCTCCTGAGATTTTTGGCAGGGGAGACCCCCAGACCAGCCAGTTCAGGTTGAGATCCCCGGAGTTGAAATCATCCTCCAACGCGCTGGTCAAAGCCGAGCCAGTGACTACAACAGTAGCGGTCAGTACAGGCGTGACCGGGGGAACCTCAGGGGTCATAGAAATCGTCAACGTTGGAGAAATGACCAGGCTGGTCGCTTCCTGGGTTGGTGTTGCAGGCAGCGGCGTACTGGTTGGCGGCAGGAATGTTTCCGTCGGCGGTACGGGTGTGCTGCTCGGCTGAACTGGCGGTGGCAGGGTGACGCTGGGAGGAAGCACCGTGGGCGCAGCGGTGGGAGTGAATAACAATTCCCAGGGTTTGAGCAAGTAAATCCCCGCGGCTGCACCCAGGAAAATGACCAGCAGCACAACCAGGGTGATCACAAGCCAGACTGTGCCAGAACGGCGCGGCCTGGCCTGAGAAACCTTGGATGGAGCTGGCGGCGCAGGAGGCGGAGCAGGCGGCATTTCCGCCGCAGCAGGGGCGACAGGCGGAGGCTGGGGCGTGACGGGCTGGGTGACCTCTTTGCCGCATGCCTGGCAGAACCTGGCGCCAGCCCGCACGGGCTTGCCGCAGTGGGGGCATACGGGCGCCTCAGCCTGGGCCAGCGGCGCGGCGGGGGCCGCTGCCGCCCGCGGCGGAGCAGCGGCGGGCATGGTCGTACCGCAATTTCCACAGAACTTTGCCCCGGGGCGCACCGGTTTTCCGCAATTCGGACAGGTTGTTGTCATAAAGCTGCTCTCCCTTTCTGACTTGTTTTACCGGCCATTGGCTGGTCCTCGTTCTTCTTCCTGCACTATTCAGACAGGCGCACCGTCTTGCGACTGGTTAGTTTAATCGTCTTCTTAGCTTCGGAGGACATCTGCCCCCCCTGTTCCAGGCGGTCCGCCTCCCGCGACATCTGCCCCGCCAAGTCCGCCTCGCCCTGCGAGAGCAGGATGGTGACCGCCTGGCGCAGCTTCTGGGTGGCGCTACCCACCTGCCCGGCATCCGCATCTTCCAGAGCGCGCGTCTGAAGCTTGAAGGCCTGCACCTTCTCAACGATATTCATCACCCTGCCGTTCAGTTCTACCTGCCCTACCGGTGCAGAGGTAAACTGAAGCACCAGGTCAACCGCCTCCCGCTGCGGGCTGCTCCCGGGAAGGGTATAAGACACATCGGTCTGGGCAATGCGCACCGCGCCCTCAGGCCGGGGAGGCACCATCAGCTCTGCCAGGTAGGCAACCCCGCCTTTTTCAAGCTGGGGCACCGGGATCACCACCGAACGCCCCTGGAGCACCCCGCGCCCCAGGTCGCGGATCACCGGCGCAACCTGCCACACTTTTCGGGCTTCAACCCCCTGCACCAAGCGCATCGTCAGCTGCAGATCCTGGGCCACAATTTGCATGGATTGAAATACCTGGTCAAAGATGCGCACCGCCTGGTCCGGCGCGGGGATATAATCGACCGCCCCGGTTTGAGAGCCCGACGCAGAGAGACTGCGATCGGCCAGGTCAAACATGAACTCCTCGTTCCAATCATCACCAAAACCCAGACCTATCACCGGCACACCCTGGACTCCAGCCCGATCGGCCTCCTGGCGTGAATCATCTCGCTTATCAGTGGCTTCCCCATCTGTGAGCAGCACAATACGGCTGATGCGCTCGGGCGACAGGTTCTGGCGCACCTGGGTTAACCCTTCGCGCAGCCCGGAGGCCATGTTGGTACCCCCACCATCCTCAATTTTGTCCACCAGGCGCATCAGCGCTGGCTTATCCAACGCCCGCTGCGCAGGCACCAGCACCTGGGTGCGGGTTTCAAAGGTGACGATCGAGATCACATCACCCGGATCAAGCTGCTGGATGATATTCTTCACCGCAGCTTTCAAGGTTTCCAGTTTTTCACCCGCCATCGATCCACTGCGATCCAGCACCAGGGTAAAATTAAGCGGCATACGCTGTTGGATCGATAGCGCGCCGGGCAAGATCTCGGTCAGCACATACACCAACTGCGGCTGGTTCAACACGGGCAGGCTCATCCGGTTGCACAGGCTGGTGAGCTGCAAGACTTCAGACATTCTGATCTCCTCTCATTACGGCTGCCCCACACTGCTTGTCAGGCGCCGGGTTTCATAGCGCAATCGCTTGGTCAGGTTAGGATCTGCCACCCCGCCTTGTTCTAAAACCTGGGCCTGGCTCAACATAGCGCTCGCCAGGTCTTCTTCACCCATATCCAGCAGGCGCGTGGCTGCCTGGCGCAGCCTGAGGGTGGCCGCGCCGGGGTCTCCACCCAGGGCAGCCTGTAAAGCGGAGGTGCCCATCTTAAATGCACCTACCTTTTCAACAAAATTCATTACCCGCCCATTCAGAGGCACCGTCAGGCCCTCTACCATGCGGATCGGGATATCCTGCCGTTGATTAGGTCGGGCTGCGCTGCCTGAGGGGTCGTCCCAGGCCAACAGCGCCTGGGCCAGGCGGTATTCTCCAGCCTTCCAGGGGGGAATAATGATCTCCAGCAGCAGGGCTAACGGGGTGGCGGGATCATAATCACCCAGAGCCAGGGAATAGCTGCCCTGCTGGCTGGGACCGGGGTCAAAGGCACCCAGCTCTGGCAGCACGCGGTGGACCCGGTTGAGCTGCACCCCGGCAGGCAGCAGCAGCTTAATTTCCAGGTTATGATAACTAACCCTCATTGCTGCCCCTAACTCTGTGCGGAAAGCATCCAGGACCTGATCGGGTGTTTCGATGTAATACGCCTTGCCGCCAGTCAGGTCAGCCAGGGGAATCAGCAGATCTTCATTAAACTCGGTGCCAATGCCCATGGTGGTGAGCAACACCCCACCCTGGTGAGCCCGCTCAGCCATGGCATAACACTCACTGACGTTCAGCGTGTGCCCATCGGTCAGGATGATCATGCGGCAGGAACATGCCCGGTCTTTGGTACGCTGCAGCTGTTCCAAAGCCAGGGCCATCCCCTCCGCCAGGCGCGTCTCATCTCCAAGATGCAGGAAGTTCAATTCACGCCCTGCCTGCACCAGGCGGGCGCGATCAGCACCCGAACGGGCAGACACTAACAGGTAAGCCTGGCTGGCAAAGGTCGTTACAGAATAATGGTCTGCCGGGCGCAGAAACTCTGCCACCAAGGACAGAGCGCGAGCAACATAATCCATGCGGCTGGGAAAGGCCTGGAGTTCTTCAGGGGAGATACCCTGCACCTGGTAAGCCGGAACACCGTCCTTCATGATCTCCTGCATCTGCCCGTTATGCGCCAGCCGGGCAAACTGCTCATTGGTCACCAGGCGAATGCGCATCGAATCGCTGCAATCCAGGACCAGCGCCAGGTTTAAAGGCAGGGTGTGGCTGCCCTCGCCACCCCCGGTTTCCAGGAGCAAATACACCATACGCCGGTCGCCGGTCACCGGGACAGCGGTTGAGGAAAGTGAGCACGAGAGGGTGAGCGGTGCAGCCATGCAGTCCTTATGGATCGACAAAGGATACGGTGAGGAACGGCCACATCCTGCCCCACTGGACATCGACCAGGTATGCGCCCAGATAGACTTTCTCGTGGGGGTCTTCCCCATCAACCTTCACGCGGCGGACCTCAACATCCTCGTTGCGGATGCCAGTCACCGCCGTATAGATCACCTCAGACGAGTCCGGAGAGATAGAAGCATTGACAATCCCTTCAGGGCTTTCATCCAGGATCACCGGATTCGCCCCATCTTCTACCTTGATGGAATACAATGCAGGCTTGCTGGCACCGGACTTGACCGCTGAATACACCAAAAGGTTGCCCTTTGCAGCGGTGCTGAGCAGGCTGATTCGCCCCAGGTTCGAAAGCAGTGTGTACCCATTTTCCTCAGTGGAAGATGAGACAACCAGCTCCTGTTGGTCCTTCTCATCCGAAGTTACAATGAAAAGCTTCGATTGACCTGGAAGGAAATACACCCCGGCTAACCTGCGCTTTGACCGGCTGAGCAGCTGCACCGGCTCCTCGCCGTCCAATTTATAACTGGACACGACCAGCTGTTCCGGCGTCTGTTGGTAGACCATGATCCGCTCCAGGTAAGGGGGTACGGCAAAGCTGAAACTCTTCCCATTCAAAATCTGCTTGCTGCCGCCCTCGGCAATATTGCGGGTAAAGAGCTGCAGATCATCTTTATCAGTGGTCACCCGGTACACCAGGTACCTGTCATCCGGGCTGAAGCGCACGCTGAATTTTTTACCCGAAGCAACCTGTTCCTCCCCATCCTCCTTGAGCAGGAACAGTTTTGCCGCTCCATCCGCCTCCTGGGCAATATAATACAGGTAATTTTCTCTGGGAGAAAAGGAGAAATCCACAAATTCGGGCATCTCAGAGCTGCGGGAAAGCACCTCACCATCGCTGCGCCTAACCAGCACCACCTGGGTCTTCTCACCCACTTTTTTGGTATACGCCACGCGCGAGCCATCGCTGGAGATCACCATGTAATCTACCGGCTCCCCCTGGACCAGGAGCACTTCATCGCCGTTTCCCGTTTCTACGGCTTTAAGGTCCACCTTGCCTTCCTGGTTGTTCGCAATCAACACCACCGATCCATCATCGGAGATCACGCAGGCTGTCCCAGCCGGAAGCTCATCTGCCAGATCATCATCCTTGGCCAGGAAGCAGTGCAGGCGGTCCTGCGCCATACCCTTCAACAGCAGCACATCCTTTGAAACAGCCGCATAGCCCGAAAGGGAAGACGCATCGGTCTTCAGGATAGCGGTTGGGTCCTCATTGCCTTTGACCCGCTCCATCACCGCCTGGTTGTCCTTTCGATACCAGACCAACAGATCTTTTCCACCCGGCAAGAAAACCCCAAAATTATAAGCCTGATGGGACAGCGTCCGGCCGCGAGCACCAACCGCCAGTGAAGACAGCCAGGTCAAAGAATCGCTGACACCGGAAGCCAGCAGTTTTCCATCCTCCTCGCTCTGGCCATATTTCAGCAAATACAGGTTGGCCTGGTTGCCGCTGGTTGACTTGCCGAGCAGGAGCCGGTCTGCGCCGATCACCGGCAGCCAGCCCGGCTGAAGGAAGAGCAATCCAGCCGCGCCAAAGACTGCACAGCAAACGAAGAGCCCTCCCAATACACCAGCAATGATCAAACCGATAGAGCGCTTTCTCCCCTGCTGGACTTCCGCCCTGCCCTGGACCCCTGCCGGCTGGCCCGACAGATCCGGGTACGGCAAGGGCGGCGTATAGGGAGGCGGTGGAGGGGGATAAGCAGGAGGAGGAGGCTCGGGGCGATATCCCGGCATATGCGGCCGCTGCACAGGCGCCGGTGGTCCTGGTGGAGGATACGAGGCGGGCGGCTGCGCAGCCGGGGAATCCGGCCGCTTCTTACCACAATGCCGGCAAAATTTATACTCCTCTTGATTTGCGCCACCACAATAAGGACAAAACACCTGGCCTCTCCTCTCTTGGCCTAAGACAGGCTCAGGCCGCTTGCTGCGCCGTCCGGCATGCAGCAATTAGCCCTTCCATACCAACACGCTGTTCTAAATCCAATGCCCAACGCAGCCCCTGGCCATAGACGTCGGTACGAGCCAGCATTTGCTTCTGCAGCCCGGCATAACCATATTGATCCAGGATCTGATAAGCAGTCCATTCGGCAAACCCTTCATGCATCAAGGGCTCGCGCAGCAGAGGGCAGTTTTCACCCTGCCATGCATGGGCAAACTCATGAGCTGCGATCTGAGTCAGCAGAGCTCGGGGTAACCCGGTCTGGACATAAATGCCGCGCTTCATCCCACGCCGGGCATAAATACCCAGGGTCTTTTCCGGGTCCAGTGATAGGTCACCGTTGCTCTGCTGGCGGATAATCTCTGCCAGCTGGTTGCGGTCTACCAGGGCTAATCCCGTTGGGACGTTCAGCTTTAACCCCAGCGAATGTAACGCTACGGATTTCATCTGTTCGTACAGGGCCCTGGCCTCATCAGGCGAATATACGGCATTCATATGACAGGCAACGCACAGAATACGGCCGTCCGAAAGCTGCCAGCGCTCATCGGTCTGCGGGGCCCCACAGCCATCACAAGCAGGGCGGCTCTGGCTGCAATCCGGGCAAAAAACACGGCCATCAAAAACCAGGAAGCTGCCCTGCACCGGCCGGCCGCACCCCTGGCAAATAGGGATGCTCTCGGCACAAGTAGGGCACAGGCCGCCAGGCAAGCTGGCAGCCATGGGGATGCCACAGGCTTTACAGCGCGGCCGTGTGTGATAGCAGTCGGTGCAAATGCGCAGCGAACGATCTGCCGGCCAGCGCGGATGGCGCACATAGCGGCTGCGATCAGCAATCAGCTTGCCACAAAGCTGGCAGTAAACTCTGGCCATACCTCCTGGTTCCTCACCATGCCCGGCAGGTGCTGGAGTTTCGCAACAGCACCTGCCGGGCGCGATTTACTCGATCTTCTTACGCGCCTGGAATAGGATGGTCAGCACCGTCCAGACCAAAACATGCATCAGCAGCCCAATCCACTGGGCTGTCAGATGTCCAGCCGTGTGCTTGTAATTTTTCATGCCATCCTGCTCGGACTTCATCGCCGGAGCAGCAGAGCATTGGGCCTCCAAAGTCGGCGATCCACCGGACATGGAGGGTATTTCCACAACTTTGCAGCTTCTTCCTTCGTTATCGAGTTTCTTTAAGTCAACCGTAGACCCCAAAGCATTCATCGTCCAATAGCCAACCGTCGCCTTGGAGGCCGGGTTATCCGGCAGGGGGAACAAAGTCCCCGACAGGATGATCTGGATAAAGAGCTGCGCCAGGATGGCATACAGCACCACGTCCGTGCTGGGGACAATGGAAGAGATAAACAAACCAAAGGTGATACTGGCCAGCACACCCAGGTACAGGCTCACCCCCAGCTCAAGCCAGCCAGGCTTAATAACGACACCTTTTACTCCCAGGTTAACGGTTATCGCTAATATCAACAGCAAGCTGGCAACCTGGAACAGGCCAAACACTCCCAACACAAAGATTTTGGAGGTTACATAAGCCACCACACTCAGGTTGACCGCCCGCTCGCGTTTGAAAATCGCCCTTTCCTTGACAATCTCATACGCTGCGGCAAAGGTACCGCCCTGGGTCATCGCCAGCCCCACCATGACCAGCAGCATCTTGGCATCCGGATAGGGAATGCTTTCTGCACTGGTATCAACCGGCTTACCAACCAATTTTGCTTTGAGCTTGGCATCCACCTGTTCTGCAGTCTGTTTCGGACCGACCAGCTGGTTCGAGCTGGACACCATGGCAAACAAAGCACCAATAAAGGGCATCATCACCAACAAGATGATCAAGGTGCGAGGATCCAGGCGGATCAGGTCGAACATGCGGCGCGCCAGGATCACCATCTGACGCACGGCAGAGTCACGGCTGCGCTTGGGCGGCGGTGCGTTTGCGGCGCTGGCCTTGACCTGCGCCAGGTTTCCCTGGCGGCCCACTACATATTTCTGGAAAAGGGTAGACCGCGCATAATGCTCGGCCCACAAAGTGCCTGCCATCACCTTGCCATCTTTGCCCGCGCTCGCCTGGTAGTAAGGGGCCAACTCGGCAGGCGGCGGAGCGCCAGCGGCCGGGTTGATCACCTGGGAAAGCCGCAGGTAAATATCAGCAAAGTCCTGCGCATTGAAGAAAGTGATAGCATCTTTGGGCGGGCCAAAGAATGCGAGCCGTCCATAAGACATGAAGGCCACATAATCGCACTGCTCAATATTGCTGGTGGCATGGGTGACCAGGATAACCGTCTTACCTTCATCAGCCAAACGGTTCAGGTCGTACATCATCTTCTTTTCCAGGCCGGGGTCCAGGCCCGAGGTCGGCTCGTCCAGGAAGAACAGGGAAGGCCGGGCCAGGAGTTCCACGGCAATGCTCACCCGCTTTCGCTGTCCACCGCTCAGCACCCGCACCCGTTTATCAGCGTGCTCCACCATGTCCACCGCTTTGAGGGCATCCTGGATGCGCGCCTCAATTTCCATCGGCTTGGCATCCGGGAGACGCAGCTTGGCCGCATACCACAGCGCCAGGCGGACTGGCAGCTCGCGGTGAATAATGTCGTCCTGGGGAACATAACCCATTTGGGTGCGGTACAAGTCCAACTTGGGATAGAACGGCTCGCCATCCAGCAGAATCTGGCCCTGGTTTGCTGGCTCATAGCCGTTCATAGCCTTGAGCAAAGTGCTCTTCCCGGCGCCTGAGCCGCCGACAAAGGAAACAAACTCGCCAGCCTGGATCGACAGGGTCACATCCTGCAAGATCAGCCGCCCCTTGGCGACCTGTCGCCCCAGGCGCAGGGCATCCAACCGGTG
>CAIQIV010000388.1 GCA_903871905.1 uncultured Chloroflexota bacterium | reverse complement strand
GCCAGTCCCGCAATTCGGGAGCTGGAGATTTATGGAAAATTCGAAGGAGAATAGTCGATTTAGCTGTTACAACGGAATAATTGAACTTACAGGGGAATGGAATTATATGAAAACGAACCAGATTTCGCGTCGTGCTTTTATCAGTCAGGCCATCATGGCCAGTGGCTCGCTCTGTCTTCCAGACATCGTACCTTCATCGGTTTTTGGTGCAAACGCCCCCAGCCGCCGTGTGGCATTGGGCCATATCGGTGTAGGAGGTCAAGGCGGCGGATTGTTGCAGGGTTTTTTAGGGGTTGCTCAAAGCCAGAGCGTGGCGGTTTGCGATCCCATAAAGGACCGCCGGGAGACCGCAGCGCAGCAAGTCGAGCAACGCTATGGAAAGGAAAAGGACAGCGGTGCCTACAAAGGATGCCAGATATACCGGGATTTTCGAGATCTGCTGGCTCGTTCAGATATTGATGCCGTTGTCATTGCCACACCGGACCACTGGCATGTCCCAATCGCTCTGGCTGCCGTGCGGTCAGGCAAGGATGTCTATGTGGAAAAGCCTCTGGGCTTGAGCATGGAGCAGGACAAAGCATTGCGGGCAGCCGTGCACCTGCATGGGGCGATATTCCAATACGGAACTCAGCAGCGTTGTTTCAACACCCATTGCGCCTTTGCCTGCGAGTTAGTCCGAAACGGATATATCGGCAGTTTAAAAGCCATCCATGTGATAGCACCTGATGGAGCAACTGGGGGCATGGCGAAACCTGAGCCCGTTCCTGAAGGTCTGGATTATGACCTGTGGCTGGGACCTGCTCCGATGGTTCCCTACTGCAAGGATCGGGTGTTCGGCGGCGGAAGATGGTACATATATGACTACGCAATCGGATTCCTGGGAGGATGGGGTGCACACCCTCTGGACATTGCCCACTGGGGATATCCTCATATACCGGTGGAATACGAAGGCACAGGTCTGGTGCCTACTGAGGGTCTCTTTGACACGGTAGTCAACTGGGATGTTCGCGGCCGCTACGCCAGTGGTGTGGAATTCACCTTGAAAACTGGAGGAGACAAAACAACTTTTGTGGGAACGGAAGGATGGATAGCCCCGTCACGCGGTGGTATTTCTGCAGAACCTGAATCATTATTAAAAATCAAGATTAAGCCGGATGAAATTCATCTGCTACAGGATAATAATCATTATCGCAACTTTGCACAAGCCGTCCTAACCCGCAAAGCTCCTGCCAGCAACATCGATTCCGCTGTGCAATCTGATTTTATGAGCCACCTGAGTGATATAGCCATTCGGCAGAGGAGAAAAATTCATTGGGATCCAGTAAAAGAAACCATTGTCGGCAATGACGCTGCTGCTCGTATGATGACCAGAGCTATGCGGTCTCCTTGGGCGCTTTAGCCCGCGTTTTTCATTTTAGAACTTGCCTCATACAAAATATGAATAAGGCATTGTTTATAGGACTATTAATCCTACTCAGTTCGTATTTTTTTTGCCACGGTTACGCAGACGAACCCAAAAACCACGACAAAGATGTTATCTATGACGAGGCGAAAATTCCTCCGTACGACTTGCCGCCTCTGCTGGTGTCGTCAGAAGGAAAGCCGATTTCCACTGCAGAAGAGTGGTTCAACGTCCGCCGCCCGCAAATCATATCATTGTTTGGAAATCTGG
>CAIQIV010000387.1 GCA_903871905.1 uncultured Chloroflexota bacterium | reverse complement strand
GAATCCATCGGTGATCGGGTTGCCATACAGCAGCAGGGGGTCTTTCGCCTGCTCGTACACGTCCAGGAATTCCCCCGTCACCCAGTGGCCTGTCTGGGGAAAATACTTCTGCCGGGGGGTTTGCGCGTGCCCAGGCTGCCAGCCGATTCCGCTGCCCAGGATCAATGCAACGACAAGCACGACGAAACACGCCCTCTTTGCCATAGTCCTATTATAAGCAATTCCTAAGAAATGACAATAGGAAGAATTGGCTATTTTATCCGGAATTCACAATTGTCCTGAAATATTACTGCCCGTCAAGGTTTCTTTCTGCCGCACGGATGCCCCTGCCGGTGAACCCCGCCTGCTCATCCCCCGCCCTCGATAGTATAATCCTTTGCAGCAGGCGCTGCCAGCCATGACCTGTCAAAACCCATGAATTACACCCCGCTCCATTTCTTCAACGAGCCCATCGAGGTTCACTTTTCCCAGCCGCCGCTCCTGGAAAAGAAGCCCGGCTGCCCGCAGGCTTTTACCTGGCGGGGCAGGCTGCACGAGATTACAGAGATGCTGAGCGAATGGCACGATTACCAGCGCCGCGGGCGCATGGCGAAAAACATGCGCCCCTCTCATGCCGCCGTGGCTGCCCAGCGCGGTTCGTGGGGTGTCGGACAGCACTACTTCAGGGTGCGCACCCTGGCGGGACAGGTCTTCGACATCTACTACGACCGTGCTCCCAGGGATGCCGGACACCGCAAGGGCGCCTGGTTCATCGAAAAAGAGCTCCAGCCCGAACAGGCTGCTTAACCCTGCCCCCCTCTGCGCAGCACCAAACCCATCCCCATCAACACCGCCCCGATCAGCACCATCGCCCCGATCACCACCAGGAAGGGATCCGGCCGGTCGCCCAGGCTGAACAGCGGGGCGGAGGTGGCGGTGGGGGTTGGGGTCGGGGTCTCCGTGGGCGCCGGCGTCATGGTGATGCTGGGGGTCGGGCTGGCCGTGGGCGGCGGCAGCGTTTCGCTGGGCGCCAGGGTCGGGGTGACGCTGGGCTGGGCGCGCTGGATCACCACTTTCTGACCCGGGAAGATCACCGACTTTTCCGTCATATTGTTCAGCGCATACAGATCAACCAACTTGACATTATAGCTGATGGCAATGCTCCACAGCGCCTGGCCTGGCTGGACCACGTGCACCACCGAGCCGTCCGGGTTGGGCGTGGCGGTGGTGAACGGCGTAAAAGTCGCCTGCGCCGGCCTGGCCGTGGACAGCACCGTGCTCTCCGTGCTCTCTGACCCGGACGAGCTGGATACCGCCGGGGCGTTCCCGGACGAGCCCACGTCCAGCGTGTAATACACCGTGTTGCCTGCCAGCGCCACCCCCACCCCGGCCTCATCCGCCCGCGCCGAGATCATCGTGCTCAGGTGCAGGTTGTCCCCCATCCAGATATTCACCGCCTGCTGGGCGGTCATGTTGTTCCCGGCTGCGATGTTCTCCACCACCAGCCCGCCGGCGTAACCCGCCGCTGCCGCCCGCTCCTTCACCGAGCTGCCCCCTGCCCCGGTGTGGGTGGCCGTGTCAATGGACGCCTGGTATTCGCTGTGCGCCTGCGCCGCTGCCATCAGCGCCCCGTTGACCTCGTAAGCCGGCAGCCCGCGCCCCGCCCGCAGCGCATTCACCGCCGCGATCACGTCATAGGCGCTGCTGGCCTGCCCTGAAATTGACGCCTGGGCGGGTTTCCTGGCGCCAGACACCACCCCCGGCAGCAGGCTGGCGCAAAAAAACAGCCCGCAGAAGATGCCCTGGATCGTGCGGCGGAGACTCTTCCGAGGGTAGTCTGGTTGTTGATTTTCAACTTTCTTCATTTTGATAATCATAACACAAACAAGATCGTTGATATAATTGGATTTCAATTTCACCGTTTAACCGAACATTCGTGCTATAATATGCCTGTTCACCATCCTCTTTTTTGACCCGGGGTTTGCTTATGTCTCAGAACGTCATCCGCGTGGTTGGGGCGCGCGAGCACAACTTGAAGAATATCACCGTCGAGATCCCGCGCGACCAGTTTGTTGTCATCACCGGCCTGTCCGGTTCGGGAAAATCATCCCTGGCCTTCGACACCATCTTTGCCGAGGGCCAGCGCCGCTACGTCGAGTCGCTCTCCGCCTATGCCCGCCAGTTCCTGGGGCAGATGGAAAAGCCCGACGTCGACTACATCGAGGGCCTGTCGCCCGCCGTCTCCATTGACCAGAAGGGCGCCTCGCACAACCCGCGCTCCACCGTTGGCACGGTCACCGAGATCTACGACTACCTGCGCCTGCTCTTCGCCCGCGCCGGCATCCCCCACTGCCCCGAGTGCGGGCGCGAGGTGGCGCGCCAGTCCGCCCAGGAGATCGTCGAAACGGTCGAGGCCCTGCCCGCAGACGCCCGCATCCTGGTGCTCTCCCCCCTGGTACGCGGCCGCAAAGGCACCCACCAGGCCGTCCTGGAGGAGATCCGCAAGGCCGGCTTTGTGCGCGCCCGCGTGGATGGCAAAGTCCACGAGCTGGAAGAAGACATCCAGATGGACCGCTACAAGATCCACACCATCGAAGCCGTGGTCGACCGCCTGGTCATCCAGCGCCCCGTGGCCGAGGTGGATCAGCAGACCCAGCGCACCCGCCTCACCGATTCGATCGAAACCGCCCTCAAGTTTGGCGAGGGCTATCTCACCATCCAGTGGCTCAACCCGCCCGCCTCCCCCGCCCTGCAGCCCGAGGCGGAGGGCGGCCAGCCTGCCGCCCCTCGCAGCGAGACTGCCGCCCAGGACCTGTATTTCTCCGAGCACCTCTCCTGCCCGGTCCACGGCATCAGCCTGCCCGAGATTGAGCCCCGCACCTTCTCCTTCAACACCCCCCACGGCGCCTGCCCCGAGTGCCAGGGCCTGGGCGGCAAGCTGGAGATCGACCCCGACCTGCTCATCCCCGACCGCGAGCTCAGCCTGCGCGACGGCGCCATCTCCATCTCCGAATGGAGCGGCCCGCGTGAAGAGGGCGGCTACTACTGGCAGACCCTGGAAGCCGCCGCCCGTCATTTCCACATCAACCTGGACGCCCCGGTCAAAGATCTCACCCCCGAAAAGCTCGACCTGGTGCTCTACGGCACCCGCGGCGAAGAGGTCACCGTCCATTACCAGAACCGCGACGGCCGCCAGGCCACCTTCCGCACCAGCTTCGAAGGCGTGATCGGCAACCTCCAGCGCCGCTATAACGAAACCAACTCCGAGTACATGCGCGAGAAGATCAGCGAGTTCATGAGCGAGCGCATCTGCCCCAGCTGCGGCGGGGCGCGCCTGCGTAAGGAAGCCCTGGCGGTCACCGTGGCAGGAGATAACATCGTCGAGGTCACCTCCTGGCCGGTGCAGCGCACCCTGGATTGGGCCGTGCGCCTGGCCGGCCCTGGGACCCCGCTCAACAGCCGCCACCAGGCCATCGCCGAATCCATCCTCAAGGAGATCCGGTCCCGCCTCGGCTTCCTGGTGGATGTCGGGCTCGAATACCTCACCCTGCAGCGCTCCGCCGCCTCCCTCTCCGGCGGCGAGGCGCAGCGCATCCGCCTGGCCACCCAGATCGGCTCCCGCCTGATGGGCGTGCTCTACGTGCTCGACGAGCCCTCCATCGGCCTCCACCCGCGCGACAACGCCCGCCTGCTCGCCACCCTCAAGGGGTTGCGCGACCTGGGCAACACCGTGCTGGTCGTGGAGCACGACGGCGAAACCATCCTGGCCGCCGATTGGATCCTGGACCTCGGCCCGCGCGCCGGCGAACACGGCGGGCTGGTGGTCGCCCAGGGCACGGTGCAGGACATCCTCGACAGCCCCGATTCGCTCACCGGCGCTTACCTCTCCGGGCGCATGAAGGTCGACATCCCCCAGGTGCGCCGCGGCGGCAACGGCAGGTGGCTCAAGATCGTCGGCGCCCGCGCCAACAACCTCAAAAACATCGACGTCGGCTTCCCCCTGGGCAAGCTGGTGTGCATCACCGGCGTCTCCGGCTCGGGCAAGTCTACCCTCATGGTCGAGATCCTCTACAAGGCCCTGGCCCGCCAGCTCAATGGCGCCCACACCCTGCCCGGCGAGTTCGAGCGCCTCGAGGGCCTGGAATACCTGGACAAGATCATCAACATCGACCAGTCCCCCATCGGCCGCACCCCGCGCTCCAACCCCGGCACCTACACCGGCCTCTTCGACCACATCCGCAGCCTGTTCGCCGAGCTCCCCGAGAGCAAGGTGCGCGGTTACAAGCCCGGGCGCTTCTCCTTCAACGTCCACGGCGGTCGCTGCGAGGCCTGCCAGGGCCAGGGTCAGCTGCGCATCGAGATGCAGTTCCTGCCCGACATCTACGTCCCCTGCGACGTCTGCCACGGGGCGCGCTTCAACCGCGAGACCCTCCAGGTGCGCTTCAAGGACCTGAACATTGCCGATGTGCTCGACCTGACCGTGGACCAGGCCCTGCAAACCTTCTCCGCCTTCCAGTCCATGGTCAGCCGCCTGCAGACCCTGCAGGAGGTCGGCCTGGGGTACATCCGCATCGGTCAGCCCGCCCCCACCCTGTCGGGCGGCGAGGCGCAGCGCGTCAAGCTGGCCCGCGAGCTCTCCCGCCGCGCCACCGGCCGCACCATCTACGTCCTGGATGAGCCTTCCGTCGGCCTGCACGCCGCCGATGTCCACATGCTGATCGACGTGCTCCAGCGCCTGGTGGACGCCGGCAACAGCGTGCTGATCATCGAGCACAACCTGGACATCATCAAGGTCGCCGACTACCTGGTCGACCTGGGTCCCGAGGGCGGCGACCGCGGCGGCCAGGTGGTGGTCGCCGGCACCCCCGAGCAGGTCTGCTCCACCGACGCCTCCTACACCGGGCAGTTCCTCCGCCCTTACGTCTGCCTGGGCTGATTGAGCCTTGGCGGCTGCCAGCCCCCGGGGAGCCCTCCGGGGGTTTTGATTTGCACCATTAGCCAGAAACAGATACAATCTAGGGTATGATACGCCTGGCAGCCAACCCGCTCCCCGTTCAGCAGCAGCCGGACCCGCTGGGCATGCTGCTGCTGGTTGCCTCCGCCCTGGCGGTGGTCCTGGCCCTGGTGGTCCTGGCCGAGATGGTCGTCCTGCAGCTGCTCGGCTGGGGCGACTTCCGCACCTCTGCCCGCGCCTCCCTGCTCATGAACCTGGCCTCCTGCCTGGTGCGCTTTGCCGCCCTGTGGCTGGCGCCGCGCTTCGGCCTGGGCGGGCTGCTGCTGGGCATGTGTCTCACCACCGCCATCGAGGGAGGCGTCCTGATCCGCCTGCGCCGGGAGACGCCCGGCTATGACTGGCTTTCTGCCGCGGCCGCCAACCTGGCCAGCTGGCTGGTGATCATCATCCCCATTTACTTGATGCGCTGAAGCGCCCCCAGGAGGT
>CAIQIV010000386.1 GCA_903871905.1 uncultured Chloroflexota bacterium | reverse complement strand
GGCTCCTCTGGAAAGACATCCAGCGCTGCGCCTGCGATCTTATGCTCGCGCAGCGCGGTTATCAGGGCATTCTGGTTGACCACGCCTCCACGTGACAGATCGAGAAAGTAGGCTGTGGGTTTCATCACCCCCAGCTCTTCAACGCCGATCAGATTGCGGTTCTGTGGGGTCAGAGGAAGCGTATTGACTATAAAGTCGCATTCTTTCATCATGGATCGCACTGCCTGGGACGGGTACAGCCGGTAGACATAATCCGCGTTCTGGTCCCCCATGCCCGGCGGCATATAATCCTTGTCCTCGGGATGCATCACATCCCGCTTGGTAGCGAGGACGATGGCACCAAACGGGAACAGCAGCCGGGCGATCTGCCGTCCTACGCTGCCATAACCCAGGATGCCCACCGTGCTGTCCCGCAGCTCGCGCGGGCTGAAGCGCTCCCAGCGATCCTTTGGCCATTCTCCTTTCCGTTGGCAGCTCATCATCTCGGCCATCCGCCGTCCCAGACTGAGCAGCATCATGACTGCATATTCTGCCACCTGGGAGGCGGCTGCCCCGCTCAAGGTGGTTGCCTCTACCTCTTTCATGTGCAGCAGGGGATGCTCCATGACATGATCCACACCTGCCCAATGAAACTGGATCCAGCGCAAGTTGGGGACCAGCTCTGGGTTGGGCAGGACTCGATTCGTGTACAACACCTCAGTTCGCCGCCAATCCTCGTTCGGGACCTCTTCCACCTTATGCGCGCGCACGAGATTGAGCTGCAGCCTTGGAGAGACTGTCTGGATCTTTGCCAGCAGGTCATCGGTAAAAGGTAGGGTAATCAATATCTGGATGGTTTCGCTCATGGGTTCTAACTTCTACTCGCCGTAAACCTGTGCCGGAGCCAGGATGGCAGGAAACTGAGGGCGCAGCGCGCGGCGCGTCTCGAAACACAGATGGCAGGCATCTGCGTAGTCGACCATCGGTTCTGTGTTATACCGCCGGGCCAGTTCTGCCGGTCCACCCGAGATAAGCGGCCCGCAGATAGCGTGTTCATGCGGCTGGTAGCTTTCGCAGATCTCTGCCAGCGAGCGCTCGAAAGCATTGCCAATGATGATCCCCTGGCAGATGTGCAGGTTCCCGTAGGGGTCTACGTGCACCCTTCCCGGATCTACCAGGTCTTCATACGGGCACTCTGTGTATCTCTCCCAGGAGTAGTGAGGCGCCTGGGAAGCCAGCTTTCGCGCTGCCCGGCCGCGATACATCAAAGTGGAGATTCCCTCCGGTTCTGGGTTGGCTTGATCGACGCAGCCTTCAGGCTGGGCAACGCTGATCCTCCCGGTTGAGATGCCCAGCTTCTCGGCTGCCCTCTCTCCGCACAGCGCCTGCTGGCTCAGCCACTCGTCGGCATGATACAGGTCACTGCTCAGCGTCAGCTTTTGCAGTTTGCCAGCCAGCGGTTGCAGCCAGGTCAGGGCGTCTTGTTCATTTGTTGCCCAAAAGGCATTGCTGACGATCCCTACCTGAAACCCCATCCTGGAGGCTTCTTCCACTCCCTTGACCATCAGGGGGTAGTAGAGAAATGGCTCGCCGCCTTCAAAGTAAATCCAATTCACCGTACCCATGGCACGCGCTTGCTGCAGCAGGTCGCGAATCTGCACCAGGGTGAATACGCCTGGTTGGTTAGGCCCGCTGAAGACAAAGCAGTGATCACATTCAAAAATACATCGGTAAGTGAGCAGGAAATGTAACCCGGTGAGTTTCATGGAACACCTTCTTTCATTAACTTTCCGAACGCCTGGTCTCTTCAACCGCGAGAATAATTAATTCTTTCAGAGCCTCCAGATCAATATCGGAGATATGCTTGATATACAAGCAGGCTTTTCCTGTCTTGTATTTGCCCAACTTTTTCATTATCTCTGGATGGTCCTCAACGCCATACATTAGATAGATGGTGATATTCTGTTTGCGCGGTGAGAAGCCAACCATAAACCAATCCCCCTCCGTTCCGCTGGCATAACGGTAATGATGGCTGCCCAGGCCAATGATGCTTTCCCCCCACATTTTTGGTTCTGCCCCGGTCACTTCTTTCATCAACTCCAGGATAACCAGGCAGTCCTGGCGTTTTTGTTCATCTGGGAGGCTGGCAATAAATGCCCCTACGCTGATATCTGTGGGCTTGGTTTTTAATTCAGCCATTGAGACCCTTTCAATCGATAGACCTCGCTTCAAACCCAGTCGCCTGGTAAAAACCGATGGCGCGGACAATAAGATGGACAAGTGATCATTTTAGCATAAGTCCAATCCGGAATATGCCTCATTTGCCATCAATTTACAGCAGACTTCTTGCTTGTCGTCAAGCATAACTTTGGCGGTTCCTATCCCTGTGTGTTGTAATTATAATAAAGTTCAATATCCTTTCGGTGGATATTGAACTTTATCATCGTTGCTTTTTGAGATGACAGGTATCACTTGGTGGCGCGTAAAAATCCGATAACAAAGAAATGTTGATCAGATTGGGTGACATCCTGGAAACCGGCATCTTTGAGCAGTGTCTGGTATGCTTCGAGCCCGGATTCAAGGCGGCGGTGCATTGCCAGAAATGTCAGCATTTGTCGGCCATGGGAGGCATTGGGGCTAAGCATATCCACAATCAGCAATCGTCCGCCAGGTCTGAGCACCCGGTATATCTCTGCCAGGCCTTTAACTTGCAGGTGAACTGGCAGGTGGTGAATCATCAGGCTGGCGGTGACCACATCGAAGGATGCATCAGGAAAGGGCAGGTTTTCGATCACCCCGATACGAAAGTCAACGTCCGTGCCCTTGTGCTGTGCTTTCTGCCGGGCAACATCGATCATCTCGGGTGCCGGGTCGACCCCGACTGCTTTGCCGGAAGGCCCAAGCCGCTCCTTGGCAGGGATGGTAACGCCGCCTGTGCCGCAGCCCACATCCAGGAGGGATTCGCCGGGTTTTAGCAAAGCCAGGTCAATGGTCATCCTGCGCAGGCGGTCGGCATGGCCAAGGGTCAAAATATTCGTTAAGGTATCATAGAAGGGCGCCCAACGGATCAACCGTCCTTCGGTTTGCGCCGGCCTGGTGTGTGAATGGTGGTGTAACATCTTGTGTTCTCCTGTTCATAAAATGGTGTATAATGTGTAAGTTATTGAACATCATGTTCGATTATTAGTATATGAATCTTCCTGATATCAGTCAACCTTCAAAGATGGAAAAAAGTTCATTAGTGAACAAAAATGGCGATCTGTGCAGAAAAGGAGCAAACCCATGACCAATCTTAAAACCGATCGCCGCACACAGCGCACTCAGCGTATCCTGGTTCAGGCTTTGGTATCGCTGATGCAGGAAAAGAGTTACACAGCCATCACCGTGCAAGATATTCTCGACCGGGCGGATGTGGGCCGCTCCACATTTTATGCCCATTTTCAGGATAAAGAGGATTTGATGACCGCTGTGTTGGCGCGGATGATGGATGGTCTTAACCAGCTGGGGGAGCAATCTGCAACGGGTGAGTTGCATTTGCTTCCGGTGCGCGAATTGTTTGAGCACGTTCAGGAAAATCACCAGCTTTTTAAAGGTGTGATGCGCGGCCAGGGGCTGGAGTTGTTTCTGGAAAAGGGACAGGAGTATTGGAGTCAGAAAATGGCTGGCGATCTGTCCACACTGCTGCCTGCAGGTCGGCAGCCTGCCGTCCCAATCCCGGTGATGGCCCAATTTGTCTCAGGCAGCCTGATAACCATGCTGCGGTGGTGGGTGGAGAATAAAATGCCCTACTCACCGCAGGAAATGGACCTGATGCTACACCACCTTGTTTTGCCTGGAATTCGGGCATGCCTGGAAGCAGCTATCTCACCTTAGCCTGGAGTGGGCAATAAAGACCTGGTTTTGCCAATTTCCGCACATTCTCCAGTTATTCTCCGCATGGACACCATCGCACACAGTTGCGTCCACCAGACTTGGCTTCATATAGAGCCTGATCAGCGCAGTTTAACATTTCTGAAAGGGTGACCCTGGTCGCGTGGCCAGACCCAGAGACACCGAAACTGGCCGTCACCCTGATCCAGGTGTTTTCAAACGGCGCGTCGAATTGTTCAATTTCCATTCGCAGGCGCTCAGCAACGATCAACGCTTCTGTAATGGATGTGTCAGGTAGGAGCGCCCAAAACTCTTCACCACCGGAACGGCACGCAATATCCGGTTTACGGATCGTCGTTTCGATCAATTTCGCGATGGACTGCAGCACCTTGTCGCCTCCAGCATGCCCATAAGTGTCATTCACTTGCTTGAAATGGTCGATGTCAATGGCGACAAAAGAAATCATGCCAGCGTGGCGGCTTAGGCGATCGAACTCGCGGTTTCCCAGCTCGGTGAAATAGCGGCGGTTGTAAAGGTTCGTGAGTGGATCTCGCGTGGCAAGAACGCGCATCTGCTCCAGCATTTGGAAGGTCTGGGTAGTATCGTGGATGGTGACAATCTTGCCCGTAACCTGATTCGCTTTGTCTCTCACTGGCGTAAGTTCGCTTTGGAAATGGCGGGAAAACCCCTCAAATTCCACTTTCACAGGGGCATTGTTAGCAATCTGCATCACTAGCCCTGGCCAGGAGCGCAAGATATCGCTGGCTAGCTGTCCAATGGCGCCGGGCCGCACGGTGAGCATCTCTTGGATGGCTGGATTGAGGTCAATCACACGGTTCGTCACATCCAACACCAGGATGCCGTCTGCCATGTGGTTAAAAATGACATCGCGTGCCATGGGGACCAGGTCCAGGGCGCGAAAGCGAAACAGGCCGATCATAAAAATCAGGCCGACCAGGACCAAGGTTAGTGAGGACAGGTCGAGGTTGTAAGGGGCAATGCCCAAGACAAAGATGGCCAGGCCTGCCCACTGCAAAGAGGTGCCTAGCAGAAAAATTTGTGCCTGGCGCCTGAAGGCAGGTTGGGAGCGTACCCACCACCGTATAATCATGATCGTAATCAGTACCATCCCGAGATTGTCGTAAAACTGGCTGAGCCAGTACAGCAGACCTCCATCAAAATCCAAGGTGAGCAGAGGGCCAGATGGATTTAACCGCGGATTTGTCAAGAAAAGGGAGTGCCAGTGGCTGGTAAGCATTGCAACCATGGTCACAGTTGGTGCCACAAACAGCGCTACCAGGCGTCCCCTGGTGATCCACTGCTCGTGGCCAGTGATGGAGATCACGAAAAGTAGCCACAGGGGGATGATGAAGGGGATGCCAACGTATTCGAAGCTGAGCCAGGCAAGTGCGCCCTCTACGGTCTGGCTGGAGAGCTCACCCGCGTAAGCCAATGCATAAACTCCCGCACATAGGACCGCCAATGCAAAGTAAATGGCAGGCGTTCCAGCCAGACCGCGACGGTTCCAGGCAGTCCGCGCCATATACACAGCCAGTGCGCTGCTTATTGCTTGCAAGGTAATAATTAGTAGCAAGGTTGTGTCCAATGGCCTGATTTTACCGCGATTTGATCTTTGCAGACTTGTGTACGTAATCCCTCCGCTGGTATTTCTTGCCCAGACCCTTGCCCGGCGTTAGTATCATATCAGTTTTATGGACCTCTTTACCCACGCTCACGCGCTGCGCCCTCTCGATGGTGTTAGCTGGCAAGGCAGAACTTTAGGATGTGATCGAAAAGGCCCTGGAGCAGCGCAAGCTGTACCAGAGGAAAACCATCCTCTTTATGAAGGATGTTCGAGAATCACTTAATTGGGTTTGATGCCCCGGAGCAGTTCTCGAGCAAGCGTCTGGAAGAAAGTCTTCACATCCTCCCAGGGCAGAGACTGTAACATGCGCGGAAACAGCCGAATTTTCTCCACATTCTGCAGCGCATAGGCCAGGTAAAGTTCTGAAAGTCCCAAATCTTTCTGTTTTGCTTGCCGAAATAACGGATCAAATTTCAGTTCGGTATGATGCAGTATCCAGTATAGGTCAATAAAATCCTTGGCGTCGGTACGTCCAAAAACTGCCAGGACTTTATTCGAGCCAATATTCTCCAGGCTGTCTAGCCGAATGCCTGATCGTTCGACAAGTGAGCCAAAGTGAACCGGTACATCTTTCACCAGGTCAATTTTTAGCGCGTTTCCATCTGTATCTGTCACAATGTACTGTATGAATGTGGCGGTGGCAACCTGGCTGGTAATCCGCAGACCCAAAGTGTGCAAGATCCCCAATATCACTTGGTTGACATGGGTGAAATCTTGTTCGAAGTTGTTGGTAAATAAATCCAGGTCTAGGCTCTCGCGATGGTGGAAGTAATAGCGCGCCAGGGCCGTTCCACCGGTCAGATAGAAATGCTCTGCCAGCGGTCCGGCAAAAAAAAGCTCAAGAAAGCGATCTTGTAGAGCAATGTTAGCGCTCATGGTCTGGAATGGTTGCCCATACGCTTAAGGCAAACTCCCAGGCGGCGCGCACCTGGGGTTTAAGTTGGAGTTTTGGAAAGATGGCGCGCAATTCTGCCAGTGAAATATACTGCCAGATATCCTCATAGCGCGCGGACTCTAACATGCGTGCAACAACCCAAGCTTTTTGCTTTTCGTCATCCCCATGCAATATGGCCCGGACATCAGTATCCGTGAGATCGTAATCCCAGATGAAATAGGGGAATTTCAGCGCGCTCATCATAAAATTGTATCATGACTTCCCGGATGCTTCTTGTTTAACGATGCACGTTACCTGCTGGCAGGCCCGGATTCATTCCGGGAGCGGTTTCTTTTCGGATTTAGAAAATGCTCGATATGCACAGAATCCCACCTGTCCCAGGTGCGCGCTGTATTGGTCGCTGAATGTAGATATTCATGCTGTTGTTATTTTATAAAGTGTCATAGGCTGCGATTGCGGCAGGTAATACTTGTGTGACACGATGACCAGCAGCGGGTAACCCAATTAGAATTGCACTAATAATTTCTTCCCGCGAGGCGCCGGATTGTTTGGCTGTCTGAACATGGAAGGGGATTCCGCTTTCCAATTGTAATGCAGCGAGTACCGCCAAATACGCCAATGCAGCCGTCTTTTTATCGAGGGCGCTCGCGTTTGCCAGGTTTTGTACCATTGTCCCCCATGCTTGTGCGTGTTGGGGTGCTTCGGTCATAAAGGTTTGAAACGCATTGCTGATAAGAGAAGATTGGTCGCTCATGTTCTGACTCCTTTGTCGCCCCAAAGGGAGCGGCCGTTTTTGTATTAAAATCGGGTATGCTTGGGGTTTCAACCCCGAAGAGGAAAAGGCGCTCAGTAGCCTGGACAGCCGACCTGAGTATACCCAGGTTTATTTTAGCAGACCTTGGCACGAACGAGAAGGAAAAGGTATTTCTTGCCCAACCTCTTACCCGGCGTTATAATCATATCCGTATTATGGACCTCTTTACCCATGCTCACGAACAACGCATGAAGACCGAAGCGCCACTGGCCGCCCGCATGCGCCCGCGCACCCTGGACGAGTATATTGGCCAGGAGGAGATCCTTGGCCCGGGCAAGCTGCTGCGCCGCGCCATCGAGGCAGACCGCCTGTTTTCCTCCATTCTCCTGTGGGGACCTCCCGGTACGGGTAAAACCACCCTGGCCATGTGCATCGCCAATCAGACCAGGTCTCATTTTGATACCCTCTCGGCGGTGCTGGCTGGTAAGGCAGAGCTCAAGGAAGTGATTGAAAAGGCTCTGGAGCGGCGCAAGCTGTACCAGAAGAAAACTATCCTCTTCGTGGATGAGGTTCACCGCTGGAACAAGGCCCAGCAGGACGCCCTGCTGCCCCATGTGGAAAATGGCACCGTTACCCTGATCGGCGCCACAACCGAGAATCCCTATTTTGAGGTGATCGGCGCCCTGGTTTCGCGCTCGCGCGTTTTTCAACTGCGCGCCCTGCGTGACGAGGATGTGCGCCGGGTGCTGCAGGGCGCACTCAATGACCCGGAGCGGGGGTACGGCAAGCTCCAGGTTCTGGTGGAGCAGGATGCTCTGGATCACCTGATCCGCGTCGCTGGAGGCGACGCCCGCAATGCCCTGAATGCCCTGGAACTGGCGGTCGAGAGCACTCCGGTTGGTCAGGACAGTATGGTGCACATCACCCTGGAGGTGGCCCAGGAGTCCATCCAGCGTCGGGCGGTGCTGTATGATAAGGACGGCGATGCCCATTACGATACCATCTCTGCTTTTATCAAGTCGGTGCGCGGCTCAGACCCAGACGCGGCCCTATACTGGCTGGCCAAGATGCTGTATGCGGGCGAGGATCCACGCTTTATCCTGCGCCGCCTGCTGATCCTCTCCGGCGAGGATATTGGCCTGGGCGACCCGCTGGGGCTGGTGGTGGCTAACGCTGCTGCCCAGGCCTTTGACTATGTGGGTATGCCTGAAGGAATTTATCCTATTGTCGAAGCTACCCTGTTCCTGTCCACCGCGGCCAAGTCCAATTCTGCCGGGGCATATTTCAAGGCTTTTCAACTGATCGAAGCCGAGGGAAAGACCGGCGTGCCGCAGCATCTGCAGGATGCCTCCCGGGACGCCGTGGCGTTAGGCCATGGCCAGGGCTACCAGTATCCGCACGAGCACCCGGACCATTTCCTGCCTCAGCAGTATCTACCCGCCTCGCTGCTGGGGACCTATTTTTACCGGCCGTCTGTCCAGGGATACGAGACCCAGGTGAAGGATCGCCTGGCGCGCTGGCGAGAGGCGCAGCGCCTGGCCTTGGGGATTTCTCGTACCCAGGATCTGCCGGATCTACCCCAGGACACCATCCAGGACATCAAACACCGTCATCGTCCTACTGCTACCCCATAAATCCTATGCCGCTCATTGCACTGATCCGTCACGGAGAAAACGACTATGTGAAAAAAGGCCGCCTGGCAGGCCGCCTGCCAGGGGTGCATCTGAATGATACCGGCAGGCAGCAGGCGCTGCTGTTGGCCGAAAAGCTGGCTGGTGTCCCCTTTAAGGCGATATACAGCAGCCCTTTGGAGCGCTGTATGGAAACAGCCCAGCCCCTGGCGGAAGCCCTCAAACTGGAGATCCTCTCCCGGCAGGGGCTGATTGAAAGCAATTACGGCGAGTGGCAGGGTCAAAAGATAAAAGGGCTGAGCCGCTTGAAGGCCTGGAAAACCGTGCAGCACAACCCATCGCGCATGCGCTTCCCGGGCGGGGAGAACTTTGCCGAGACACAGCTGCGCATTGTGCAGGAAATTGAAACCATTGCCGGGATGCACCAGGAAAAGGATGTGGTGGCCTGCTTTTCGCACGCCGACCCGATCCGCTTGGCTGCCGCCTTTTATATTGGCCAGCCGCTGGATCTGTTCCAACGCCTGGTTGTGTCCCCAGCCTCGGTGACCGCGCTGCATATAAGTGAGGCGGGCTGCCGCTTACTGGCTTTAAATTATGATTTTTCCTTTCTCCAGGGGATTTCTTAGGCCGCTACTTGGATCAGGCGGCGACGGCTGGTAACCGCGGCGATCTTGTCCTTTCATGGGCCTGCTGAATTGCTCGGAGCGGGGCTGTGTTCAAGAGATTGTGAAGTTGGGAGTCAATACCCATGACCATCCGGTTGGAACATTCTGAGGTAAACGTTGATATTGTAGATCTGGCTGAGGGAAAGCGGTCGATCAGTGTAGAACCGAAGAATGCCCTGGTTCACGTCCCAATTCGCTATTATGAAACTGCCTATCCCCTCCAGCTTATTGAGCAGATATTAGCCGTCAAAGGACCGTTTGTGCTCGACGAGATCAGGCGGGAGGAGGACCCGGCTTATGTGAGGAGCAGCCTGGAGGAGACGTTTTTCTTATACGCCAAGCCGGCTGATTTCAGGGGTGGGCGGCTGCTTGACTTTGGCTGTGGGTGCGGCGCCTCCACCGTGATTCTGGCCAGGATGTTTCCCCACACCCGCGTCGTGGGCGTCGACCTGGTGGAGAACTTTGTAAACCTGGCGCAGGCCAGGGCAAACTATTACCGGCTGGACAATTTTGAGGTCTGGCTGTCCCCGAGTGAGAAGGACTTGCCTGCACAGATCGGTGAGTTTGATTTTGTGCTGCTCAGTGCAGTTTATGAGCACCTTCTACCCGGTGAGCGGGCGCCTCTGTTGCAAAAACTGTGGCATGTTTTGAAACACGGCGGGGTTTTGTATCTCAACCAGACGCCCAATCGCTATTTCCCACTGGAGAAACATACCACCGGACTGCCGCTGCTCAACTATGTTCCTGACCGTCTCGCCTTGAATATGGCGCGGTGGTTCTCCTCGCGAGTGCCTCGGGATGATACCTGGGAGAATCTGCTGAGAAAGGGTGTCCGTGGGGGATCAGAGCAGGAGATTATGGGATATTTACCGGGTGATGCGCGGCTGTTGCGGCCGCATGGCTGCGCTGACAGCATTGATGTCTGGTATGCGCTGACGCCGGGCAGACAGCGGCTTGCAAAACAAATGATGCGTCTGGTGTGCAAAGGGGTCTACCGGGTTTCAGAGGTAGCCCTCGTGCCGTACCATTTGAGCCTGGCGATCAAAAAGATTGGTTAAAATTGCCCGTCCTAAAAATTCTGGTATACTTTGTCTGAATGGGACTGGAGCTCTACCGCTCACCCGGTGAGCTTCTATCCAAACATTGAACAGTATTGTGGAGTGATGTATGCCACCCAATGAAATTGATATCCGCCCAGTCAGCCATATCACCTGTGATGCACTTGGCCAACCCGGCAAAAGGGTTTTTTATATCCAGGGCTGGCAGGGGAAGCGCACCGTCACATTGATTGTTGAGAAAGTACAGCTTCAGTCCCTGGCGGTTGGGTTGGAGCAGTTTCTGGCAGAGGTGTACGAGAAGTATCCCACCTTGCCCGATGCAGCGGCTGATTATGAAGAGGATAAAATGCATATCCAGCCGCCGGTCGACCCGCTCTTCCGGGTCGGTGAGTTGGCCCTGGCTTACGAGATCGAGCACGATTTGGTCGTCCTGGTGCTGCGTGAGCTGGTTGGCGAGGAGCAGCAGGATGAGGAGGCGAGCGTGGTGCGCTTCTGGTGCACGCGCCCCCAACTGCGCGCCATGTGCAGTTGGGGGATGGAAGTGGCCGGGCGCGGCCGGCCCATCTGCCCACAGTGCGGTGAGCCCATGGAACCGGAAGGTCATTTCTGTCCAAAGAAAAACGGTCACAAGCATTAAGACCGGGATGGGAAACGAAGCGCACAAGACCCTGGAGATTCTCGAAAAAGGGACGATTACCGTTCGGGGTGAATTTGTCTGGGGTTCTAATTATACCTTCCTGACCCGCGTAGATTACGAGGGCGAATCCCTCTCGGCGGTATATAAGCCAACCCGCGGTGAGAGGCCTTTGTGGGATTTCCCGGCAGCCTCCCTGGCAAAGCGCGAAGCGGCGGCATACCTGGTCAGCGAAGGGTTGGGGTGGCAGCTTGTGCCTCCCACCCTGTACCGCAAGCGAGGCCCGCTGGGCGCCGGATCGCTGCAGTTGTTTGTCGACCACAACCCGGAATATCATTACTTCAACTTCAGCGACGAGGACCGCCAACGTTTGCGCCCGGTGGTCCTGTTTGACCTGGTCATCAACAATGCGGATCGCAAAGGCAGCCATGTCCTGGTCGACAAAAACAACCACATCTGGCTTATCGATCATGGTATCTGTTTTCACCAGGAGTATAAGCTGCGTACGGTGATCTGGGATTTTATTGATCAGCCTGTCCCAGAAGATCTGTGCGTCCAATTGGGAGAGTTTTCTCGCCAGCTGGAAAGCGATCAGGAGGAAACGGGAACATGGGTGACTCAGCTTGCAAAATACCTGAGCGGCGCTGAAATTGCCGCCCTGCATGAGCGGGCAGCCAGCCTGGCCCAACGAGGGGTTTTCCCCGCTCCATTGCCCAATCACCGGCCTTTTCCCTGGCCGCAGATTTAAACCAAAACGAGTAAGGAGGTATGGATGCCACATTATAAGTTGGCGTTGTTAGGTTATGGAAATGTCGGGAAGGCCCTGGCGCGTCTGCTGCTGGCCAAGCAAGCAGATTTGAAAGCGGAATTTGACATAACCTTTTCCGTCACAGGCATTGCCACTGGCCGCCACGGCGCAGCAATCAATCCACTCGGGATTGACCTGGAGCAGGCGCTCCGGGCTGAACTGCCCGGCCTGTCGGCTGCGCCTGTTCCCCAGGACAGCTTTGATTTTATCCGCCGCTGCGGAGCGGAGGTGCTTTTTGAAAATACCCCGGTAAACTATGAGACCGGCCAGCCGGCGGTAGATCACCTGCGACTGGCGCTGGAATTGGGAATGCACGCCATCACCGCCAACAAAGGCCCGGTGGTCCACGCTTACCAGGATCTGTCCGGGCTGGCAGCCCGGCAGGGGCGCAGGTTCTTTTTCGAGTCTGCTGTCATGGATGGTGCACCCATTTTTTCCCTGTTTCGCGAGGCTATCCCGACTGCCAGATTGCAGGTGCTTTATGGAGTGCTGAACTCGACGACCAATATGATCCTATCGCGCATGGAGAATGGTGAGGCATTTGACCAGGCGGTCGCCTACTGCCAGCAGATTGGCATTGCCGAGACTGATCCCAGCGGGGATGTGGATGGCTGGGATGCCTCGGTTAAGGTTGCCGCGCTGGCGACCGTGTTGATGGGGGTGCCGGTAAAACCTCAAGAGGTAGAGCGCACTGGAATTCGTGGCATTGGCCCCGCCGAGATCGAGGCTGCCCGGCAGCAGGGAAAGCGGTGGAAATTGGTATGCTCCGCACGCCGTACGGCGCACGGCGTCCAGGCAAAAGTCTCTCCCGAACAGATTGGGGCAGATTCGCCGCTTTACCGGGTGGATGGCACAACCAGTATCGTCCAGTTTGAGACGGATGTGCTGGGCAAGCTATCGCTGATCGAAGCAGATCCAGGCCCGCACACCACAGCTTACGGCTTGCTGGCAGATTTTATCAACGCCGTCAGGGCCCGCTGATTTCAGGCAGGCTGCCTGCCATCGTATGATTCTACAGGCCCGGCGCCTCCTGACCGGAGGTGCCGGGCTTTTGGGGGCAGGGATTACCGCCGGCGGGGCCGGATCAGCAGGTTTAACAGCAGAACGAAGGTCAGCATCGGCCAGATCCAGGCCAACTCACCAGGACCGCCGGGTCCGGTGCGCGCTGCGGTGCGCCGGATTTGCACCAGCCGGTATGCTGATGTGGCCTGGTCAAGCTTTTCATCGCTAAATGCTACCGGGTCGATCCCGGCTGCCCGGGCGGCAAAGCCGCTGTTGATCAGCACTTCTCGCAGGATTTTCAGCCGGTCCTTGTGGGCCGAGATATCCTTTGCCTGCCCATCCCACCACCCTTCGGGCAGCCAGACCTCTACGTTGGGATTTGCCCGCAGGTTTAAGTACCAGTCGGAGGTTGCTCCAAAGGCAGCCGTGCAGTAAATGTCCCCCTCGATCAGTGCAAAATTGACTGGTGTTTGCCGGCGTGCTCCAGTTTTTCTTCCAATGTGGGTGAGTACCATGATGCGCCCGGTACCCTCGGGCCAATAGTTCACCCAGTTCCCCAGCCCCAGCTTCCACATGGTCAGCATAAAGCGGTTCATATACTTGAATCCATGGCGCAGCATGTCTTCTGTTTTTGGTTGGATCATTCCCATTTTTTCACCTGAAATGCCTTGTTCTGTTAGTTTGATTGGTTTATTCTTCGCCCATCCACTCCACAATGGTTGCTTCACCCTGGCCTACACCAACGCACAGGGTCGCCAGGCCGTAAAACGGCCGCCTGGCTGAAGGAGCACGCCTGCGCATTTCGTGCAGCAGGGTGGTCATGATGCGCGCTCCAGAGCACCCCAGCGGGTGCCCCAGGGCGATGGCGCCGCCGTTGACGTTGGTGGATTCGTGTTTCAACCCGAGCTCCTGCATCACCGCCAGCGCCTGCACGGCGAACGCCTCGTTCAATTCCACCAGGCCGATCTGCTCTATGGAAATCCCGGCGCGCTGCAGCGCTTTCTTGACCGCTGGTACCGGGCCGAGCCCCATGATGCGCGGCGCCACGCCGGCAGCGGCGCTGGTCACTACGCGGGCCATGGGCTTGACCCCTAGCTCCCTGGCCTTCTCCCGGCTGCACAGCAGCAGCGCTGCCGCACCATCATTCAGGCCAGAAGCGTTCCCGGCGGTCACCGAGCCGTTCTTGCGGAAGGCGGGCTTCAGCCGCGCCAGCGATTCGGCGGTGGTGTCGCGCCGGGGGCGCTCATCTGTGCTGACCACCTGCCCCTCACCTTTCTTCTGCGGCACAGTAACCGCCACGATCTCCTCGCCAAACCTGCCGCTGTCGATGGCCTCGATCGCTCGGCGGTGGCTCTCGGCCGCAAAGGCGTCCTGCATCAGGCGCGTGATCCCCGGCATCAGTTCAGCGATGTTCTCAGCCGTCTCACCCATTGCTTCTGTGCCGTACATCTCTTGCATCCGGGGATTTGGATAGCGCCAGCCCAGCGCCGTGTCCCAGGCCGTCAGGTTTCCAAAAGCGAAAGGCTGTTCGGCTTTCGGGATCGAGTATGGCGCGCGCGACATGCTTTCCACGCCTCCAGCGATGAAGATATCTCCCTCGGCGGCGCGGATCGCCCGGGCTGCCTGGTTGATGGCATTCAGCCCGGAGGCGCACAGGCGGTTGAAGGTGACTGCAGCAACCTCCACAGGAAAGCCGGCCAGCAGCGTTGCCATGCGGGCAACATTACGGTTATCCTCGCCAGCCTGGTTGGCGCAGCCCAGGTAAACCTCTTCTACCATGGATGGATCAAACTGGCTGCGTTCTAGCAGCGTCTTGAGCACAATGGCGGCAAGCTCGTCAGGACGGACCGCGGACAGCGAGCCCCCCAGTGCCCCGATAGGCGTGCGTATGGCATCCACGATTACTGGCTCTGGCATAGTCTCTCCTTGAAAATGGTGGGGATAGGTTGGATTGATTCTACCACTTCTGGCTTTTCCTTTTCCAGATGCTCCGATGGGGAAGGGGTTTTAAGTTGTATTTGGTGCCACTCGCTGGATATCTTGCGCCCAAAGTTCGCGTCACCCCTTGTATCACATGGGTGTATAATTCTTTTTGAGGAAATTTACGCCTGGAAATGACATGGGATGAGTCCAATAGATAACGCTGCTGCCTTGTCTCCAATGGAAGACGGAGCCTCCTCGCCCCGGCCGCCCGATCCCGGTCAGTCTGGGTTTGATATGACCTGCCAGGAGTTAGAACTGGCGCGAACCGAGATTTCCAGGTTAAATGCTGAGTTGAGCCGCATCCGCCGCCACCTGCAGGAAACTCAGAAGTTGACCCTGGCCGGCAGTTATGAGATCAGGCTCCCGGGACGCTCTCTGTCCTGGTCCGATGAAGTGTTTGAGATCCTTGGGCTCGATCCGGTTGCAGAGCCTCCATCCCTCCAATTGTTTCTTGACCTGGTGTTGGCTGAAGATCGCCACATGGTTGAGCGGGTGCTTGCCCAGGCGCTTGATCACCACGATCCTTATCAGCTTGAGTACCGCTTGCAGATTCGTGGCGGCGTGACCCGCTATGTGCAGGATGCCGGAGAAGTTATTCCGGATGTGGATGGCTCGGGGGAGTTATTGATTGGAACGCTGCGGGATATCACAGAGCACAAACAAACTGAGATTGCCTTGCAGCGTCAGAGCGTGTATCAGTCAGCGCTGTACGATGTAGCCCTGGGCCTGGTCAACCGGCTGGAGGTGGAACCGCTGCTGCGCTCCATCGTGGTGCGCGCTGGTCACCTGCTCAATACCCCGCACAATTATCTCTACCTGGTTGATGATGAAAAGGATGAGATTGTGGCGTTCATCGTGCGCGGCATCTTTGCTGGCCAGGAAGGCTATCACATGAAGCGCGGTGAGGGGCTGGCAGGTAAGGCCTGGGATTCCAGTGAAACGGTGGTGATCGATGATTATGACACCTGGCCGGAGCGCTCGCCGCGTTATCCTTATGGCGTCTTCCATGCTGGCCTGGCCATTCCGCTGCGTTTTGGTGAGCGCGTCTACGGGGTCATTGGCCTGGCGCATATTGAGCCTGACCACCCATTTAGTGCGGATGAGATTGATGTCCTGACCCGCTTCTCGCACCTGGCATCCATCACTTTGACGAACGCCAAGCTGTACTCCGACAGCCAGCAGCAGTTGGCCGAACGTTTGAAGGCCGAGCATGCCCTGCGTGAGAGTGAGGAACGCTTTCGCATGGTCAGCGGTTTGACCTCGGATTATGCCTATGCTGTGCGGGTTAATGAGAAGGGTGGTCATATCTATGAGTGGATCACCGAGGCCTTCCCGCGGCTGACTGGATATACCTGGCAGGAGGCTGAGGCGTTGGGAGGCTGGTCCCGGCTGGTTCTCGCCGATGACACGCCTGTGCTGCAGCGCCGTGCCGAAAAGATTCGTTCTGGCGAGAAGTGCGTGAGTGAATATCGTATCCTCACCAAGGGAGGCGAGCAGTGCTGGCTCCGGGATATTGTCTACCCCCAGGTTGATGAAAAGGAGAATCGGGTAGTCCTTTTCTTTGGCGCAGTCCAGGATGTGACTGCACAAAAGCGGGCTGAAGAGCAGCTGCGCCAGGCCTACCTGGATATGGAACGGCGCAACCGCCAGCTGGCCCAAATCCTGGAGATTGGTTATACTTTCCGGGTCAATTTGAACCTGGAAACTTTGCTGGATGAGATTGTTCAGGCCACCAGCCGTTTCTTAGATTTTGAGATCGTCGTGATGCGGGTGATGGATCCTGAGACAGGCAATTTGCGGGTTCGCGCCCAATGTGGTTTGGATGAGCGTGGCCGCCGCTCGCTGGAGAGTTCGACTTTGCCGATCAGCGAGTTCCAGAAGCTGATGCAGGATCAGTTCCTGCTGTCCAACTGCTACTTTATCCCGTATGGGGCTTTCGACTGGCAGGAATATCACGGACCAACCTATATCGCAGAGCAGGCTTCCCGGGAGACCGGCCCGGGATCCGAATGGCCTATTGAGCAGTGGCACCCGGAAGATGTATTATTTGTTCCGATCAATCTTCAGGAAGGCGGGTTTGTCGGTTTCCTTTCCCTGGACATGCCTCGAGATGGGAAGCGCCCCAAGCCGGATGTTCTGCAAGGCCTGGGGATCTTTGCCAACCAGGCCTCCATCACGATTGAGAATTCCCGGCTGTATGCTGAAGTGCATCGCCTGGCGATCACAGATGGACTGACCGGGATCTACAACCGGGCGTTCTTCGAAAGCGAGCTTGTCCGCCTGCAGGACAGCCAGCTTTTTCCCATCTCTATCATGGTGATCGATGTGGATAATATGAAGACCACCAATGACCGCCTGGGGCATGCAGCGGGCGATGAACTGCTCAAGAGAGCGGTCCAGGTGCTGCGCGACTCGTTCCGGGCGGAAGATATGATTGCCCGCATCGGTGGAGATGAGTTTGCTGTGCTGCTCTCCGGGGTCGGGGCAGTTCGCGCACAGGAGGTTATTACCCGCGTCACTGCCATACAGGAAGAGTCGAATCGCCTCAACAAAGATCTGCCTGCCTTGAGCCTTTCCCTGGGTATTGCCACGGGCGATCTTGGCAGCCGTCTGTCAGATGTTCTGAGGCAGGCTGATGCTCACATGTATGCTGCGAAGGTGGCGCACAAGTCGTCAGTCCGGCTCTAGCGGCCGTATCCTTTTACTGCCCTCTGTTGAAGGAGTAAGTGAATACGTCCGGGCGTGCATAATGCCCGACCACGTCCAGGTCGAACTTTCCCTGTACCACCTGCGCCAGATCAAGCTCAGCTGTCAGAATCCCTTCCTGATCCCACAGCGGGCCGGCCAGTACCTCGCCGAACGGGGAGATGATGGCACTCCCGCCGCGGCACATGACCTCTGGCTGATCGCTCAAGTCCTCCAGCCCTTCCAGGTCGGGTGGGTACATATCCCTGGTTACGTACTGGTTGCAGCCCAGTACAAAGCAGCGACCCTCGCAGGCGATATGGCGGATGGTTGCCTGCCAGGCGTCGCGCGAATCAGCGGTGGGGGCCAGGTAAATCTCCACACCCTGCATGTACATCGCCATGCGCGCCAGGGGCATATAGTTCTCCCAACAGATCAGGCCGCCCATTTTCCCGAATGGTGTTTCCACCACCTCCAGCCCGCTGCCATCCCCCTCGCCCCAGATGAAGCGCTCACCAGCGGTAGGCTTGAGCTTGCGGTGTTTTCCCAGCAGGCTGCCGTCCGGGCCAAAGTACAGCAGGGTGCAGTACAGCGTTCCCCGGCTGGTCTCAGCATCCCGCTCGATCACCCCTACTGACAGGTAAGCCTGGGCCTGTCGCGCAGCGGCGGCCAACGCATCGCAAGCCGGGCCGGGGACTTCCACCGCACCCGACCAATATCGCTGCCAGGTGCGCCGGCCGGCCGCACTGCGGCTGCCGATGACTGTGCCGAACCCCAGCCCGCGCGGGTAAGCCGGAATAAAGGCTTCTGGGAAGAGAATGATCTGGGCACCCTGCCCGGCGGCTTCCTGTGCCAGTCGGCAGGTTTTATCGAGGGATGCCTGGCGCTCAAAGAGCACCGGGGAGGCCTGCACAACGGCTACTTTAACTTTGGGGGCATTGTCGTTCATTATTTTTCTCCTGGGTTTGGATTGCAAGATCCATCGCTAATGATCAAGACCCTTTCAATATTGTTGGTGTAGCGTAGGGTGATCGTAGGGTAAACGTAGGGTCAGCGTCATGCAAGCTTGCACAGCCTCTGGTAAGATAGAAATCGAAGGGCGATTTCTCTTCTTCTCCTCCTTAGAGAGAGCCGGGGGCGGCGTACCCGGCTCTCGGCGATTCTAGCCCCTGGTTATCCATTTTTCAGTTGCTGGTAGCGGAAACAGTCCACGGTGTGGTCGTTGACCATGCCGGTCGCCTGCATGTGCGCATAGCATATCGTTGACCCCACAAACTTGAACCCGCGCTGCACCAGGTCTTTGCTCATTGCATTGCTTTCCTGCGTGCGCGCCGGGATTTCGGATAGGGACTGCCAGGCGTTGTGGAGGGTATGCCCGTTGGTGAACTGCCAGATATAGGCGTCAAAGCTGCCGAACTGCTCCTGAACCTTTAGAAAGGCGCGGGCGTTGCCGATAGCGGCTTCGATTTTGCGCCGGTTCCGCACAATGCCTGCGTTGCCCAGCAGCTGCTGGATGCGCTCCTCGTCAAATCCGGCCACTCGCTCAGGGTCAAAGCCGTCAAATGCCAGGCGGTAATTTTCCCGCTTGCGCAGGATGGTCATCCAGCTCAGCCCGGCCTGGGCGCCTTCCAGGACCAGGAATTCGAACAGGGTGCGCTCATCATGCACGGGTGTGCCCCACTCCTGGTCGTGATAGGCCCACATCAGGGGATCGGCCCCTGACCAGGCGCAGCGTTGAATCGTTTGGTCATTCATGGTGTTTTCCTTCCCGGTAGCGGCGCATGATTGGACGGGTGGGCGAGCGCCGCGCCGCCTCGGTAAATCCCGCTTGTTGAAATGCTGTCATCAGCCCGGTAAACATGAAGGCATCCGGCTGCGGGCCTGCTGTTGCGTCCTTTGGATATCCCTCCACAATCTCTGCGCCGTTGGCGAAGGCATACTCAGCAGCAGCGTTGAGCAGCGCTACGGTCAGTCCCTGCCGCCGGTAGGCTTTATCCACGAAGAAGCATACCACTGACCATACTGGCAGGTCATCAACCGGCTTGAGAATGCGTGATCGCTCCAGCGCCGGGAAGGCAGCGCGCGGCGCCACCGATACCCAGCCCGCGGGCGCCCGCTCACCACCAGGCAGGGGAGCATAGGCCAGCAGCCCTGGCGCTTCACCGGAGAAGACAATATGCTGCAGCGCCTGGCGGTTGCCAGTGCCCTTCTGCCGCTCAAACTCCAGGCGCTTCACCCGCCACCACATGCACCAGCAGCCGCCGCAGGCTCCACGCTCGCCAAACAGGCGAACCAGGTCATCCCAGCGCTCAGCGGTGACTGGTAAAAACTCAGCCTGTCTCCAATCGGTCATTTTATTCCTCCAGCCCGATCAGCTTTCTGCCCCGGTTCCTGGCCCGCTCCACCCAAAATGCTTCAGGTCAATCCGCTCACGCGAGTCAAAGATTATCCCCTCCGCTTCCAGCATCTGCCGCTGGCGCTCGCCGCCGTGTTCCTTGGGCAGGCTGATGCGTCCCTGGGCGTTCACCACCCGCTGCCAGGGCACATCCCCGGGGCAGCGTGACATGGCAACCCCGACCCAGCGCGAGCCGGAGACCTTGTAATCCTCGGCGGTAACCCCGGGAGGCGGCAGCATCCAGGCAGCCAGTTGTCCATAGGTGACCACTTTGCCTGGCGGCACCTGGCGGGCCAGCGCCCACAACTGGAGGGCGAAGCTCTTTGGATCGGGAGGGGAAGCGAGAATCTGGCTCATACTGGCCTCATTGTACCATAAATAGAACATATGGACTGGATTTGCCCTGGCTTCTGGATTATACCTCGCCGAGCCCCGGCGGATGGAGATCGGGGTATAATCGCCTCGCCTATGAGCGCTCCTACCGCTAACCGCCAGATTGCTCGCGCTGCCAGTACGGTGATGGCTGCCTTTGTTCTCAGCAACCTTACCGGGCTGCTGCGCCAGGTGCTGGTCACCCGCGCCTTTGGCACCAGCGGAGACATCGACGCTTTCAGCGCTGCCTCCACCTTCCCGGACCTGGTGTTCAGCCTGATCGCCGGCGGGGCGCTTGCCTCGGCTTTTGTACCCACCCTGACCGGCTTCCTGACCCGGGATGATCGCAAGAGCGGCTGGCTGCTCTCCTCAGCATTGATGAACCTGGTGTTTGTGCTGTTGATCCTCACCAGCCTGCTCTCGGCAATTTTTGCCCCTCAGATCGTAAAAAATATCCTGGCGCCGGGCTTCAGCCCTGATCAGCAGGCGCTGACCACCTCGCTGCTGCGCATCCTGCTCATCGCCCCGGCGATCTTTGGCGTCAGTGGGCTGTGGATGGGCATCCTCAATGCTCACCAGGTCTTCCTGTGGCCAGCGTTGGCTCCCAGCATGTATTGGCTGGGGATGATTCTGGGGGTGCTTTTCCTTACCCCGTATATGGGCATCTATGGGCTGGCCTGGGGGGCGGTGTTTGGGGCGCTGCTTCACCTGCTGGTGCAGCTTCCAGCCGGCCTGCGCCTGCCAGCTTTCCAATATTTCCCCACCTTTGGCCTGTCTTTCCCGGCGGTGCGCCAGGTGGGGCGGCTGATGGTGCCGCGGCTGGTGGGCGTGGCGGTGGTGCAGATCAATTTTGTCGTCATCACCATCATTGCCTCAGGGCAGCCGGAGGGCAGCCTCGCTGCGGTCAAGTATGCCTGGGCCATTATGACTATGCCCCAGGTGGTGATCGCCCAGTCCATTGCTATTGCGGCCCTGCCCACCTTCTCAGCCCTGTTTGCCCGCGGCGAGATGGAGCAGATGCGCGCCTCGCTGGCGGCCACGCTGCGCGGGGTGATCCTGCTGGCTCTGCCGGCCACGCTGGGTCTGATCCTGCTGCGCCAGCCGGTAGTGGCCATGCTCTTTGAACGCGGCCAGTTTGACCAGCACTCCACCGACCTGGTGGCCTGGGCACTGTTGTGGTTCACTGCCGGGCTGGCTGGTCACTCGATCGTAGAGATCGTCTCGCGCGCTTTTTATGCCATGCATGACACACGCACCCCCGTGGTGGTGGGCACCATCGCCATGAGCCTCAACCTGGCTTTCAGCTTCATTTTTTCCGCCTGGTTTACCCGCCTGGGCTGGATGCCGCACGGCGGGCTGGCCCTGGCCAATTCACTCGCCACCGCCCTGGAGAGCCTGGGTCTGCTCTTCTATATGCGCCGCCGCCTGCATGGACTGGATGGAAGGGTGTGGCTTAAGGGCAGTCTGGTGGCCCTGGCGGCAGCCCTGGTGATGTTCGCCGTCCTGGCGCTCTGGCTGGCCTGGCAGGCGGGGCGTCCATCCTGGTGGGTGGCGGTGGGCGGCATCCTGCGTGGTGGATTGGCCTACGGTGCGGCGCTGCTGGCCATGGGCATCCCCGAGGCGCGGCAGTTCCTGGCCCTGGCTGCCCGCCGG
>CAIQIV010000385.1 GCA_903871905.1 uncultured Chloroflexota bacterium | reverse complement strand
TTGCGGCCCTTGGGGCCCAGGGTGGTGGCGACGGCCTCGGCCAGGATCCCCATACCCTTCATCAGGCGGGCGCGTGCATCATCAGCAAATAACAGTTGTTTCGCTGCCATCTTCAATTACTCCTTCAATAATAAATTATTTGTTGATTACGATTGCCAGCAGGTCGCTCTCGCGCAAGATCAGCAGTTTCTTGCCATCGACCTTGATTTCAGTGCCAGCATACTTGGCAAACAGAACGGTATCCCCTTCTTTGACATCCAACGGGATGCGATCCCCATCCTCATCCCGGTCGCCGGGGCCAACCGAGAGAACAACACCTTTTTGCGGCTTTTCCTTGGCGGTTTCGGGCAGCACAATGCCGCCGGCGGTGATCTCATCCTGCTCGAGCGGCTCGATCACGACTCTGTTACCCAAGGGTTTAAGGGACATAGACATAGCAACCTCCTAGTTCGGTTTGGTATACATTTTCAAGTTTCTAGCACTCCAGCAGTTCGAGTGCTAAATTGCGGGGCGAATAATAACCAGATCTTGGAGGAAAGTCAAGAGGGAGTTTTGTGTTTCTTGTAAAATTCTTACAATTCCCGGCGCCAGGCGGCCGGAGAGATGACCGGCAGGCTCAGGGGGCAGGCGTGGGCGTGGGCGTGGGTGTCGGCGTGGGGAGCGCGGTTTCAGCGCCGGCCTGGGTGGGGGTGACAGGCGGGGCGCCGCTGTCCGCCAACCTGCGGCAGATGCCCAGGCTGTCGTCCACGATCCCGGTCAGAATGGGGTCGCTGGTGTAGGCGCTGCGCACCTGGTTCAGGACCTCCACTGCTTCAGGGCAGTAATTTTCATCGGCGCGGCTGAGAAAAGCCAGCACCGTGCCGTATTCCACATAATAATAGGCAACCGACAGGCTGGTCAGGGGGAGGCCGTCCACCGCCACCTTGCCCATCTCATTCTGCTCGGCAGTGCAGCCCTTGGTGGCGCAGCGCAGCAGCGGCATGGCGCCCTCGTAGTTGCGGGCGCGGATGAAGATGATCCCCAACTGCCCGTAGGTGTGGGCATTGGTCGGATCGAAATCCAGCGCCTTCTGGGCATTGACCGAGGCGATGAAGAATTCACCGATCTGGGTATAGGTTTTGGCAATTTCAATATACGGCAGGGGGTTCTGGATCCCGAGCTGGGAGTTAATCTTTGCGGCGCGGTCGAAGTACTCCAGTGCCCGGTCGCCGTTCTTGATCCCCTCCCGGAAGTTCTGCCCAATGCGGATATACAGGAAGGTCAGGTTGGGGGTGATCTCCGCCGCCTTCAGATACTGCTCGATGGCGCTGTTATAGCGTCCCAGCGTCTCCAGCACATAGGCGTAGACGCGGTGGGTGTCCATCAGGTTCGGATTCTGGGTCACGGCCTGGACGGCGTATTTTTCCGCCTGCGCCCACTTGGACTGGTCTACCAGGATCTCGGCATAATAGGCCAGGGCCAGGGCGTTTTGCGGGTCGAGCTGGTAGGCGCGAGAGGCCTCGCGCTCCGCCTCAACCAGCAGCTCCTGGCTGCGGCTGGCGGGCACCAGGGGGTTATAGGCATACCAGTCGAGAACAAAGGCGCGCACGGCGTGGATGGTACTGTCATCGGGGGCGAGGGCTGCGCCCTTGTCCGCCGATGACAGGGCTTCTTCCAGGCGTTTCAGGCGCTCAGTGTCGTTGCGCAGCATGGCGGATGAATAGGCCTGGATGCGCGCCAGCTCCGCCCAGGCCTGGGCGTTGGTGGGGTCCTCATTCAGCGCGGCCTGGTAGGCCTCGATGGCGTCGTTGATCGGCGGCGCGGGGGTGCCGGGGACCTTGTTGCTGGGGTCATCCAGCTTGCCGGCGTCAAAGTATGCCTGGGCTTCCATGAAGAACGAGGCGGCAACCCGCGTGGGGGTGGGGGTCGCCTCAAACGGCGAGATCACCTGGCCGCGCTGGTAGCCAACCAGCAGCCACACCCCTGCCAGGCACAGGCTGATCCACAGCAAGACGCGGTAGAAACTGGTCGGCCTGCGGCCGGGCCGGAAGGTTGGTTTTTTACCAACGAGCTCACGTTCCATAGGTTCAGGGGGTGGGGGTCAGCGCCTCTGGGGTGCCGGTGAGGTCGGGGACGGGCGTGCTGGTGGGGATCGGGCCCTTGCTGGCCTGCTCACAGGCATTCAACCCCTCGGTAGCGTTGAACACCGCCACCTCGTCGTTCGGCACGCCGGTCAGCAGGGCCTTGAAGATTGGTGTGGCCTCCCCACAGCGCCCGCTGCGCGCCAGGGAGAAGCCGTAATACCAGTAATATTCCTCAACCCGGCCGTAGTCCAGCGGGATGCCTTCCACCGCCACGCCGTCTGCCGTGGTCCCGCCGTGCACCGCCAGGGCCAGCTCCGGGATGGCCTTATCGTATTTCTCAAGCTTGTAATAGACGATGCCCAGGTTGCCATGCAGCCGCGGGTCCGCCGGGCTGACCTTGACCGCCTCTTCGGCATACTGCGCAGCCTGGGCAAAGCGGCCATCGCCAAAGTACGAGCGGGAAAGCTCGGTCAGGGCCACGGTGTCGGTGGGGTTGAGCGCATAAGCGGCCAGCAGCGCCTCTTCCGCCAGGTCGAACTTCTGCAGGGCCTTGTACGCCACGCCGAGGTACAGGTGCAGGTTGGCGATGTTCTTGTTGATGGCAATGGCGGTGTTGAATTCTTCCACCGCCTGCTCGACATTCTGGGTATTCAGCAGAACGATGCCGCGCGCCCGGTGGGGCTCCAGCAGGTTGGGGCCCAGCTCGAGCGCTTTCTTGGACTCCTCGGCGGCCTTATCGTACTGGGTGTAATCGTTCTGGTTGATCAGAATTTCTGCATAGTAGGCATGGGTATAGGGATTGTTCGGATCCAGCTCCAGCGCTTTCTTGATCTCGATCTCGGCTGCCCCGTATTTTTCCTGGAAACCCAGCGCCCAGCCCTGGATGGCATGCGCCATGGCGTTGTCCGGGCTCTGGATCAGGGCATTTTGGGCGTTCAGGATGGCGTCATCGTACTGCCCGGCAAATACCTGGAGGCGCGCCAGGTCGACATAGTTGGAAGGGTTGTTCGGGTCGGAATTGATCGCCTCTTTATAGGCGTCCATCGCCAGGTTGATCTTTCCCGCTTTGTATAACTGGTCGGCCTGGTTGACAAAAGACTCGGGGCTCTTGGTGGGGGTGACGGTGGGCATGAACAGCGGCGGCGTGGCAGGCACGACGACCTGGTTGACGTACAGGCCGACGCCGATCAGGGCCACCAGCAGCGTGATCCGCCACAGGCTGGGGCGGCGCTGCGGGCGGCGGGTCATGGTCCACTTGCTTCCGCGAAGATACATGCTGTCATCATACCATTCTGTAGAATTGCGAGTCAAGCATTCGGAATTAATTCTTTTTAAGTGTGTCTCCTTGCCAAGCGGCGGGGTCGCGGCTAGAATGGTGGGGTGATGGAAGCAGCTCCCCCTGAAGATACGCCAAACAGCGGCCCGGCCTTCCAGCCTGGCATGCGCTTCGATGTGTTCACCCTCTTCCCGGAGGTTTTTGAGCCCTATTTGCAGGTCAGCATCCTCCAGCGCGCCCGCCTCAGCGGGCTGGTGGAGGTGCACCTGCACAACATCCGGGATTGGACCTATGACCGCCACCATATCACGGACGACGAGCCATACGGCGGCGGAGGGGGGATGGTGATGAAGCCGGAGCCCATCTTCACCGCGGTGGAGAGCGTGCTGGGCTCGCCGCCGTCCTGCCCGGTGATCCTGCTGACGCCGCAGGGCAGGCTGTTCAGCCAGGCCGTGGCCCAGGAGCTGGCGCTGCCGGCCAGCCAGCCTGCCCTGGCGGGTGTGCCGGCGGGTGAGAAGGCGCGCCTGGCGCTGCTGTGCGGGCGCTATGAAGGGGTCGATGAGCGGGTGCGCCAGCACCTGGTGACGGACGAGCTTTCCATTGGGGATTACGTGATCACCGGCGGGGAGCTGGCCGCCCTGATCGTGATCGATGCGGTCACCCGCCTGATCCCGGGGGCGTTGGGCGACCCGGACGGCGCCTGGGACGATTCGCACGCCTCCGGGCTGCTGGAGTACCCGCACTACACCCGCCCGGCCGAGTTCCGCGGGGTGCGGGCGCCGGATGTTCTGCTCTCGGGCGATCATGCCCGGGTGGCGCGCTGGCGGCGCGAGCAGTCGCTGCTGCGCACCTGGCAGCGCCGCCCCGACCTGCTGGAGCGGGCGCCCCTCACCCCGGCAGACCGGAAATTTCTTGCCGGATTGGAGAAAGAGGAAACATCATGAAGCTGAATTATGGGAAGACTTTTTTGCTGGGTTTTGGCTTCTTTGGCGTCAGCATCATCTGGGGGGTGTATAACGCCTATGTGCCCATCTTCCTGGCCAACAAGTTCAGCGTCCCCCCGGCGTTAATCGGTTTCTTCATGACCCTGGATAACATTGCGGCCCTGCTGATCCAGCCCCCGGTGGGCGCCTGGTCTGACCGGCTGCGCACGCCGATCGGGCGGCGCATGCCGTTTATCCTGATCGGCGCGCCGGTGGGCGCCGTGGCCTTTGGGCTGATCCCCCTGGCGGCGGCGGTGCCTTTGTTTGTCGCCTGCACCAGCACCCTGATCCTGAGCATGGCCTTCTGGCGCACCCCGGTGATCGCCCTGATGCCGGACATCACCCCCTCGCCGTTCCGCTCCCAGGCCAACGGGATCATCAACTTCATGGGTGGGTTGGGCTCGATCGTTTCATTCATTGGCGGGGCTGCCCTGTATAAGATGAACCCGGCTTTCCCCTTCTGGCTGGGCTCGGCGCTGGTGCTGCTTTCCGCGGCGCTGGTCCTCATTTTTATCCGCGAGCCCAAGGTGCACGAAGCGCCGGAAGAGCAGCCGGGGTTGGTGCGCAGCCTGGTGGAAGTCGCCAAAGATCAGGATAAGAGCGTCATCCGCATGCTCCTGGCCATATTCTTGTGGTTCGTGGGGTACCAGGCGATCGAAGCCTTCTTCACCCTGTACGCCCAAAAGCACCTGGGAATGCACGAGGCGGATGGGGCGCGCCTGCTGGGCCAGCTTTCCCTGTTTTTTGTGGTGTTTGCCCTGCCGGCGGGCTACCTGGGCGGGCGGTTTGGGCGGCGGAAGACGATCATGAGCGGGCTGGGATTGATCGGCCTGGTGGTGGTGGTTATCGCCGCGCTGCCGGCAGCCACGCTGACCATCCCGCTGGCCCGGCTGCCCGTGTTGGGCGGCGTCCCGGTGATCGGCCTGCTGCTGATGGCCGCCGGCATCGCCTGGGCGATGGTCAACATCAACTCCCTGCCCATGGTGGTGGATATGACGGTCGCGGCCAGGGTGGGGACCTTCACCGGGTTGTATTACCTGGCGTCCACGCTGGCGGCCATTGTCGGCCCCAATATCTCCGGCTGGTTTATCCAGCTGGGCGGCGCGAATTACAACATGGTGATGGTGGCAGCCCCCGTGTTCTTCTTCGCCGCCCTGGCGATGATCGCCGGGGTGCGCCGGGGAGAGGCGCAGCCCATGCCGGCGGCCGGGGATTGAACCGCCTGCCCTCCCGCCATGGACATCCCTATCCTGTGGTCGGATGAAAGCCTGCTGGTGGTGGACAAGCCGGCGGGCCTGTTAAGCCTGCCGGATGGCTATGACCCTGCCGCGCCGTACCTGGCGCGCCTGCTGGCGCCGGAGTATGGGCGCCTGTGGATGGTGCACCGCCTGGACCGGGAGACCAGCGGGGTGATGCTGCTGGCGCGCACGGCTGAGGCCCACCGCCGGCTGAACACGCAGTTTGACAGCCGCCAGGTTGAAAAAGTCTATCACGCCCTGGTGTGCGGCTCGCCCGCCTGGGAGGAGGAGCTGGTGGAGCTGCCGCTGCGCCCCAACGGGGACCGCCGCCACCGCACGGTGGTTGACCGGCAGACGGGAAAGCCGGCGGCGACGGCGCTGCGCGTGCTGGAACGTTTGGAGGCCTTTGCGTTGATCGAGGCGCGGCCGCGTACCGGGCGCACGCACCAGATCCGCGCCCACCTGGCGGCGCTGGGGCATCCGCTGGTGTGCGATCCCCTGTATGGCGGCGCTTCCCTCGCCCCGGATGGTGAAACCCCTGCCGGGCCTGGCTCCCCCGGCCAGGCCCAGGCCGGTGCGCGGCTGGCGCGCACCGCGCTGCATGCCTGGTCATTGGAATGCACCCATCCGCAGACCGGCGCCCGGCTGCATTTTGCCGCCCCTTATCCACCGGATCTGCAGGGCACCCTGGAGCTGCTGCGGTTCAATTCTTCCCGTTAACTTCTTGTAAGAAATTTCTGCACAGTTCGGGCCTGGCTTGACGTCTACCAGTCAAAGTGGTATGATGATCTACCAAGCGTTTAGCACTCGCGATGATAGAGTGCTAAAATTATTCTAGTGTTGGACTGATATTACAGGTAATGGAACAGCTTTCTGAGCGGCAGAAGATCATCCTGGCCCTGGTGATCCGGGATTACATCGAGACGGCAAAACCGGTTGGATCGGAGCGCCTGGTGAAGGACTATAAACTGGACTTCAGCCCGGCCACGGTGCGCAATGAGATGGTGGCCCTGACGGAAATGGGCTACCTGCGCCAGCCGCACACCTCCGCCGGCCGGGCGCCTGCGGATGCCGGCTACCGTTTCTTTGTGCGCCAGCTGATGGGCAACACCGACCTGCCCATCCCCACCCAGCGCACCATCGCCCACCAGTTTTACCAGGCGGGTTTTGATGTGGACCGCTGGATGCGGCTGGCGGCCTCGGTGCTGGCGCAGCAGGCCCAGGCCGCGGCCCTGGTCACCCCGCCGCACCCGGAGGAGTGCCGGTTCAAGCACATTGAGCTGGTCAGCACCCGCGGCCGGCAGGTTTTGATGATCCTGGTGATGACCAGCGGCGAGGTGGTGCAGCAGATGCTGGCTCTGGCCGAGCATGTCCCGCAGGAGCGGCTCAGCACGGTGGCCAACACATTGAATGACCTATGCCAGGGCCTCGACGCGGCGGCCATCCTGGCGCTGTCTGCCCGGACAGACGCCCTGGGGCAGGATATGGTCAAGCTGGTGTACGAGGAGCTGAATAAATCCCTGGCAAACGCCCAGGATGTCCTGTCGGGTGAGGTGTACCGGGATGGGCTGGCCAATGTGCTGGCTGAGCCGGAGTTTGAAGAGTCCGATGCGGCCCGCAAGGCGCTGCGCATCCTGGAAGAGCGCCCGCTGCTGGAGGACCTGCTCAGCCGTACGGTGGCGAAAACCGAAATGGGCGGGGTGCAGGTTCTGATCGGCGGTGAAGGCACATGGGAGGAGCTCAAAGACTGCTCGGTGGTCCTGGCGCGCTACGGCGTACCGGGGCTGGCGACCGGCACGGTGGGCGTGCTGGGACCGGTGCGCATGCCCTATGGGCGCAATATTTCTGCAGTCCGCTTTGTCGCCGGGCTGCTTAGTGATATGGTCGAAAATTTGCACGCTGAATGATGCGGCAGACCGCCGCAGGGCGTGAGTTTCGCCGCAACATCTTGAACAGGAGCTTTCAGAGAACGATGCAGGATGATCAGGTTCTAAATGGTTCGGTGGGAAACGCACCGGAAAATGGGGAATTCACCCCGGTTGAAGAGCCGGTGGTGGTGGAAATACCTATGGGCCTGGAGCAGATCCAGAAAGAGCTGGATGGCTGCCGCGCCAAGGCCAATGAATAC
>CAIQIV010000384.1 GCA_903871905.1 uncultured Chloroflexota bacterium | reverse complement strand
GTCGCGATATTTGCGCAGCTCGCTGGTGTAGAACTCCACCTGCAGCACCTGGTTGGCCCCGGCCTCCAGGGCTGCTGCAACCACCACCCCGGTGCGGCTGACGTCCCGCAGGGTGACGGCCACCACGTGCTCGATGCGGTAGCCCTTGATGCTCAGCGAGTCGTAGCTTTCGTAGAGCGGGTCAACCCAGTAGATGTCGCTGGCAATATCCTGGGCAGCGATGCCCTGCGCCTGCAGGGCATCCAGGACCCGCTGCATGGCTGCCAGGTTGTCGTACTGCACCTCGGAGGGCGTTGCCCCGTTGGACTGCACGCCAAGCTGGATCAGCGCCCGGTCGGGGATGACCTTGACCGTGGCCGAGCCGCTCACCTGCACGCTGCGATCGGCTGCCGGCGCATCCGGCGTTCCTGCGGCGCGCCCCGCGGCCTCGCCGCGGGAAAATCCGCTCACCCGGGGCGCCGCGCCGGGAAACAAGGCTGCCAGCAGCAGGCCGCCCAGCAGCCCGGACAGCAGCAGGTTGAAGGGAGAGATAGACCATTTCATGGGAACCTCCTGGACAGTATGAAGATGCCCCCATGATAGCAGGACTGTGGGTCAGGAAGGTGTCAGCCCGGCGGCGGCTGCGCGCCAGTTCTCGTCCAGGGGCAGGAAGAAGGAAAAGGTCGTCCCCTGGTTTCCGGCGCTCTCGGCAGCCACCCGCCCGCCGTGGGCCTGCACCAGGGCGCGCACGATGGCCAGCCCCAGCCCGGCGCCGCCGCTGTGGCGGCTGCGCGAGGCATCCAGGCGGTAAAAACGCTCAAAGATGAGCGGCAGGTGCTGCGCGGGGATGCCTGGGCCGAGGTCGCTCACCTGGCAGCAGCACTCGCCCCCGGCCGCATCCAGGCTCACCGTCACCTGCCCGCCGGGCGGGCTGTAGCGGATGGCGTTGTCCAGCAGGTTGTCCAGCACCTGCGCCAGGCGGTCCGCGTCGCCGGGCACGGGCGGCAGCGGCGCCGGGACCACCACCACCAGCTCCGCCGGGCGGCGGGCAGCCAGCGGGGCCAGGGCGGCGCAGCGCTGGCGCGCCAGCGCCTCCAGGTCGAGCGGGCGCACATCCAGCTTGAGAGCGCCGGCGTCGCAGCGCGCCAGCACCAGCAGCTCGTTGACCAGGCGGATCAGCCGGTCCGTCTCGCCCTGCATGGCAGCCAGCAGCCGGCGGGCGCCCTGCGGGTCATCCAGCAGGTTGTCCTCCAGGGTCTCGGCAGTGCCCTTGATCACCGTCAGCGGGGTGCGCAGCTCGTGGGTGACATCGGCGATGAAGGCATTTTTCGCCTGGTCGGCCTGGCGCAGGCGGCCGGTCATGGCCTCAAAAGCCTGGCGCAGCGCCTCCAGCTCACGGATATGGCCGGGCGGCAGGCGCAGCTCCGGGCGCTCGGCGCCAACCCCGGCAGCCGCCCGGGCGATGGCCTCCACCGGGCGGGCAATGCGCCGGGCGAGCAGCGTCCCGGCAGCGGCGGCCAGCAGCATGGCCAGCAGGACCGCGCCCAGCAGCTTCCACAGCAGGTCCGCCGGCAGCCCGGCCGGGGGCAGCGGCGTGGCCAGGTACACCAGCCCGGAGACGCCCCCGTCCGCGCCCCGCACTGGCGCTGCGGCATACAGCACGCGGCGCCCCCCGGCTGCCGCCGCCTCCCGCACCGCCGTGGCCGGCTGGCCGGCCAGCGCCTGGCTGACCTCGGAACGGCTGAGCAGCTCCTGCCAGGTCACCGCAGCCTGGTTTTCCGCCGGCGGGGCAGGCTGCTCCCCGGCAGGCAGCGGCAGGCTGAGCAGGACGCCCCCCTGCTCGGCCAGCAGGCGGCTGTGAACACCGGGCAGGGCGTTGGCTGACTGCGCATACGGCTGGGCGCCGGTGGGCAGCGGCTGGCCCTCCAGGGCCGCCGCGGCCAGCTTCGCCTGGGCCAGCAGGTTCTGGCGCTGGGTCTCGAGGTACAGGCTCTCAACCGAGCGCCAGGCCAGCAGCGCCGCCAGGCCCATCCCCAGCAGCACGACCGCCAGGTAGCCCAGGAAAAGATGTGTGCGCAGGGACACGGCAGGCCTCAGGGGGTAAAGCGGTAGCCCACGCCGCGCACCGCCTCGATGCGGTCGGCTTCGGGGGAGGCCTGGCGCAGCCGGGCGCGCAGGCGCTTGACGGCGCTGTCCACGGCGCGGGTGTCGCCGGCAAAATCGTAGCCCCAGGCCTGCTCCAGCAGGCGCTCGCGGGTCAGCACCCGCCCGGCGTTGGCCAGCAGCAGGTGCAGCAGGTCAAACTCCAGGCGCGTCAGGGCCAGGGGCGCCTCCCCCACCTGCGCCTGGCGGCTCTCCGGGTCCAGCCGCAGCCCGCCCGGGCCATGCACAGGCGGGGCAGGCCGGGCGCCGGGCTCCTCCTGGGTGCGGCGCAGCACGGCCTTGATGCGCGCCAGCAGCTCGCGCACGCTGAACGGCTTGCACACGTAATCGTCGGCACCCAGCTCCAGCCCGACCACGCGGTCGATCTCCTCGCCGCGGGCAGTGAGCATGATCACCGGCACGCTGGAGGTGCGGCGCAGCAGGCGGCAGACATCCAACCCGTCCACTTCTGGGAGCATCAGGTCCAGCAGCACCAGGTCGGGCGCCTGCTGCTGGGCAATGTGCAGCGCCTCTCGCCCATCGCCGGCCAGCAGCGGCTGGTAGCCGGCGCGGCGCAGGTTGTAGGCCAGCAGCTCACGCAGGGCAGGCTCATCATCCACGACCAGGATCTTGAAGCTCATGCAGGTAAGGATATCATAGTTTTGTGGCAGGAGGGTGTCAGGGGATGCGGCCTGGGTGTTTTAGGGTTTTTGAGGGTTTAGAGAAAAAGAGATAATGGCTATGCGAATTGTATTGACCGCTTGACAGCCACACCGGAATCGGTTATATTATTGTTAGTTGGCTGCCAACTAACATCTTTCCCGAGGTGCCCCGTGCCGCTCCCTACCCTCGTCCGCCAGCCTTCCATGGCCGAACAGGTGCTGCGCATCCTGATCCAGCGCATCAACCAGGGCGACTACCCCCCCGGCAGCCAGTTCCCCACCGAGAACGAGCTCGCCGAAGAGATGGGCGTCAGCCGCGCCACCATCCGCCATGCCTGCTCCCTGCTCGAAGAACGCGGCCTGCTCCAGCGCCGCCAGGGCGTCGGCTCCTTCGTCTCCCGCGCCCTGTCCATCGCCAACCCTCTCTTCCAGTACACCAACTTCGAGGAACGCATCGCCAGCCGCGGCCTGCTGCCCGCCTTCCAGCAGCTTGAGGCGCACCAGGTAGACACCAGCCCCGAGATCGCCGCCCGCCTCGACCTGCAGCCCGGCGCGCCCGCCCTGCAGATCCACAAGATCTGGACCGCCGACGGCCAGCCCATCGTCTACATCATCAATCACATCCCCACCTGGGCTTTCGAAGCCTGCTACACCCCGGAAGAGGTGCTCCAGCCCGGCTTCACCGAGCCCTTCTTCCAGTTCTTCCGCACCCGCTGCGGGCGCAGCGTCTCCCACCTGGCCTCGGTCATCTCCCCCACCCTGGCCCAAAACTGCGCCCTGCCGCCCTGTTTTGCCGGGCTCGACCCGCTGACGCCGCTCCTGCTGGTGGAGGATGTCGGCTTCTCCGACGACGGCCGGCCGGTCTTCCACTCGCTGGAGCACCTGGTTGGCATCGCCTCACGCTTTGAAACCATGCGGCGCGTCCTGTAAGGGCGCGCCGTTTTTTTATCCTGGTCAGAGGAGGATCCCATGCAGAGCAACTGGCTGCCGGTGCTCGTTGAGCGCTCTGAAAGCGGCCCCTATATGAAAGAATCAGAATATGACCTGGCCCTATCCAGAAAGACGCGCGAGCTGGTCAAAAAACACGGGCTGAAGTTCGACCCGCAGGTCCTGGTCCCCGCAGATGACGACCTGGCTGACCGGCTGTACCAGGCCGGGCTGGAGCTGTTCCTTGAGATGGGCGTATATAACCAGTCCACCGAGCGGCGCATGCTGTTCAGCCGGGAGGAGGTGGAGGCCGGGGTTGGCACTGCGCCGCACACCATCACCGTGGGCATGGACAAGGATGCCGTGGTCATGCGCCACCTGGAGGTGGAGGGCCGGGCGCCGTGCGCCGTGCACAGCGGGCCGACCGGCACGCCCACCAGCGAGCAGTACCACCCGCTGATCCTGCTGGCCTGCGCCCAGGAGCCGCTGGTGGACTGCCTGGGGGCCGGCTCGGTCTCTACCTACAACGGGCGGCAGGTGATCCCGGGCTCGCCCACCGAGATCCTGGCGGTGCGCAAGCAGGCCGCGGTGGCCCGCGACGCCGTGCGCCTGGCCGGGCGCCCGGGGATGCACATCAACGACGTGGCGGTGCCGCTCACCTGCGCCGGCAAGATGGCCGCCTTTGACCCGATTGCCGGGCTGCGCCCGTGCGACGGGCTGCTGGTCTCCATCCTGCCCGAGCTCAAGACCTCCTACGACCAGATCTCGCGGGTCGCCTTCCAGCAGAGCGTCGGGATGCACACCGTCAACCTGATGACCCCGCTGCACGGCGGGTTGGGCGGCGGGGCCGAGGGCACGGCGGTGGTCACCATCGCCAGCCACATCCTGGGAGCGCTGTGCTACAAAGTCTCCTACCACGACATGGGGCACATGTCGCTCAACTGGTCGCACAACACCGGGCGCATGGGACTGTGGATCTACTCCCTGGCAGGGCAGGCCATCGCCCGCAACACCCCGATGATCACCACCAACGCCATCTACACCCGCTCCGGGCTGGGCACGCCAGAGCTGCTGTGGGAGGTGGCCGCCTGCGCCATCGCCTGCACGGTCAGCGGGGTGCACCAGATGGGCATCGGCACCACCGGCGGCCACAAGACCGACCACACCAGCGGGCTGGAGGCGCGCTTCAACGCCGAAGTCGCCCACGCCGCCCTGGGGATGACGCGCCAGCAGGCCAACGCCCTGGCGCTGGAATGCCTGGCGCATTACGAAAGCAGCTTCAAGGATCCCGTCCCTGGCAGGACCTTCTCCGAGCTGTACAACCTGGAGACGCTGGAGCCGGGAAACGCATGGCTGGACGTCTACCACCAGGTGCGCCAGGAGCTGATCAAGCTGGGCCTGGATATGAACGCAGGCTGGAAGAAAGTGAGACATGGAAACTGCACCGCGTGAGCTCAAGACAATGCTGGAAACTGCCCTGTGGGACGGCGACCCCGAGCAGGCCGAAACCGCTGCCGCCTCGCTCCTGGAAGCCGGCATCGAGCCGCTGGCGCTGGTCCAGCACATCCTGGTCCCCACCATGACCCGCGTGGGCGAGGAGTTCCAATGCGACAATATTTTTCTCCCCGAGCTGATGATGGCGGGTGAAGCCGCCCTGCGGGTCGCCAACCTGGTGGAGAAAGCCACCCTCAAGGCGGGTAAAACCAGCGCTGCGCTGGGCGCCGTGGTCATTGGACAGGCGCAAGGCGATATGCACGATATCGGGCGCAACATCGTCTCCACCATGCTCCTGGCCCACGGCTTCAAAGTAATTGACCTGGGCAGAGATGTGCCTGCCAGCGCTTTCCTGGAGGCTGCACAGAGGGAAAAAGCCAGCCTGGTGGGCATCTCAGCGCTGATGACCACCACCCTGCCCACCGCCCGCCGCACGATCAACCTGTTCAAAGAGGTGAACCTGCAGGGCAGCTTGAAGATAGTGGTGGGCGGCGGCGCCGCCAGCGCGGAATGGGCAGAGCAGGTCGGGGCCGACGGCTATGCGCCAGATGCCGCCTCAGCCGTTGTCCTGTGCAAGCGGCTGTTAGAACAACCCGGCTGAAACCTGGGACCGCTGGAATATGACCGCCGCCGCACCTCCCCCTGCCCATGACCCCCGCCCAGCCGCCCGGCTAACCCCGCTGGTGCACATGACCGGGATCAGCAAACGGTTTGGGGATGTGCTCGCCAATGACCTGGCGCACTTTGAACTGCTCCCCGGCGAGGTGCACGGCCTGCTGGGTGAAAACGGCGCTGGCAAAACCAGCCTGATGAACACCCTGTTCGGACTGTACCACCCCGACGCCGGGTCTATCCTCATCCGCGGCCAGCCCGCAGCCTTTCACTCCCCCCAGGATGCCATCCGCGCCGGGATCGGGATGGTGCACCAATCCTTTCGCAACATTCCCACCCTGACCGTCGCCGAAAATGTGATCCTGGGCCTGCCCCAAAAGGGCGCAGCCCTCGACCTGCGCCGCCCGGCGCAGCGCATCGCCGAGCTGTCCGAGCGCTATCACCTGGACATCGACCCCCTGGCCCCGCTGTGGCAGCTTTCCGCCGGCGAGCAGCAGCGGGTGGAAATCCTCAAAGCCCTCTACCGCGATGCCAATATCCTTATTCTCGATGAGCCGACCTCCGTGCTGACCCCGCCAGAGGCGGAGGGGTTGTTCCAATCGATTGAAAAGATGACCGCCGCCGGTAATGGGGTGATCTTTATCAGCCACCGCCTGGCAGAGGTCATGCACATCTGCCAGCGCATCACCATCATGCGCGATGGCCGCACCGTCTCGACCGTTTCCAGGGAGCAGACCACGCAGGAGGACCTGGCCTGCCTGATGGTTGGGCGAGAGGTCATCTTCCAGCTTGAACCGCCGGCACACGACGCCGGGAAAATTCTGCTCCGCTTGCAGGGGATCAGCGCAAAAAACGACGCCGGGCGTGACGCCTTGAAGCATGTCGACCTGGACCTGCGCTGTGGGGAGATCCTGGGTATTGCCGGGGTAGCCGGCAACGGGCAGAGTGAGCTGGCCGAGGTGATCGCCGGGCTGCGCCCGGCAGCGGCTGGCAGCCTGTTCTTCAAGGGGGAACGGGTCGACGGCCTGCCGCCGCAGGAGCTGATCCGCCGCGGCATGGCGCATATGCCCGAGAAGCCGCGCCAGATGGGCATCCTGCCCAATTTCAGCATCGAGGAAAATTCGATCCTCAAGGTCAGCGGTCAGCCGCCGTTCCGCCAGGGCTGGTTTTTGAACTTCAACGAGATCGGAGCACGGGCGGATGCGCTGATGAAGGCTTTCGATATCCGCGCCCCAGGACGCAAAACCCGGGCGGGCAAGCTTTCAGGAGGCAACCTGAATAAGCTGATCCTGGCCAGCGAGCTGTGCAGGAACCCGGATCTGATCGTGGCCGTCAACCCGACCGCCGGCCTGGATGTCGGGGCAACCGAAACCATCCGCAAACACCTGCTGGATCAGCGCCTGCAGGACAAGGCCGTGCTGCTGATCTCCTCTGACCTGGAGGAGGTGATGAGCATCAGCGACCGCGTTGCCGTCCTGTACCAGGGCCGGCTGAGCCAGGAGTTCGAGACCGCGGCCATCAGCCGCCAGGAGATCGGGCTGCAGATGGCCGGCAGCCAGGTGGAGCAGCCGGGCGGGGCAGCAGACCCGCGCCCCGCCCTGGATATGCAGCCGGGTGAAGCAGCCTGCGCGGGCGGCGAGCTGATCGCCTACACCGTCCCCCCGCCGGCAGAGCGCATGCGCCAGGTATTTGACCTCAAACGCCTGCGCGACCTGTTTGTCGACAGCTCCGGGCCAGAAAGCCTGCTGGGGGCGCTGTTCAGCATCGGGCTGTCGCTGCTCATCGTGGGGCTGCTCATCGCTGCCATGGGGGTCAGCCCGCTGCGCGCCTACGCCGCCCTGTGGCGCAGCGCCTTCGGCTCGCCCGCTGGCTTTGGAGAGACGCTGGTGCGTACCACCCCGCTGCTGCTGACCGGGCTGTCGATGGTGGTTGCCTACCGCTGCGGCATCTGGAGCATCGGGGCCGAGGGACAGTTGTATGCCGGGGCCATCGGCGCCACCCTGGCCGGCATTCTCACCGTCGGGCTGCCGGCCTGGCTGCACCTCCCCCTGGTGCTGCTGGTGGGCTTCCTGTTCGGCGCCGCCTATGGCGCCCTGCCCGGCGCCATGCTGGTCTACCGCAAGGCCAATGAATTGATCACCACCATGATGTTGAATTACATCGCTGTGTTTATTGCCGGGTATCTGATCACCGGGAGCGGGCCGCTGCGCGACACCAGCGGCATCAAATTCCGCCCGCAGTCACTGCCCATCGCCGAGACAGCCCAACTCTCGGTGATCCTGGACGGCACCCGCGCCCATGCCGGGATCCTGATCGCCCTGCTGGCGGCGGTGCTCGTCTTCATCCTGCTGTGGAAGACCGTGCTGGGATACCGCATCCGGGCGGTCGGGGATAACCCCACCGCCGCCCGCTTTGGCGGCATCCGCGTCGGGCGCAGTATCATCCTGGCCATGGCCATCAGCGGCGGGCTGGCCGGCGTCGCCGGAATGGTGGAAGTCAGCGGGGTGCAGGGCTACCTGGTGGAAATGCTGTCCGCCGACTACGGCTACACCGGGATCGCCGTGGCGCTGTTGGGAGGCCTGCACCCGGCTGGGGCCGTGCTCACCGCCCTGTTCTTTGGCGCACTGGGCGCCGGGGCGGCCGGCCTGCAGCGCGCCGTGGGCGTGCCAACCGCCACCACGCTGATCATCCAGGGGCTGGTGCTGATGTTTGTGCTGGCACGCGGCGCCTTCCGGCTGCACAGGAGGAAACCCAGGAAATGAACTGGCAGGATTCATTGACCGCCGCTTTTTTGATCGGCTTCCTGGCCTCCTCAATCCGCCTGGCCACCCCCGTGCTGCTGGCGGCGCTGGGCGAGACCTTTGCCGAGCGCTCAGGGGTGTTGAACATCGGCGTGGAGGGGCTGATGGTGATCGGGGCTTTTGCCGGCTTCCTGGGCAGCCACTTCAGCGGCAGCCCGTGGGTTGGCGCACTGTGCGCGCTGGCGGCCGGCCTGTTGATGAGCTGCCAGCACGCTTACCTGACCGCAACCCTGGCCAAGGACCAGATCGTCAGCGGGCTGGCGACCAACTTCTTTGCCCTGGGACTGGTGATCTTTGGCTACCGGGCGGTCTTTGGCATGCCGCTCGACGCCCCCAGGGCAGCCATCTTCGAGCCCTACCTGATCCCCGGCCTGTCGCGCATCCCATTCCTGGGGGATATATTCTTTGATCATAACATCTGGGTCTACCTCGCCTTTTTACTGGCGCCAGCCTGCCATTTCGTGTTGTTCAAGACCGCCTGGGGGCTCAGCGTCACCGCCGTGGGTGAGAACCCGGCGGCGGCAGAGGCAGCCGGGATCAGCGTCGCCAGGGTGCGCTTCCAAACGGTGCTGATCGGGGGCGCATTTGCCGGGCTGGCCGGCATGGTTCTTTCGCTGACCCAACTGGGTTTCTTCACCGAAATGATGGTCACCGGGCGCGGCTTTATCGCCATCGCCATTGTGCTGTTTGGACGCTGGCGCCCCATGCGGGTGGTGGGCGCCGCGCTCATCTTTGGCGCCGCAGACGCCCTGCAGCTGCGGCTGCAGACGCTTGGCGCTGCAGCCATCATTTCCCCGCATCTTTTGGTTGCCTTTCCATATTTCCTGACGCTGGTCGTGGTGCTGATCAGCATCGGGGGAAATGTGATGCCCAAAACGCTGTGCGTTCCCTACAAAGGCAGCGAGGAGCGCTGAGTGAACCATTGATTTCCAAGGAGTGTGCAAATGAGATGATCGCGCCCAACATTCATCGCCAACCCCGTGCTTCGCATGCTGTTCGCTTTAGTCAACTGCAAAACCTGGAGAAACGATATGAAAAACTCGAAGATTGTGACCTGCATCGCGGTGGCTCTGATACTCGCCACCCTCTTATCCGCCTGTGGACCAGCCCAGAGCACTCCCAAGCAGACCAAGGCCGCCCTGGTAACCTGGGGCCTGGTAAGCGGCGACCCCTATAACGCCCTGGCTTACCAGGGACTGCAAAAAGCGCAAAAGGACTTCGGCATCGAGATCGCTGTGAACGACGAAGGGCAAACCGCCAGCGATTGGGAGGCCACCTTCCGGGATTATGCCAGCCAGGGGTATAACCTGGTGATCGGGCACGGCTGGAACTTCGCCGATGTGGCGGTCAAGGTGGCGCCATCCTTCCCCAACACGACCTTCGTGGTGATCGGTGGAACAGTAAGCGACAAGAACCTGACCAGCGTGGTGTTTGAGGACCAATATTCTGGTTATCTGGCCGGCGTGCTGGCGGCCTTGATGAGCAAGAGCGGGGTCATCGGCACCGTGGCCGGCTTTGAAGGGGAAGGCGTCTACTACGAGGTCAACTCCTTCTACCAGGGAGTGAAGGCTGCCAGGCCAGATGCAAAAGCCATCATCGCCTACGCCGGCGCCTGGGACGACCCGGCAAAGGGCAATGAGCTGGCGGTCAGCATGATCGAGAGCGGCGCAGATGTGATCAATCACTATGCCGCCGCCACCGGCCTGGGCTCGCTGGAAGCCGCGGAAAAAGCCGGCGTGTGGGGCATCAGCGATGTCTACACCTGCAAAGACTCTTCGCCAAAGACCTGCCTCTCCTCTCACGACGTCCTGTTTGACAACATCGTCTACAAGATCGTGCAAATGTACCGGGAAGGCAAGCTGGAAGGCAAAGTATATTATTGGGGCCTGGGTGAAAAAGCCGTCGGGCTGGGCGTCACCCACCAGGGCGTTCCCAAGGAAATCCTCGACCAGGTCAATGCTATCCAGAAGAAAATGCTGGATGGCCAGTTAAAGCTGGAACAGGATTATAACAAGCCCAACTGGTAAATTCCTGAAGCGCGCTGAGCCTGTCGCAGCGCTCTGAACTCCCCAAGGCGCGCTGAGCTTGTCGAAGCGCTCCGGGGCTTCGACAGGCTCAGGCTTCGACAGGCTCAGCCTGCCTGATCTCTCCAGACTTCAGAAGTCTGGGGCGGTGGTGGAGAATGATCGACCAGCAGCGCCAACCCTGTATCCTGCACTGCCAGGATGATCATTCTCCGCTGCACTTACCGCGATATCCAACATCGGAGAACACCACCATGCGAAATATTTTTACAGATCTGAGAGACGCCATCCAGGAAGGAAACTCGGAAGCCAGCGTGAGCGCAGCGCTTAAGCTGGTCGAGGCCGGGGTCAGCCCGCTGGAGATCTTCACCCAGTGCGTTGAGCCGACCCTGGTAGACATCGGCGACCAGTTCAGCCGGCTGGAGATTTTCCTGCCGGAGATGATCAGCTCAGCCAACTCAGTCAAGGACATCCAGGCAGCCCTGCTTCCTTACCTCAAGGGGGAGGCGCAGCAAGCCGCCAGGGGCAGGATTGTCATCGGAACGGTCTCCGGCGACCTGCATGACATCGGGAAGAATATCGTCAAAACCATGCTGGAGGTGAACGGCTTCGCAGTCCTGGACCTGGGGGTGGACGCAAGCCCGGGCGAGGTGATCAAAGCCGCAGCCGATTTTAACGCCGACATCATCGCCCTGTCGGCCCTGATGCTGCCCTCCCTGCCCTCCGTGAAGGACATGATCGATATGCTGCAGTGGATGGAAAAATACAAGGGCCGGTTTAAGGTGATGGTTGGCGGCGGTCCGGTGAGCCGGGAATGGGCACAAAAGATGGGCGCAGATGGCTACGGCGATGACGCCGTGGAGGCCGTGCAGGTTGCCCTGGCTTTGATGGAAGACAGAGGCCGGGCATAGCCCGCCGGGCATAACCCGCCGGGCATAACCCGCCGGGCATAACCCGCCGGGGATGACCCGCCGGGGATGACCCGGATGACCCCGGTCAAACCCTCACCATCTCCGGTTTGATATGTAATAATGAGGAACGAGAACCACGATGAAAAATACAACCAGGCTGTTGGATATTATCCACCGCGCCCTCACCGGCCCGTTAATGGAAGAGGAAGAGTTTAACACCCGGTGCGTGACCCAGGGCATTTACCGGGTGGTCAAAGAATATGAGATCAAGGCCAAAGGCGGGCCGGTCATCAACATGGATGACGGGCTGGCAGATCGGGTGTGGGCCGCGGCGGTCGATTTCTTGTCCACCTGCGGCGTGTACTGCCAATCCACCAACCGCATCATCCTGCACAGCGCACAGGAGATCGAGGCCATCCTGCGCCAGGCGCCCTCCCAGGTCTGGCTGGGAAGCGGCACAGATGCCTGCCTGGAGGTGGCGCGCAAGGTCGAAGACCCGCGCGTCCCAGTCAACATGGGCAGCCCAATCGGCTCACCGATCCCGGAGGAGCTTTTTGTGCCGGTCATGCAAAGCTATATCCAGGAGCCCAACGTGGACGTCACCTGCGCTGCCAGCCTGGTGACCGTCTATGGACAGGATATCCGCACCGGATCGCCCCTGGAAATCCTGGCTGCCTGGCACGAGGTGGATCTGATGCGCCAGGCGCTGAACAAAGCTGGCCGCCCGGGCATGGCCTGGACCGGCATGACGATGAGCATCAGCGATGCCGGGCAACTGTCAGCAGTGGGTCCGGAGGGACTGCGCTCCACAGACATGCACACCTTTGGCATTATCTCAGAGCTAAAAACAAACTTCGAGATCCTGAACAAGCTCACCCACAGCATCCGCATGGGTGGCATCGTAGACCCCTACGCCAACCCAATCTACGGCGGGTTGGGCGGCGGCGTCGAAGGGCAGGCGGTGTTGATCACCGCAGCGATGATCGCCCTGAGCGTGGTCTTCATGGCAGCCATGTGCGGATCCTCCCCCACCCATCCGTTCCACTTCAATGACACCGATCCCAACGTGATGCGCGCCACCAGCCTGGCTTTCCAGGCCCTGGCGCGCAACTCGCACCTGATGACCAACCTGACCATTACCCCGGTGGGCGGCCCGGGCACCAGGACCCTGCTTTACGAATGCGCTGCCTTTGCCGTGATGAGCACCATCTCCGGCATCAGCCGCATCCTGGGCCCGCGCTCAGCCACCGGCTCCATCACCGCGCACTTCTCTGGGCTTGAGGCGCGCTTCACCGGGGAAGTGCTCAAAGCAGCCGCCGGGCTGGACCGCCAAAAGGGAGAGGAGATTGTGCAGCAGGCCCTGGCGCAGTACAAAGACGAGCTGAACAAAAAACCTTACGGCCAGCCGTTCCAGGAAGTTTATGATCTGCACACCGTCCAACCGACCAAAGAGTGGCTGGCAGTCTATCACGAGGTCAAAAACCAGGTCGCCCGCTGGGGCCTCCCCCTGGATTAGCAATTTATCGACCTTGCTGATATACTTCATCTCCAGGTAAAAAGGAGTCTGTGTATGTCCACGATTTTGATCAAAAACGGCTATCTGCTGACCATGAACGACCGGGAAGAGCGCTTCTGGGGCGACCTGCTCATCCAGGGCGACCGCATCGCCGCCATCGCCCCGCACATTGACCGGCCGGCAGACAAAATCATCGACGCCAGCGGGCGGCTGGTGATGCCCGGCTTTGTGCAGACCCACATCCACCTGTGCCAGAGCCTGCTGCGCGGCCAGGCCGACGACCAGCCCCTGCTGCAGTGGCTGGACACCATCACCGGCCTGGAGTTCCGCCACACCCCTGAGACGCTGTATGCCTCGGCGCGGCTGGGGCTGGCCGAGCTGATCAAGTCGGGGACCACGGCGCTGATCGACATGGGCACCCTGCATCACCAGGACAGCGTGTTCCAGGCCATCCTGGAATCGGGGATGCGCGCCCAGGCCGGCAAGGCGATGATGGACCTGACCGAGAACCTGCCGCCCCTGCTGCGCGAGACCACCGAGACCTCGCTGCGCGAGAGCATGGACCTGCTGCAGCGCTGGCACGGCCAGGCCAACGGGCGCATCCGCTACGGGTTTGCCCCGCGCTGGCAGTTGTGGAACACCAGCGGCCTGCTGCGGGAGATCAAGCAGGAAGCCGACCGCCATCCCGGGGTGGGCATCCACGGGCACGCCGGGGAGATCGAGTACGAGGTGCAGGCCATGCGCCAGCTGACCGGGATGCGCAACCTGGTCTTCCTGGAGAGCATCGGGGTGGTGGGCCCCAACGTGCAAATGGCGCACTGCATCTGGCTGGATGAGGACGAATACCGGGTGATGGCCGAGACCGGCACGCACGCCATGCACTGCCCATGCTGCAACGCCAAGCTCGGCTCGGGCCTGGCCCGCGTGCCCGAGATGCTGGAGAAGGGGATCAACGTGGCGCTGGGCTCAGACGGGGCGCCGTCCAACAACAACCTGGACATGTTCATCGAGATGCGCACCGCCTCGCTGCTGCAAAAGCTGCGCCTGGGGGCCGAGGCGCTGCCCGCCGAGACCGTGCTGCGCATGGCGACGCGCAACGGGGCCAAAGCCATCGGAATGGGAGACGCGATCGGGGCGCTGGAGGCCGGGCGCAAGGCGGATCTGATCATCCTGGACGACGGCGGGCTGTACGCCGCCCCGATGCGTGACTTTGAGCAGGACAACGTGGCCAAGCGCCTGGTGTCCGCCTACCAGTCCGGCTGCGTCCGCACCAGCATCATCGACGGGCAGGTGGTGATGGAGGAACGCCGGCTGCTGACCATGGATGAAGAGCAGGTGATCGCCGGCGGGCGCAAAGCCCTGCAGCATCTCTCCAGTCTCGTTTAGCGTTTAGCGTTTCGCTTTTCGCGCATATCGCGCATTTCGTGACAGGCTTACCGCCGGGGCAGGAAATGCCGGCGTAAAAAGTATTCCAGGTCAGCGGCGGCAAACAGCCACTGCCGGAAAACCTGGCGGGGCAGCTCCACGGCCTCCCCGCCCTGGTCGCTGTGCAGCGTCCACAGCACCCCACCCGGCGGCAGGCGCTGCTCCAGCCTGTCAAACAGCCCGGCGGCCCGCCGGGCTGTGCGCTCGGCCTGCTCCAGCGGCAGGCTGCCCTCCAGGCAGGCCTCCAGCAGGGCGCAGCGGTAGCGCCGGCAGGCCGCCGGGCGGGCCGGGTAGATGGCGCAGCGCCGCTCCTTGTAATGAACACAGGGCAGGCGAAACCCCAGGTGATCGGGATAGCTCTCCGGGCGCAGGCCCAGCTCGCGCGCCGGCCCCTGCTCTTCGGGCAGCAGCAGGACGTTGGTGTGCAGCGCCCCCCGGCAGCACAGGCCGCAGGCCAGGCACAGGCGGGAGCCATCCGGAGGATGTGCAGCCGGATCCGCCGCTCTGCCCGCCGCCGGCCCGGGCTGGCCCATCTCAGCCGCCCTGCCCCGGCATATCCCCACGCCCCAGCAGCCGGCGGATGCTCTCCACCAGGCCGGGCAGGCTCAACGGCTTGGTCAGGTACTCGTCGGCGCCCGCCTCCAGGCAGCGCTGGCGGTCGCCGGGCATGACCAGGGCGGTGATGGCAATGATGGGGGCGGCGGCAACGACCGGATCTGCGTGGAGGCGCAGGCGGCGTATGGCCTCCAGGCCGTCTATTCCCGGCATCTGAATATCCACCAGGAAGACCTGCGGGCGGTCGGTATCGGCGCGCTCGAGCAGCTCCCCCCCGCTGTGAGCAGTGAGCACCCGGCATCCCTGCCCCTGCAGGTAATCCGAGACCAGGTCCAGGATCATCTCGCTGTCATCGGTGACCAGCACCAGGGGCGAACCGGGTAAGCCGCCCGCCACGCGCTCATCCGCCCGGGGACCAGGCGGCGGCAGGCTGCCCGCTGCCGTTCTATCCCGGCTTCCGCGAGGCAGGGTAATCATAAAGCGGCTGCCCTGCCCGGGGGTGCTCTCCACCTGGATGCTGCCGCCGTGCAGCTCGGCCAGGCGCCGCACCAGCGACAGCCCCAGCCCGGTGCCCGAGTTCTGGCGGGAAAGGCTGCTGTCGATCTGCACAAACGGCCGGAACAGGCGCTCAAAATCCGCTGCCCGGATGCCAATGCCCCGGTCCCACACGCTCAGGCGCACCAACTCTTCCGTCTCCTCCCCCTGCACCTCCAGCCCCAGCTCGCCGCCCTCGGGGGTGAACTTGACCGCGTTGCTCAGCAGGTTGACCAACATCTGCTTCAGGCGGCGCGGGTCAGCATACAGCAGGATGGAAGAAGAATCCATGGTAAAGCCGACCCGCTGGCGCTTTTTCTGCGCCATGCCCCGGGTGAGCTGCAGGCTGGCCTGGCAGATATCCGCCAGGGAGCAGGGCTCAATCTGCAGCTCCAGCCCGCCGGCTTCGATCTTGGACAGGTCGAGGATATCGTTGAGCAGATCCAGCAGGTGCCTGCCGCTGCTTTCAATGTTCTTGACCGCCTTGAGCTGGCGCGGGTCCAGCCCGCCATAGGTGTTGAGCTGCAGCGCCTCGGCCAGGCCCAGGATGCCGGTGAGCGGGGTGCGCAGCTCGTGGCTCATGCTGGCCAGGAACTCATCCTTCAGGCGGGCGGCGTTCTCCAGGGCGGCGTTGGCCTGCCTCAGGTCTTCGCCCTTCTGGCGCAGCGCTCGCTCGGCGCGCCGGCGCTCGGTGATGTCCTGCACCGTGGAGCGGCTCATGATAAAGTTCCCTGCAGCATCCAGGACCGCCGTGGCGCTGACCTGGACCGGGAAGCTGGAACCATCCTTGCGCACCAGCTCCACCTCGCTGTCAATGACCTGGCCGCTCTGCTTCAGATGGGGAAAACCCTGGTAGAAAACCAGGCAGCTTTCGGGGGTAAGGAACTCAAGCAGCGAGTGGCCCAGCACCTCCTCTCGCGTATAGCCCAGCCACTTCAGCTCAGTATCGTTAATGTGCACAAAGCAGCCTTCCGCGTCCAGCGAGTGGTAGCCGCAGGGAGCATTGTCATACAGGTCCTGCACCTCGGCGGTGCGCTGCTCGACGCGCTGTTCCAGGCTGCGATTAAGCTCCTGCAGCTCAGCCTGGGCGGCTTTGAGCGGGGTGATATTCATGGCATTGACCAGCGCCATTTTGACCCCGCCCTCCGGCTGATGCACTGGCTGGATGCTGACGCGAAACCAATGCGGCCCATACGGCGCGTCAAAAACTACGCCTTGAGCACCCGCAATGACCGTCCGCACATGCTCAAGATAAAAATCAGCCGCCTCACCTGGCAGCAGCTCGTAGAGTCTCTTCCCTATTAGTTCAGCCGGCGCGACGCCCTGGGCCTTCGCCCCCAGGTCATTCACATAGTAGATGCGCCCCTCACCATCTATTAGCGTGATCTGCGCGTCCGTGCTTTCCACCAGGCTGCGGTACTGCGCCTCGCTGGCGCGCAGCAGGCGCTCCGCCTGCTTGCGGCTGGTGACATCCCGCAGCACCACCAGGGCGCCCCCCACCGCCCCGTCCTCCCCGCACACCGGGGTGAAGCTGCAGTCCAGGTCGTGCCAGCCGTCCTGCCAGGGATAGCCGGTCTCGAGGTCAAAGGTCTCCCCACCCAACGCCCGGTCATAATATCCCTGCCAGGCAGCCGAGAACTGGGGGGAATACCCGGCCGCCAACACCCGTTCGCCGGGCGCCAGGCCGCGCCCAATATCGCCCATCATCGCATGAAAGGCCTGGTTGGCCATCAACAAATGGTACTCCCGGTCGATCAGAAACAGGATATCCCGCGTGCTTTCAAAAACCAGGCGCAGCTTCTCGCGCTCCTGGTAAAGCTGCGCTTCATCCTGCTTGCGCTGGGAAATATTGCGGATCACGCTGACCAGGATGAGATCCTCGCCTTCCGCAATGCGCTGGGAGCTGACCTCGACAGGGAAAATGCTGCCATCCCGGCGCATGTGGACCGCTTCGAACAGCGCACCCTCCCCACCGGCGCGCTGCATCTGGCCGTTGACCACCTCCCTGGCTGCCACGGCGCGCAGGTCATAAATCTTAAGCTGCAGCAGTTCCTGGCGGCTGTAGCCGTAAGCGGCGCAGGCAGCCGGGTTGGCCTCCAGGATGCGCCCGTCGCCCGGGCGGACCATCAGGATCATATCCCGGCTGTGCTCAAAGAACAGGGCGTAGCGGTCCCGGGCCTGGACGCGCCGGATGGCGCTGCGCAGGACGTGCGCCGCCGCGCCCCAGGCTTCTGGGCCTTTGAGCAGGTAGTCCTGAGCGCCCAGGCGCAGCGCCTGGACCCCCAGGATCTCGCCCTGCGGCCCGGCCAGCACCACCACCGGCAGATCAGGAAATGCGCTCTGCAGGCGCTCCAACGCCTCCAGGCCCTGGCATCCCGGCAGCTCCAGGTCGAGCAGCGCCAGGTCAAACGGCTGCTGCCCCAACCTGACCAGCCCCGCCTCCAGGGTATCCACCACCGCCAGCGAAAAACCATCCCGGGCGTCCCGGTCCAGCGCCTGGCGCAGCAGCCCTGCCTCAGCAGGGTTATTCTCAAACAACAGCACGCTTCGCGTCAAATCCACTGCTTGCCCCTCATCATTGGATACAGGGTAAGAAAAAGAAATCCAGCATCCACCTGGGTATGCTCACCTGTTATCGGAAATATATTATCTGCCTGTTATTATAATATAATTTGCGACAATGTTCATGTGGTTTTTTGATAATAGTGCAATTTATATTGATATCCAGCAAGGCGTCCCTGGCGCCTACCCGCCTGGGGAGGGAGGCTGCGGCCTGTGCAGCCGACGCATGACCTCCAGCAGATAACGCAGGCGCAGCGGTTTGCTCAGGTACTCATTGGCGCCGGCCTCCAGGCAGCGCTGGCGGTCGCCGGGCATGGCCAGGGCGGTGATGGCAATGATTGGCACCTCGGCCACCGCCGGGTCAGGATGCAGGCGCAGGCGGCGCATGACCTCCAGCCCATCCATACCGGGCATCTGGATATCCACCAGCACCACCTGCGGGCGCTGCTCGGCAGCCCGCTCCAGCAGCTCTCCGCCGCTGTAGACAACCGTCACTTCGCAGCCCTGCGTCCGTAGAAAATCAGCCAGGGCGTTCACCACCGCCTCGTTGTCATCGACCGCCAGCACCCGAAGCGGCGCCTCGCCGGCGGATGACAGCCGGGCCAGGGCATCCAGCTCCGGCTGCTCCAGCGCCGCCTCACCTGGCACAACCCAGGGCAGGATGAGGGTAAAACGGCTGCCCTGGCCCGGCGTGCTCTCCACCTGGACACTGCCGCCGTGCATCATGGCCAGGCGCTGCACCAGGGACAGCCCCAGCCCGGTGCCGGAATACTGGCGGGACAGGCTGCTGTCCAGCTGGACAAAGGGCTGGAACAGGCGATCCAAGTCCTCCGCAGGAATGCCAATCCCCTTATCCCACACGCTCACGCGCACCACCCTTTCACCCTCATCGCTCTCCACCACCAGGCCCAGCTCTCCGCCCGCAGGGGTGAACTTGACCGCGTTGCTCAACAGGTTGACCAGCATCTGCTTCAAGCGGCGCGGGTCAGCGCGCAGCAGGAGGGTGGATGAGTTCATCGAAAACCGGATCACCTGGCGCTTCTGCTGCGCCATCCCCCGGGTGAGCTGCAGGCTGGCCTGGCAGATATCCGCCAGCGAACAAGTATCGATATTCAGATCCAGCTTGCCCGCCTCGATCTTCGACAGGTCGAGGATGTCGTTGATCAGGTCCAGCAAATGGCGCCCGCTGGTCTCGATGTTTTTCAAGGCGTTCACCTGCCTGGGGTTCAGCCCGCCGTAAGTGTTGTACTGCAGCGCCTCGGCCAGGCCGAGGATGCCGGTGAGCGGGGTGCGCAGCTCGTGGCTCATGCTGGCCAGGAACTCATCCTTCAAGCGGGCGGCCTTCTCCAGGGCTGCGTTGGCGGCTGCCAGGTCCTCGCTCCTCTGGCGCAGCGCCTGCTCGGCGCGCCGGCGGGCGGTGATGTCCTGAACCGTGGAACGGCTCATCAGGTAGTTCCCCGCGGCGTCGTAGATCGCCGTGGCGCTGACCAGGATCGGGAAGCAAGAGCCGTCCTTGCGCACCAACTCAAACTCCAGGTCGTTGATCCATCCCTGCTGCTTGAAACGGGGAAAATTCTGGTAGAAAACCTGGCGGGTTTCAGGGGTCGCAAAGTCCAGGAACGGGCGGCCCAGCACCTCCTCTCGCGTATAGCCCAGCCACTTCAGCTCAGTATCGTTAATGTGCACAAAGCGGCCTTCCAGGTCCAGCGAGTGGTAGCCGCAGGGGGCGTTGTTGTAGAGATCCTGCACTTCAGCCGTGCGCTGCTCCACGCGCTGTTCCAGGCTGCGGTTGAGAGCCTGCAGCTCAACCTGGGCTGCCTTGAGCAAAGTAATATCGCGGCTGACCACCAGCACCCCCTCCACTATCCCCTCGGCGCCGCGCACCGGAGCCAGGCTGTTCTCCAGGTAGTGCATGCCGTCCTGCCAGGGAATCTCGGTCTCGACCATGAAAGACTCGCCGGCCAGCGCCCGGTGATAATAACCCTGCCACAGGTCCTTGAACGCCTGGGGGTACTCCGGCCCCAGCACCGGGTCGCCGGGGGACGTCTCGCACCCCCCGGCAGCGCGCAGCGCCTGCTGGTAAGCCTGGTTGGACATCACCAGGCGGTACTCCCGGTCCACCATGAACAGGATATCCTGCGTGCTCTCAAAGACCAGGCGCAGCTTTTCTGCCCCCTGGCGGATGTCCCGCTCCGCCTGGCGGTAGGCGGTGACATCCATGATAAACCCATGCCACAGGTAGCCGCCGTCCGGCTGGCGGGTGGGCATGGAATGGCCTGCGATCCAGACCTCGCCCTTTTCGGGATGCTGGTAGCGGTATTCATCGTGCCAGGGCAGCAGGCTGCGCGCCGACTCGGCGATAGTCTGCAGCACGTGCCCAATGTCCTGGGGGTGCAAACGATTCATGACGATGGAGAAATCCTGCGTCACGTCCTCGGGACGCACCCCGTACACCTGCTCGATCGCCGGGCTGGCATACGGCATGCAAACCGAGCCATCCGGCCGCATCTGGAAGGTGCAGATCACCCCCGGCACGGTGGCAGCGATCTGGGCCAGCCTGCGGCGCTCCTGCTGCAGCTCGGCCTGCGCCTGCTGGCGCAGCAGGGCGTAGCGAATAGAGCGTTCCACCATCTCCCGCCCACCCACCCCCTTGACCAGGTAGTCCTGGGCGCCCAGGCGCACCGCCCGCACCGCGTCCTGCTCGTCCTTGTTCCCGGAAAGCACCACCACCGGCAGGTCGGGAAAGAGGCGGTGCAGGCGCTCAAACGTCTCCAGCCCCTGGGAATCAGGCAGCCCCAGGTCCAGCAGGGCCAGGTCAAACGACGCCTGCCCCAACAAATCCAGGCCCTGGGCCAGCCTCTCCACCACGGTCAGTGAATAAATTTCCAGGGCATCATCACCCAGGGCTTCCTGCAGCAGCAGCACATCCGCCGGGTTATCTTCAAACAGCAGCACGTTGATCGTTTCAGCCACCCTCGCCTTACCCTTCTGCGGGCAGGGTGAAATAGAAAGACGACCCCTGTCCCACCTGAGATTCGACCCAAATACGCCCGCCGTGACGCTCTACAATCTTTTTGCACAACGCCAGCCCGATGCCGGTGCCCGGGTACTCGCTGCGCGTGTGCAGGCGCTGGAAAACCTGAAAAATGCGCTCGTAATACTGGGGCTCGATGCCGATGCCGTTATCACTCACCGAGAAACGCCAGCCATTTGCTAACCGGAGAGCGCCAATATGGATCTGCGGCGGCCGGACGCCGTGGAACTTGAGGCTGTTGCTGACCAGGTTTTGCAGCAGCTGGATCACCTGCGTCTGGTCAGCCCGCACGATGGGCAGCTCATCCTGCGTTACCTGCGCCCCGGCCTCCTCAACAGAGACCCGCAGGTTGGCCAGTGCGGCGTCCAGCGCCTGCTGCAAGGGGAAGGACACCAGCGCCAGGCTGCGCCGCCCCAGGCGCGAGTACTGCAGCAGATCGCGGATCAGCGCCTGCATGCGCTCCGAGGCGTCCACCGCATGGCGAATATACTCATCGGCGCGGTCGTCCAGGCAGCCCCCGTAGCGCTGCTGCAGCAGCTGCAGCATACCGGAAACCACGCGCAGCGGCTCCTGCAGGTCATGCGAGGCGGCGTAGGCAAACTCCTCCAGGTCAGCGTTCGAGCTGCGCAGCTCATCCAGAGCGCGGCGCAGCTCCTGCTCCATGCGCTTGCGGGGGGTGAGGTCGGCGTTGACCCCGATCATGCGCACCGCGCTGCCCGCTGCATCCCGGTACACCTGCCCGTCCGCCTTGAGCCAGTGAACCGATCCATCCGGCCAGACCACGCGAAACTCGGTGTCATACACCCCATCCCCGCGGCGCACCTGCTCGGAAAGGCGGTCGCTGGCCTCGCGGTCCTCCGGGTGAACGCCGTGCAGCCAGGCCTCATAGGCGCCGCCAAACTGGCCCGGCTGCAGCCCATACAACCGGTACATGCCCTCGTCCCAGGCCAGCTCATTCTTCTGGATATCCCAGTCCCAGATCCCCAGGCGTGCAGAACGGGTAGCCAGCTCCAGGCGCTCGTTCGCCCGCGCCAGCTGCTCTTCCGCCTCCCGGCGCCCGGTAATATCACGCGCTGCAGCGAAGAGCAGGGTCTGATCCACTGCCGGGGTGGCGTTCCACTCAAACCAGCGGTAAGAACCGTCCTTGGCCCGGTAGCGGTTGACAAAGGCAATGGTTGCCCCGCCGCCCAGCTGGCGCTCGATCTCTTTGAAGGTCGCTTCCCGATCGTCCGGGTGGATAAAATCAGCCAACGGCCGGGAAAGCAGCTCCTCTGCCGTATAGCCAAGCACCCGCTCCCACTCGCGATTCAGCTTTTTGAAGTAACCGTCCGCAGAGGCAATACACACCATGTCCGGCACCAGGTTGAAAAAGCGCTCCAGCTCCTGCTCCGCCCGCTTGCGCTGGGTGATGTCCTGCAAGACGCCGGCAAAGTGCTCCACCTCACCACTGGGACGGCGCAGGCTGTGCACCGAGAGACTGGTATCCATCACGCTGCCATCCTTGCGGATAAAGCGCTTGTCCACGGTATACCCGTCGATCTCGCCGGCCAGCACGCGGTTGAAGTAAGCCACGTCGGCCGCCAGGTCATCCGGGTGGGTCAACTGCGCCCAGGTCAGGCTCTGCAGTTCCTGGCGGGTATACCCAAGCATCTCACACAGCCGGTCATTGCACTCCAGCCAGCCCTTTTCCAGGGAAGTGATCGTCATGCCCACGCTGCCTAACTCAAAGAAGTTGCGGAACCGCTGCTCGCTGAAGCGCAGCTTTTCCTCCGCCCGCTTGCGCTGGGTGATGTTATCAAACACCACCACAAAATAACCTGTCTCTGAGCTGTACACCGAGATAGACAGCCACAGATCGAGCAGCGGCACGTAGGTCTCGAAGCGCTGCGGTGCGCCGCCCGCCGCCACCTGCCCGTAGATCTCAATCACCTCCGGGTTATCCTGCTGGATGCCGGGGATCACCTGGCTTACCCTTTTCCCAACCACATCTTTGAGGCCGGTCAGCTTCTCAAACGCCTGGTTCACCGCCAGGTAGATAAAATCCACCGGTCCCCCGTTCTCGTACAGCATCTGGCAGTAAGCAAACCCATCCAGCATATTATCGAACAAGCTGCGGAAGCGCTCCTCGCTCTCCCGCAGCTGGACTTCGGCCTGCTTGCGCTGGCTGATGTCCCGCACCGAGCCCAGGCGGTACAGGGGCTCCCCGTCTTCCCCAGCCAGCACGGTGATATTGTCCGCCAGCCAGCGGTAAGCGCCATCCTTACCTCGGAAGCGGTACTCCAGGGTAGCGATTGCCCTGTCCACCGCCCCACATTCGGCCTGGGTGGCCTCGATCACCCGCTGGACGGTGGATAGGTCCTCAGGGTGAATGCACTCCAGCACCGTTTGGGTATCCATGGAGCACATCTCATCCGCCGACCAGCCGGTGATCTGCTCGATAACCGGGCTCATGTAATCATAGCTGTCCGTGCGCAGGTTCCGCCGGTAGGCGGCGTCCAGCGAGTTCTCCAGCACTGAAAGCAGACGGACCATCCCCTCACCAGCCTGCACCAGCCGCCCTTCCAATACAGCAACACGCTGGCGTAAAGCCTCATTTTCCTGCTGCAAGTCTTGCTGTGCGTCTCGCTGCAGGTCTTGGCTGTCGGTCATCTGTACTTCTCCTCTCATCGCGTGCAGGAGGCCTGGACCAGGCCGGACCACCGCACCGCCCTGCTGTCACAGCAAGACTCCTGTCACTGCGAGCCTGCGAAGCAGTCCCCTCCC
>CAIQIV010000383.1 GCA_903871905.1 uncultured Chloroflexota bacterium | reverse complement strand
GAGGCTATCGGCGAACGGGCCGGGGAAGTGATCACCCCGCATTCCTTTCGCCATTACTTTGTGACCACCGTACTGCGCGGCTCGGGCGGCAACCTGCGATTGGCGCAGGAGCTGGCGCGCCACCGCAATATCCAGGTGACCACACGGTACGCCCACCTTTCCGATGATGAGCTGGACAAAGGTTACTGGGAAATATTTGAGCAGCAGGACGAGAAATAGGCGCCGCAACCAGGGGTCTGGTCAGGCTCCGCTGTCCCGCATCCAATCGCTGATCGTGCGGCCTTCGGCGTCCTGAGGGTCACCCAGGCACTGAAGGTCCCAAGGTGAAAACCGCCAGCCCTCCCTGGCCATGATGTGCGCCACCGTGGCGCCCGGGAAATTGATCGCAATGCCCATTTCATACAAAGTCGTGCTGTCCAGCTCGATGTCGCCTACCAAATAGACGATGCGCTCGCTGGAGATCGCCGGATTGCCCAGGCGCAGCAGGTCGTCTACCGTGAAGTGGTAGGCGCGCGCCACCCAATGAGCAGGGGTGAGGTTCCACCGGTTACCCGGATTACCCAGGCGCAGCAGATGATCCAGGGGGAAGATGTGTCCCCGGCGCGCCATCACATGCGCCAGGGTGTTACCGTAGAGATCGGGTGGGTTGCCCAGACGCAGCAGCTCATCCAGGGAAAAAAATGTTCCCCGATCTGCAAGGATATGCGCAATACTCCAGCGCGTATCACTCGCCGGGTTGTGAATGTTGAGCAGCTCATCAACGCTGAATGTCCCGCCCGAATTAATCACCGACAGCGCCACCCGAAAATCCGGCGGCCCCCATAGGCTGGCTCGAATAGAATGAATATCCAGGCGGCTGACCGGGCCAGTAAGCATAACCAGATTATACCAAAGCGGATCTAGGATGCCTGCTTACCTGGGTACCCGTTTTATCCCAAAAACACTCCCGGGTACGGCTCAGGGCCCCGGAGTTGGCGTCGCCAACAAACCCGGTGTCAACTGTGTCCCCGACACCGGCAACACGGCTGAGATATTGCTGCCCAACACCAGCTGCGGATATACACCCTGCGTGGTGAAAATCAGCTTATCCGTGTTCTTCAGCGTCGAGGCATTGATCGAGGCTATCTGGTACTGCAAATATGAAGAATTACTGGAATACAACGAGGCCAACACGTACTCACGCGCCAGGTCTTGCCGTGCCTTTTCCTGGGCGGCATCTGCCCGCGCCTTGTTAATTTGCAGGTCTTTCTGCGCCGCCAGCAGGTCATTTTCCTTCTCAGCAAGAATTACCGCCTGTTGGGCGACCAGTTTTTGCTGGTTCAGCCCCGCCAGGGTTGTCTGCTGGCGGGATTCTTCCTGCTGCTTGGAGAGCTCAACGCGCACCGCCGCTTCTTGCTCTGCCTGCTGCGCCCGGCCTTCCGCCTCGGCCTTGAGCTTATCCTGTTCAGCTTTTTCCGTCTCCAGGCGGCTCTTGGTGATGGCGTCTAACAGCGACTGCACCTCAGGCGAAAGGGCGACGTTGGGCACGGTCACATTGTCCACATCCAGGCCAAAATTGGTCGCCAGCTTGCTCAACTCATCATCGATGCACTTGCGCAGCGTATCGCGCTCACTGCCAATGATGCTGTCGCGGAACGGGCGGTCGCCCACGCATACCTTCATCGCCTGCATGGTAAAGTTTTCGATCACCCTGCTCAGCGCCTCATCACTGACAAAAACGTTGCGGTAATTGGTCCACAGGCGCTTGATCAGTTCCCGGTCCGCAGCAATTCCGGGACGAAAGACGCTACCGCTCACTGTCACCCCGATGCGCTGGTTATCACGGGTGATCACCTCAGGATCGGTCACGGTGAACTGGTAGGATTGGGTGGAGTACTTATCCATGCGCACAAACAAACCCACATCGCTGTAAACCCCCGGCCCCACAATATCAACAATCTCTCCTCCGCGAATGCGCACCCCCATTTCGTCCGGGTTAACCCGCTCCAGGAAGTAGGCAAAGGGCGAAACCACCAGCATCAGGATCAGCACCCCAATGCCCACCAGGCCAATCACCAGCAGCACTTTCAACACACGCCAGGCGTTCCCCGGCAAGCGTCCGGATGAAGACCGCGATTCAGCTTTCATCTTTCCTTCCTCCATGTCGATATTGTTGATAGGAGCACACCAATTTTATCATGACCTCCTACCCCTGGAGAAACCGGTTCAAGTCATGCCGGTCAATCCAGCCGCGCCAGGCCCCCACTGTTTTGCTTGAGCCAGGCGACCTGATCGCGATAGCCGGGGAGCAGGGACTGTACCACCTGCCAGAATGCCCTGGAGTGGTTGCGCACCTGCAGGTGGGCCAGTTCATGGATGATCACATAATCGATCACCGCCGGAGGAGTCATCACCAGGCGATAGCTGAAATTTAACGAGCCATGCACCCCGCACGACCCCCAGCGGGTGTGGGCGCGAGTGATTCTCACCCTGCGATAGCTCAAGTTGTGCTGCGCGGCCAGCCGCACAACGCGCGGCAGGATCAAGGCCTGCGCCTGGTGTGTGTACCACCTGCGCAGCAGCTCCGCCGCCTGCCCAAGGTCAGAACGGCGCAGGGAAAATCGGCCATCCAGTATCAACGAGTCAGACTGCTGTTCTACCAGCGCAAGGCAATAAGGCTGTCCGAGGTAGTAAAAAGTATCCCCGGCCTGGATTCCAGGCTGGACATGCGCCCTGGACACCCGGCGAGCTGTCTCCTGCTTTGCCCGCACCCAGGCCTCTTTTTGCGCCACCACAGCCTCGATCTGCGCCCGGCTGAGATGCTGTGGGGCACGAACCTGCAGGCTGCCATCTGCCAAGATTTCCAGAGACAGGGTTTTGCGCTTGCTGCGGATAAGCCGATCTATTTTCAGCATTGAACTCATTATAATTGGTATCCTCACAACCAGCAGGTATTATTCCCGGACTGGAAATGCAATGGAGTGATCATGAACAAAATTCCGCACTTTCCTTTACAGCACGGTGACGTTTTTGAGCGCTGCGGGGAGCTGTACTATACCGAAGCGGTTGCCCCCAGCGGGACAATCTACGCCTGGCATTATGATCTGGTCGGCGGGCCTTATGGCAGCCCGGTCTCCTTTCCATCCGGTACGTCTACCTGGTGGAAGTTCAATCACTTTACCCACGAGGCGCAAGCGAATGCCCAGTACTGCATGATCCATATCCACCTGGATTGGGCTGACGACTGGTGCGGCAGTGAATGGTATGAAGCAATTATCGATGGTGTAAAGGGAAATATTCTCATCGGCCGGACCAATCCCAGGCAATTTGTGCGGGGTGAGCCTGAGTTGTGGCAGGATACGCCGTCCAACCGGGCGTCCCACCAGGCATTGGTAGATGAGTTGAGGCAGCTGGGCTGGCTGGTTGTGCTGGAGCACCGCAAATCCTGGGAGCAGGTGCGCCTGAGACGCGCCCTGTTCCCTCCATTTGCCTTCCAGAAACGCCGGGAGGGTGAAATCAGCTGCTACCTGGACGTCTATGAGGCAGCCAGCAATCAGCGGCTCTATGCGCTGCCCCTTGCCGATCTCCCATACAGCGGCGGAAGGAGCATTTTCACCCACCACGCCCTTTCGGCCGACCGCCAGTTCCTGGAAGTGCGCGCCACACAGCGCTTCCTGGGAGATTCCGAACACGAAGAAACCTGCCTTTATCATCTGGAAACCGGCGCTCTTCTGTATACCTGTGACCGCCTGGACCTGCTGGGGATTTCCCTAAGCCCCGATAGAACCCAGGTCTACCTGCTGTGCGAAAATTGCTACAAGGCGGAGAACGGCCTGTGGTACAGCGGCAGCCTGGTCATCCGCCTGGATAACAGCGAGCTAGTTGAAGAGCGGCTGGATGATGGCGCCCTGTATCGCAGTGGGATTCCGTTCAACATCCCGCTATTCTTAACGGACTGAAAGATTGACCTCCTGGCAGCCGCGAAAAAAACGCTCGAAGAAACGGTGTTTCTCTTCCCAGGCAGCGTGCCGGGGAGATCAGTACGTTGTCACTGATTCCCCCGGCTCACCTGCCTGGTCTGTTTCCAGCCTGACTTTCCTTACTCGCTGTCGTCCAGCGTATAAGTCTCGTCGATGCTGCCGTTGCCTCCGATGTCCACGCCCACTTCCAGAGGGCTGTCTTCCCCGGCCCACTTGATGTAATAGAAGTACAGGATATCGCCCGGCCCCAGGACCACTTCGTCATGGGTGAAGGTCACTTCACTTTCATCGTCGATGCGGGTGAGGGACAGGTTGAACTCGCCCTCGCCGGTCATGCCGCTGGTGGTCAGGCTCATCGTGCCTTTGACCGGGTCATACGCCATGACAATGCCGCCGCCAGGCTCAATATCCACGCCCGTGGCGCTGAATTCGTAATCAGCCGGGCCGCTGCTGTTCTCGATCCCCAGGGTGATGGTGGGAGCTTCGCTGTAATCAGTCTTATACTCCAACCGTCGGCCATCCGGCGAAAGATTGAGCGTATCCTTCTGCATGGGGTCGAGGGAGACGCCTTCGATACCGATATAATAACCGGGGCCGATCATCACCACATCGGTATCGTCTTCTTCCTTCAAAGGGCTGCCATCGATGGTCAGGGTAAATTCGGTTCCCAGCGGGACATAATAGACTGGCTCCCGTGAGTCCTTCCAGCGCTCGCCAGTGAGGACAATGCGGGATTTGACGCCGGGGATCTCCTGGACAAACTTGCCGTCTTTAAAGCCGTAGCTGCGCCCCTGGGGATCGGTGATCAGCAAATGGGCATGGTTGGTGGGATTCTCGCCCTCCAGGTAAATCATATTGTAGAGCTGAACCGGGACCGCCAGCTTGCCGCCAGAAAGGCTGGCCGCCGTCTCGCTGCAGAAGGGGCAGGGCTGCTGTTGGCTGCCGGGGTTAGTCGGATACAGCACCAGGGTCTGGGATTGTGCGTCGCCTTCATATAGGGCATCCGGCTCCTCCGGGTTGGTGGAAGCCAGGAAACTCCAGGTATTGGCGTTTCGGTCCACCAGCACCTCGCGCGGCTGCAGAGGCCAATTATTGTCGTACACCAGGATGGCATACTTCCCATCTCCCCGGTCTTCGACAGCATAGGGGGTAACGGCATGCCCGCCGCTCCGGTCGGCCTTGGCAACCGAGAGGGTGTAGGTTTCCATCTCCGGGCCGCTCTTGAACGCCTCGATCAGCTTATCCAGCACATCGGATGGCGTCGAGCTGATGGTGCTGTTTATCACGCTATCAAAGACCTGGTACTCAAAGACCCGGGCGATCAGCCGCTGCAGCGGCTCGTTGCCCTGGATCTGGAGCTGCGGGGTGGTTTCCGCCCCATAATCGCCGGGGGACACGGTCTTACTGAACATCATCAGGCTGGCAACCGACATGCCAAAGCAGTGCCCGCCCTCCATATCCTTATTCTCGTGTTTCATCCATTCTTCAGCCGGGGGGGTAAGTACGCACTGTTCACTCTTTTTTATAGAACAAACCTGGTCACCAAAGATCGCGTTGACCTCAGCCGGGGTCAGGTCGGTAAAACCACTGCCGTAATTCTCAAAGCTGAAGCCGTCCTTCTCGGGCCTGAACCCCAGGTCAGCCAGCAGGTTGCCTTCGCCGGATACCGGTGTGGGTGGTTGGTCATTGGCCGCTGGCGCCTCGCCAACCACCGGGGTATCTTCAATAACCGGCGTTTCGCTGTCAGCCGGCTGTGTTTCGCTTTGCGGCGCCGCAGCCATCTCCTGAGCAGCGGTTGGCGCCTCAGGCTGATCCTCCTCCGGCGACCCGCCGCAAGCCGAGAACAGCAGAGCCACCAGGATGAACACAGTAAGCAGCAGTATGGTGGAATATCTATTTTGGGAAGCTGTATTCATTAATATCTCCTTTGAACCAATGCATATCTTTCTTGCCTCGATGCAGTGATCGGCCAGGGATCACCGGACTGTACGATCCCCAGGATATGCTGCCCGGCATTTTTTAGGATAATCGAAAATATCCCATCTGTCATCAGTCAAATGTTGATGATTCTCTCCGCGTTTTGTTGATTTCTATTGAATTTCTGCCAGCCATTGCGGGTTACCAAAGACAAAAAAACAGCGGCCCATTTTCCAACAGGCCGCTGGTGTTCTAAACTCGCCAACCGGATCTTACTCGAACCGGCTGTTACACATCCAGGTTGCGCACATCCCGGGCATGGGTCTGGATAAACTTCTTCCTGGGCGGGACAGATGCCCCCATCAGCATATCAAAGGTGCGGTCGGCTTCAGCGGCGTCATCCACCGTAACCTGCAGCAGAGTGCGGCGCGCCGGGTCCATGGTCGTCTCCCACAGCTGTTCGGGGTTCATTTCCCCCAGGCCTTTGTAACGCTGCATGGAGACTTTATCCACCGAGACGCCCATCTCTTTCAGCAGGCGGTCGCGATCCGCATCCGTGTAGGCGTAGCGTACCTGGTTCCGGTAGGCCAGGCGGTACAAAGGCGGCTGAGCGATGTACAGGTGGCCTTCCTCGATCAGCGGCAGCATATAGCGGAAGAAGAAGGTCAACAGCAGGGTGCGGATGTGGCTGCCATCCACGTCGGCATCGCTCATGGTGATGACGCGCCCATAGCGCAGGCCGGAGAGGTCAAAGGTCTCCCCAATGCCTGTGCCCAGGGCGGAGATCAGCGCTTTGACCTCGTTGTTGGCCAGGATCTTGTCCAGGCGGGCGCGCTCGGTATTGAGGATCTTGCCGCGCAGCGGCAGGATAGCCTGGAAGTGGCGGTCGCGGCCCTGCTTGGCGCTGCCGCCAGCCGAGTCGCCCTCCACCAGGTACAGCTCGGTCTTCTGCGGGTCACGGTCTGAACAGTCCGCCAGCTTGCCGGGCAGGGTCAGGCTCTCCAGAGCCGACTTGCGGATCACCAGGTCACGCGCCTTGCGCGCCGCGTCGCGTGCCCGGGCGGAGGTCAGGCATTTCTGGATGATGGCCTTGGCCGCCGACGGGTTTTCCTCCAGGAAGGCGCCAAAGGCCTCAGCCACCACCTGCTGCGACATGGTCTGCACCTCGGGGTTCATCAGCTTGACTTTGGTCTGGGACTCAAACTGCGGGTCGGGGTGCTTGATGCTGATGATGCCGGTCAGGCCCTCGCGCGTGTCCTCGCCGCTGAAGTTCGTCTCAGCCTCCTTGAGCAGGCCGCTGCGCCGGGCATAATCGTTGATCGTCCGGGTGACCGCGGCCCGCAGCCCGGTGAGGTGGGTGCCGCCGTCGATGGTGTTGATCGTGTTGGCAAAGGCATAGACCGATTCGGCATAGGCATCCGTATACTGGATGGCCGCATCCACGGTAATACCTTCGCTCTCTTTTTCCACGTGCACCACCGGGTGTATTGTCTCACGGTTGCGGTTCAAGTAACGCACAAACGAGGTGATACCGCCCTCAAAGTAGAAGGTCATCTCATGCTCGGTGCGCTCATCGCGGAAGTAAATGGTCACCCCGCGGGTGACAAAGGCCATCTCGCGAAAGCGCTGGACCAGGGTATCAAAACGGAAATCCAGCTCTCCTTTGAAGATATCCGGATCATACTTAAAGGTAGTGCGCGTCCCGGTCTCACCCGGCGGGCATTTGCCGGTGACGGTCAGCGGCCCGGTGGGATAGCCGCGCTCATAGCGCTGGTGGTGCAGCTTGCTATCCCGGCGCACTTCCACCTCGCACCACTCGGACAGGGCATTCACCGCCGAGACACCCACGCCGTGCAGGCCGCCGGACACCTTGTAACCGCCGCCGCCAAACTTGCCCCCGGCATGCAGCACCGTCATCACCACCTCCAGGGCCGGTTTCTTCATCGTCGGGTGCAGGTCCACCGGGATGCCGCGGCCGTTGTCCTGCACCGAAACCGAGCGGTCGGGGTGAATGGTGACCTCAATGCGGCTACATGAGCCAGCCAGGGCTTCGTCGATGGAGTTATCCACCACTTCATAGACCAGATGATGCAAAGCTTTAATATCCGTGCCGCCGACATACATGCCGGGCCGGCGGCGTACCGCTTCCAGCCCTTCCAGCACCTGGATATCCTTGGCTTCATAAGACAGGGGCAAAGTCTCTTTTCCCATAACACTCCGTACCGTTTTCAGGCTTTTGGCATCTGGCTGCTGGTATTCCACCTGGCCAGAACCAGCATCTTTTCCACCCAGTGCAGTGCGTCCCGGTAATAAACGAAACTGGCAGCCAGCAGCCCCGTGGTGACAAAGGCATGACCACCCAGCGAGATCAGCATCAGCCAACTGGTTTCCGGCGGGGTATGCCAGAGCAGATCCAGCCCTTCGCTGGCCACCAGGGCAATCACCAGGAACAAGGCGGTTGTGGGCAGGGATCGGCGCGCCAGCAAAGCGCTGGTGCGCACCGCCTGCCAGGCCGGCTGGCCAGTAAAGACGCCGTGCGGAGAAAAGGCCAGGGGGACAAAGATCCAGGCCAGCAGCCCGGTAAACAGCAGCATCGCCAGGCGGCCTACGCTTAACCCAGAAAAGACCACGAAGGAAAGCACACAGCTGAAGGGAATGGTAAACATCAAGAACACAACCAGCCAACCCACCGCCAGCACCAGGGTCTGCAGCGCCTGGACAGGCCAGGCTGCCAGGGCGCCGCGCCAGCTCACCTGGCCATCCAGCGCCGCCTGCCGTACCAGGTTGAAATAGAAAGCGCCGATAACCAGGCCTACCAGCAGCAGGGCACCCCACGCCGCAAACGCCACCCACCCGGAAGGCACCTGCCATACCTGTGCCAGGCCCAGCGGGGTCTGCGCTGTGCTGGGCGAGCCACTCAGCAGGCTGGGGATCCCGACAGGCAACGTGCGCAGCAGGCTGAACATGTTGTATTCCTTGGTCATTTCCAGCCACAACTGCTCGCTCATCTTGACCATTTCCTGCATCTCAACCTGGTCCATGCCCGGCGTGGACTGGATCGTCCGATAAACCGAGCTGACCAGCTGGTACAGGCTGAGGTGTGGGCCAAACCACAGGAACAGGTCCAGGGCCAGGGGGAGCAGCAGCAGCTCTACATGGTTGGCGACTGCATCAAAACCGCTGCGAAAGGCTTTAACCAGGCTGGGAGGCGCCGGGATAACTTTGGAATCAGGGGTAGTCATAACGTTCTATTCTACCACCAACTGGAAACCCAATCAGGATATTTGACACCTTGACCAGACACGTGCTTCCCGTTAAAATTCCAACATTAAATTAATCTTTTTCAAGGAAAGGAGGTGCCCAAGGCAGCCAAGCATTACGGGTACATCCCGGTGTGTCGTTCCTCCCTACCCGGGAGGTTTAGTCAAGTTCGATCAATCTCATATTTCTTTGGAGGAAGAAGATGTCTAAGCGTCTGTTTGTTGTCTTTTCGCTGCTGATCATTGCCAGCATGGTGCTGTCAGCCTGCGCCACCCCGACCCAGGCTCCCCCACCGCCCCCTGCTGAAACAGCAGCCCCTGCAGCTACCGAGGCCCCTGCAGCTCCTGCAGCCACCGAAGCCCCCGCCGCACCTGCAGCCACCGAAGCCCCCGCCGCAGCTTCTGGCGAACCGATCAAGATCGGTATCCTCGCCCCGCTCTCTGGCGCTAACCCGACCTTTGGTGTCTCCACCCGCGATGGCTCCCTGCTGGCCATCAAGGAATGGAATGCCAAGGGGGGCGTTTTGGGCCGCAAGATCGAGGCCGTCATCGCCGACAGCCAGTGTGAAGCCGACCCGGCGGTCAATGCCGCCAACAAGGTCATCGACCAGGACGGCGTCAAGTACATCGTTGGTGAAGTTTGCTCCAAGGCTTCCATCCCCATCTCGGAAATCGTAAATGAGAAGAAAGTCGTCCAGATCAGCCCCACTTCCACCAACCCGTCGGTGACCGTGGCCCAGGACGGCAAGGTCAAACCCTTCACCTTCCGCGCTTGCTTCATCGATCCCTTCCAGGGCACCGTGATGGCCAAGTTCGCGCTGGAAAAAGGCTACAAGACCGCCTTCATCATGTTTGACCAGGGCAATGACTACGTGCGCGGCCTGGCTGAATTCTTCGAGAAGGCCTTCACCGAAGCCGGTGGCCAGATCGTCGGCAAAGAGACCTACACCAGCCAGGACACGGATTTCTCCGCCATCCTGACCAAGGTGGCCGAGAGCAAAGCCGAAGTGCTGTTCCTGCCTGATTACTATCCTATCGTCAACCTCGTCGGCGCCCAGGCCAAGGATAAGGGCGTGACCGCAGTGATGATGGGCGGCGACGGTTGGGATTCGGGCGACCTGGATGTCAAGGCTGCCGATGGCGGCTTCTACTCCAACCACTACGACCCGGGTGACACCCGCGAGATCGTCCAGAGCTGGGTGAAGAACTACCAGACCGAGTACGGTGGGGCAACCCCCGACGCCCTGGCGACCCTGTCGTACGATGCCACCAACCTGCTGTTGGCTGCCATCCAGGCTGCTGGTGTGGATGACCCGGACAAGGTCAAGGACGCCATGGCTGCCCTGAAGTGGGAAGGCGTTTCTGGCACGATCACCTTTGATGCGAACCACAACCCGATCAAAAGCGCGGCGGTTATCGGCGTCAAAGATGGCAAGAAATCCTACATTGGCACTGTCAATCCGTAACTGCGACATTCGCTCTGGGGGCGGCTTACAAGCCGCCCCCTTTTCACAATCCCCCAAAAAGAAGGGTGAACTATGAAATCATCTGTCGCGACGGCCCCCCAAAAAACACTTTTCCAAACGATCATCGAAAAACGCTGGCTGGGAAAAGGGTTTTTGATCTTAATTGGGCTGCTGGCGCTGTGGAAACTGGTGGTCTCTCTTGCGGCCAACCCGATCCTCTTTCTCCAGCAGGTCTTGAATGGTCTGCAGCTTGGGTTCGTGTACGCCTTGATCGCCCTGGGTTATACCATGGTGTACGGCATCGTACGCCTGATCAACTTTGCTCACGGTGATGTCTTCATGGTCGGCGCGTTCACCAGCTACTTCCTGATCGCACGTTTCCAATTCAACCTGTGGTTGGCCAAGCTGGCACCTGGCTTACCTCAGCCGATATCCCTGGGCGTCGGCACCATCTCAGTGATCCTGGTTTCCATGGCATTCTGCGCCCTGATGGCCTTCACCATTGAACGCGTGGCCTATAAACCCCTGCGCAATGCACCGCGCATTTCAGCGCTGATCACAGCCATCGGTGTCTCGTTCTTCCTGGAATACTTTGGGGCGCTGCCCTTTGTCTACACACCGAACTTTGTGACCTACAAGCGTCCCTTCGAGGTGGTGAACTGGGTGATCAACTCCTCTGGCATCCACACCCTGCAGGCCGGGGAAACGGTGCAGCCCGGTTCGATCATCATCTCGAATATCTCGATCATCATCATCCTGACCTCAATCCTGCTCATGCTGCTGCTGAACTTCATCGTGCGCCGCACGCTGATCGGCAAAGCCATGCGCGCCACCGCCTATGACAAACCGACCTCCCGCCTGATGGGTATTAACGTGGATGGCATCATCTCTATTACCTTTGCCATCGGCGCAGCGCTGGCCGGTGCCGCAGGCGTGCTGTATGCTACGGCTTTCCCGCAGGTGTATTTCGTGATGGGCATTATCCCCGGCCTGAAATCCTTCGTGGCAGCGGTGCTGGGGGGCATCGGCAGCATCCCCGGCGCGGTGGTGGGGGCGCTGATCATGGGCCAGGCTGAAGTGCTGAGCGCCGCATACATCTCCACCCCCATGCGGGATGCTGTAGCATTCAGCATCCTGGTGATCGTGCTGCTCATCCGCCCAACCGGTATCTTTGGCGAACCTGAGCGAGAAAAGGCATAAGCATATGAGAAACAAAATTTCTCGAGGCACGCTGATCTATTTTGGGGGGGCGCTCCTGATTTTTATCGTCGTCCAGGTGTTAATCAGCATGCAGGTGCTGAACGCCTTCTGGAACACCATTATCCGCCTGGGGGCGGTGATGGCTATCGTCAGCCTGGGATTGAACCTGATCTACGGCTATAACGGGCAGTTCTCTCTGGGACAGTGGGGTTTCTACGCCATTGGCGCCTATGCTGCGGCGGACATCACCTACCGCTGGAATATCGAAAAGAGCGGCCTGGGTCTCAGCATTCTGCTTTTAGTGACGCTTACCAGCGGGATTGCCATCCTGCTGCTGCGCCGGGTGCTGGGGAAGATCCGAGGATTGGATGCCCTCTCAGCCTTCACCATCTACCTGGTGGTTGTCGGTGTGTTGGGCTACCTGTCCTTCGTGGTGGGCCAGGCGATCAGCCCGGCAGTAACCGGTCTGCTGAATATCCTGGGGGAAAGTGTGAGCATGACCGTGGTGTTTGTCCTGGCCATCCTGATCGCCGGTGTTTTGGCCGCCGAGGTCAGCTTCCTGTTTGGCCTGCCGGTGCTCACCCTGGGCTCTGACTACTTCGGTATCGCCACCCTGGGGTTCACTATCATCATCAAGGTGCTGCTGGATAATTCGGATACCATGTTCGGCCTGGTGGAGATGAAAGGCGCCCGCGGCATGGTGGGCATTCCCAAGCTGACCAGCTGGTTCTGGGTGTTCATCTTCCTGTTCCTGGTGGTGTTGGTGATGCGCAACCTGCTGCACTCCAGTTTTGGACGCGCGGTGGTTTCGGTGCGTGAAGATGAAATCGCTGCCAAGGCCATGGGCATCAACATCGCCGATTATAAAATCCTGGCCTTTGTGCTGGGAAGCGCTTTTGCTGGTCTGGCTGGCGGTTTGTACGCTCACATCAACGGCTTTCTGCATCCCAACTCATTCAACTTCATCAAGTCCTTTGACCCGATGATTATCATCGTTATGGGCGGGTTAGGCAGCATGACTGGCACGCTGGCTGCTTCATTCCTGTGGGCCTTGATCCTGGAAGGCGTGCTGCGTCTGGTGCTGCCCCAAGGCTTTGAAACCTGGCGCTACGTGGTGTACCCGCTGCTGCTGCTGCTGCTGATGCTGCTGCGCCCCAGCGGCATGTTCGGAAACTTCGAGGTTCCGTTCCTGCGCCAGGTCTTACCGGCGCTTCCGGAACGGCTGGTTGGCAAGCGCCAGGTGCTGGTCGGGGCTGACAAGCAGGTCCAAACCACAACAGGCTCAGCCGAGGACGGTGGAAAATGAGCGAGCAGAATACCACACCCGGGCAAGAACCCCTGTTGACCATCACCGGGCTGACCAAGCAGTTTGGCGGTCTTCGAGCCGTCGGGAACTTCAACCTGACCCTGAACCCACATGACCTCAACGGATTGATCGGTCCCAACGGCGCCGGGAAGACTACCGTGTTCAACATGATAACCGGCGTGTATATCCCCACCCAGGGCGAAATCATCTTTAATGGGACGCCTATTCACGGCATGCAGCCGTTTGAGATCAACCAGCTTGGCATCGCCCGCACCTTCCAGAACATCCGGCTGTTCCCCAGCCTGACGGTGCTGGACAACGTGCGCATTGCCTACCACACCCATGCCGGGTACAGCATGATAGACGGCATCCTGCGCACCCCGAACTTCGATAAGAAGGAAAAAGAGCTGACCGAGCGCACCCAGGAGTTCCTCAGCGTGTTCAACCTGCAGGACCGCCAGGGTGAGATCGCCCGCAACCTGCCCTACGGAGAGCAGCGCCGCCTGGAGATCGCCCGCGCCCTGGCAGCTAATCCGAAACTGCTGCTGCTGGATGAGCCGGCAGCCGGGATGAACCCGGCTGAAACCGTCTCGCTGATGGACCTGATCCACTTTATCCGCGACCGATTCCAGCTCACCATCCTGCTTATCGAACATCAGATGCGGGTGGTGATGGGCATCTGCGAGCGCATCACGGTGATGGACTTTGGCGAGGTGATCGCTGTCGGCACGCCCAAGGAAATCCAATCCAACAACCGGGTGATCGAAGCCTACCTTGGGCCTGGATCAGCCGCCCTTTCAGAAAAATTCAGCCGCCGCAAAATGGGGCAACAGGAGGGGCAGCCATGACAGCAAGATTACTGGATGTCAATGATATCAATGTCTATTATGGCGCCATCCATGCGCTAAAAGGTATCACCTTCCACCTGGACAAGGGCGAGGTGGTGGCTTTGATTGGAGCTAACGGCGCCGGCAAAAGCACCACGCTGAATACCATCTCGGGGCTGCTGCGCAGCCGTACAGGCGGTATTCATTTCCAGGGTGCAGAGATCACCCAGACCCTGTCCGAAGAGATCGTACGCAAAGGCATCATCCAATCCCCGGAGGGGCGGAAGATCTTTGCTACCCTGACCGTGCAGGAAAACCTGGAGCTGGGCGCTTTCACCAAGCCAGACAAAGGCCAGGTGCTGAAGGACATGGATGGGGTGTTCCAGCGCTTCCCCCGCCTGGCCGAACGCCGCAGCCAGCTTGGCGGCACCCTTTCGGGCGGTGAGCAGCAGATGCTGGCCATTGCCCGCGCCCTGATGTCCCGCCCGACGCTCCTGCTGCTGGATGAGCCATCCATGGGTCTTTCTCCGCTCCTGGTGGAACAGATCTTCAACATCATCCAGGACATTAATGCCACCGGCACCAGCATCCTTCTGGTCGAACAGAACGCTCAGATGGCCCTGTCCATCGCCGATCGGGGCTATGTGCTGGAGACCGGGAAGGTTGTCATGGAGGGTTCCGGGCACGAGTTGCTGCACAACCCCACCGTGATCGAGGCTTACCTGGGAGGTCACTAATGACATCTACCAAGAAAATCCTTTTGTTCTTTATCCTTCCAGCGCTTGCACCGCTCCTGTTTCCGCCTGGCTTTATCCTGAAAGGATACTGGATCATCGTGCTGGATCTGATCCTTTTCATTAGCCTGGGGTTCCTGCTCCTGCGCGGCCGCTCGCTGGCGCTGACACTGGCGATCTTCCTGCAAGGCCTGAATGTGATCATCCGCTTGATGATGTTTCTTCCCAACACCAAGCCGGCCAACGGCCCGTTGGATGTGGTCTTCGCCTTGACCAGCATCTTAAGTATCGCCCTCTCCCTGTACCTGGTGCTGCGCCTGGATAAGGTGGATGTGCGTACCACCATGGTGACCTGAACCACCGGCTTTTGGCGGGCCCCCTGTAGCAAAACCAGGCGCCCGGTAAATCGATCCAAATGTAAAAACCCCAAGGGCCTGGCTCCCCTGGGGTTTTTATTTAGGACTATTAACGGTAGAATATAGCAGTACACATCTTTCTTGATTGAACGGGAAATGGAATGCCAAGCGCAGAAATTATTACCATTGGGACAGAGATTTTATTGGGTGAGATTGTGGACACCAACGCGCGTACGGTAGCGCGCATCCTGCGCGATATAGGGATCGACCTGTACCGCAAGACTACCGTGGGCGACAATATCCAGCGTATCGCCGACGCCATCCAGCAGGCGCTGGAACGCTGCGACTTTGTGCTGACCACCGGTGGGCTGGGCCCCACGGTGGACGATCCCACCCGCGAGGCTGTAGCATTGGCTATCGGCGTGGAAACCGAATTTCGTCCCGAGCTGTGGGAGCAGATCCAGGCCCGCTTCCGTCGCTACAACCGCCAACCCACCGAAAACAACCGGCGACAGGCGTTTGTCCCTCGGGGGGCCATTGCGGTAGAAAACCCGGTTGGCACAGCCCCGTCTTTCATCATAGAACAGGCTGAAAAGACGATCATTGCCCTGCCGGGTGTTCCCAGCGAGATGGAATACCTGCTGCAGCATGCCGTGATCCCCTACTTGCGCCGGCGTTATGACCTGAAGGGAATGATCAAGGCGCGGGTGGTGCACACCGCCGGGGTAGGCGAATCGATGATTGACGAGCGAATCGGCGACCTGGAACGCCTGAGCAATCCCACGGTGGGGCTGGCAGCCCATTCAGGCCAGGTGGACGTGCGCATTACCGTCAAAGCCAGTTCTGAGGCAGAAGCCGATGCATTGATTGCACCGGTAGAAAATGAGCTGCGCCAGCGGCTGGGTAAATGGATTTATGGTGTGGACCAACAAACGCTGGAGGAAATTGCCCTATTGGGTTTGCAGCAGCGCGGCTGGTCCCTGGTGGTAGTGGAAGCCGGGCTTGGCGGTGAACTGATCCGCCGGCTGGCAACCACCCATCCAGCCCTCCAGACTTCCTTTCGCGGCGGCGAGATTATCCCGGCGCCACCCGCCCCAGACCAGCTTGCCGGCCTGGCCCAACGCTTCCGACAGGAGAAGGAAGCGCAGGTAGGGTTGGGAGTTGCCATTTACCCCGCTGGCGAGAAGCAGGACGTCGTCCTGGTGCTGCTGACCCCGGATGGGGAGCAGCAGTTCACCCGTCCCTACGGTGGTCCCCCCGAGTATGCCCCGCGCTGGGCCCTTCACCACAGCCTGGACCTGATTCGAAATATTTAACTTGAAGTGCGTAGGCCTGGATCGGCAAGACCAGTTTATCTGAAGGAGTTTGAATGGAAAAAGAAAAAACCATCTTGTTCACCAATGCTGTTATCCTGACCATGGACGAAGCAATGCATATGTATGACCCCGGCGCATTAGCGGTGCAGGGTGATACTATCCTGGGGGTTGGCCCCGAGGCAGATTTGAAGCGCAAGTTCGAACAGGCAGAGATCTTCGACTGCAAGAGAAAAATGCTGATGCCCGGGCTGGTCAATGCCCACACCCATGTTCCTATGACCCTGCTGCGCGGCCTGGCGGATGACCTGCGCCTGGACGTCTGGCTGCTGGGCTATATGATGCCGGTTGAGCGCGAATTTGTTTCACCAGATTTCGTGCGCCTGGGCACTCAGCTGGCCTGCGCTGAGCTGATCCGCAGCGGCGTGACCTGCTTTGCTGATATGTACTACTTTGAAGAGGACGTTGCCAAAGCGGCTGCGGATGCCGGCCTGCGTGCCGTATGCGCCCAGACCGTGCTCAAATTCCCGGCGCCGGATGCGCACTCCTATGAGGATTCACTGGCCTTAGCCCGGGAATTCATTCAGCGCTGGAAAGGCCACCCGTTGGTGATCCCATCCGTGGCGCCCCACGCCCCTTACACTTGCACCGAAGAAATCCTGCGCTCGACCGCCGCTTTGGCCTGCGAGTTCGATGTGCCTCTGCACACCCACCTTTCTGAGACTGCCCTGGAAGTAGAAAACTCGCGCGCTCAGTTTGATATGCCGGTGATCCCTTACGTCAAGAAACAGAACCTGCTTGAAGCCAAGGTGATCGCCGCCCACTGCGTGCACATTGACGAAGGTGAAATGAAAACCCTGCTGCACCACAAGGCAGGCGTGGCGCACAACCCATCTTCAAATCTCAAACTGGCTTCCGGTTTTGCCCAGGTCAGCAAAATGCTCAGCCTGGGCCTGAACGTGGGCATCGGCACCGATGGACCGGCCTCCAACAACGACCTCGATATGTTTGAGGAGATGCGCCTGGCATCCTTTATCGCCAAGGCAAGCAGCAACGACCCCACCGTTCTGCCCGCCAGCACGACCCTGTCCATGGCTACCCGCCTGGGAGCCAGGGCACTCCACCAGGGTGGGCACATCGGCACGCTGGAACCCGGCAAGCGCGCCGACCTGATCCTCGTGGACCGCGAACGGCTGCACAATTCCCCTCTATTCCGCCGCGACCCTAACAATATCTATGCGCAGATCGTCTATGCAACCAAGGCGTCTGATGTCTCCGACGTGATGGTCAACGGCCAGTGGGTGATGCGCGACCGCACCCTGCTCACTCTGGATGAAACCGACCTGATCCGCCAGGCCCAGGAGTACGCCAGGCGCATTGATATCTTCCTCATCGAACGCGAAAAATCCGTGCTTTCCAAGCTGATCGCCATCGGCGGCGCCAAAGAGATCGAAAGCTTCGAAGTGCAGGCCAAGTGCCGCATCTCAGACCCCCTGCCGGTTCTGGAAGCTATTAACAGCCCGGAAATCGAGGTCTTGCATTACCGCCATTACCATGAGTATGACACCTACATGTGCTTCCAGGACCCACGCCAGGGAACCGTCCGCTATCGGGAAGATGAAACCATCAGCGATAATGGCCAGGTCAGCAACGTCCGCTACCGCCTGACACTGATCGGCCCGGCGCGCGAGCACGAGTTCCCGGCTGATGTGCTGCTTTCGCGCAGCCGCTACCTGGCGCCGGCCACCCACAGCCTGCGTTTTTACCGCGAATATTTTAAGCCAGCCAGCGAAGTCTTCATCGAAAAAAACCGCCGCCGCTGGCGCCTCCTGTTCCGCGGCACCGAGTTCTATATTAACCTGGACCAGGTGGACACCCCTTCACTGGGCTTCTTCCTGGAGGTCAAGAGCCGCACCTGGAGCCGGCGCGACGCCGAATATAAAGCTTCATTTGCTACTGAGTTAATACAGCACCTGGGTGCCCGCCAGGCCGATCTGGTCACCCAGGACTACCTGGAGTTGGTGAAGCCTCCAGCCCCCCCCTCCCGGTAAACTTGCAAAGGAAAATCTCGTTGGAAACCCCATTAACCATTGCCATCGATATTGCCCGCCAGGCCGGGCAGGGTCTGCTGGAAAGCTTCCGGCAAAACAACTTCCAGTCCCGCATGAAAGCCGATCACACCATCGTAACTGATGCTGACCTGGCATCCGATCGCCTGATTACCACTGCGCTGACCCGCTGCTTTCCTGGCGATGCCATCCTCAGCGAGGAAATGCAGCATCACCAGGTTGAGGAGGTGCAAAGAAATGCCGTCTGGGTCATCGATCCCCTGGACGGGACCACCAACTTCAGCCTGGGGCTGCCCATCTGGGGGGTGCTGATCGCCAGGGTGGTGGGAGGCTTCACCGAGACCGCAGCCATGTACTTCCCGCTGGTTGACGAGATGTACACTGTCCAGCGCGGCCAGGGTGCATTTCTAAATGGCAAGCCGCTGCACATCCAGCCGCCCGGTGAGGAATTGGAGATGTCCTTCTTTGCCTGCTGCTCGCGCACTTTCCGCAGCTACCAGGTCAGCATCCCCTACAAATCCCGCATCCTGGGCGTGGCTGCTTACTCCTTCTGCTGCCTGGCGCGCTCCAGCGCCGCGGTAGCCCTTGAGGTGAGGCCCCATATCTGGGACATTGCCGGCGCCTGGCTGCTGGTCAAGGAAGCCGGCGGGGTGATCGAGACACTGGATAATGGCAGGGATGGAGCCAGGCAGCCCTTCCCCATCGAACCGGGAACGGATTATGTCAACCTGACCTTTGCCACTCTGGCAGCTCCCTCGGACGCGGACCTTGAGCGGGCGCGCCGCCAGATCGTGCGCATCAAGAAGTGAGTGATCCCGGATGAAAGAGCAAGACGCTATCGACCGCATCCTCGAAAGTGAAAACCTGACCGATGCCCTGCAGGACCGTGATGCCAACTGGCTGCTGGAATGGGGCACAGCCCGGGTCCCAGAACTGCTCAACCGCAGCCCGGATGAACAGGAAGCCGGGAAGAAAGTAAACGCTCTCATGGCGGTGATGCGTAAAGTCAATCAGATTGCTGGGGAGCGCGGTGAAAAAGACAGCAGCCAGCTGGCCCGGGATATCAGCCAGTTGGCCAAGTACTACCAGCGGGCTTTCGGCCAGTCGCGGCCGGTGCGCAGCCGCCAGGCGGCACAGATCGCCGGCCAGATCGCCGCACAGCCTGCACAGCAGGCAATGCAGACCCTGCTCGATTGGCTGCGCCCCGCCGAGGAGCAGGCTGCCATGGGTAGAGATGAGAACAATCCAGGCACAGGCATATGAGCCCGGTAAAATATCGCTCTCTTCACAGCCATCCAGCCGGTGCTCGCATCCTGCGGCTCATCGCCCTGCTGGTCGTCACACTGCTGGCATGCAAATCCGTATCGCTGGCGGAGATGCCGCCTGCGGCAATCCAGGCGACCGTGCCCGCTGCGGGACCCGCCGGCTCACTGCCTGCCTGGGTAAAAGTCTTTTTTACCGATCCGGAATCTGCCAACGCCGCGGCCAATGACAGCCAAAATGGGATCGATCAGCGCGTGGTCCAGGCTATCGACCATGCCAACCAGAAGGTCGATGTAGCCTCATTTGACTTTAACCTGCCGTCGGTCACCCAGGCCCTGGTGCGCGCTGCACAGCGCGGCGTCCTGGTACGGGTAGTGGTCGACCGCCAGAACGGGAACCAGGAACTGAAAGCCAGCCTCTCCCCTACGGGTAAAACCTATAAAACGCTCACCGAGTTGCGCAAGGCAAAGATCAAGATCGTGGACGGCGGGCGTTCCAATGGCCTGATGCATGACAAGATCGTGCTGATAGATGACCAGCTGGTCTTCATCGGCTCGTGGAACCTGTCCTACAACGATACCTTCCGCAATAACAACAACCTGCTCGAAATCAGCGACCCGCAGATCGTTCAGAATTACCAGGCCAAGTTCGACGAGATGTTTGTAGCCCGGCGGTTTGGCGCACAGGCAGAAGTTGGTGCAGTTCACCCTTCCATGGACCCTGGCGGCACACAGGTGGAAAACTATTTCTCACCGCCCGATGGAGTGATGGAGAAACTGGTCAACCTGGTCCAAAACGCACAAAGCTCGGTGCGTTTCATGGCCTATACCTACACCCACCCTGAACTGGCCCAGGCCATGATAGACCGGGCGAAGGCCGGGGTGCAGGTTGAAGGGGTTTTTGAAACCCGCGGGGCGACCCAGGGGGCCATGCCCTCCCTGTTCTGCGCCGGGCTACCGGTCAGGCTGGATGGGAACCCATACACCATGCACCATAAAGTCATCATCATCGATGAGGAGCTGGTGATCAGCGGATCTTTTAATTTCACCAGGAGCGCCGACAATGCCAACGACGACCATGTGATCGTTATCTATGACCGCCCTCTGGCGGCTCAATACCTGGAGGAATTCGACCGGGTCTACACCAGCGGGAATGCGCCGGATCCCGCCGATTTCTCCTGCCCATAGATGAGAAGAACTGCATGATGATATAATCACAACCATTCATTCATCTTTTCAGGAGGTACCATATGGAGTATCGTTTCTTGGGGAAATCAGGACTGCGTGTGTCAGTCCTTTCTTTTGGCGCCTGGGTCACCTTTGGCAACCAGATGGGGCTGGAGCCGGTACTGGAATGCATGACCGCAGCCTTTGAGGCCGGGGTGAATTTCTTTGACAATGCAGAGGTGTATGCCAACGGCCAGGCGGAGACCTTGATGGGCCAGGCCATCCAGCGCACGGGCTGGAAGCGTTCCGACCTGGTGCTGTCCACCAAAATTTTTTGGGGAGGCGAGGGACCAAATGATACCGGCCTGTCCCGTAAGCATCTCATTGAGGGCGCCAACGCCGCGCTGAAACGCCTGCAGACCGATTACGTGGACCTGATCTTCTGCCACCGCCCCGATCCCTACACCCCCATGGAAGAGATCGTGTGGTCCATGAATATGCTGCTGCAGCAGGGCAAGGCATTCTATTGGGGAACCAGTGAGTGGAACGCAGCCGATATTATGGAAGCCCACGCCGTCGCCCGCCGCGAGCACCTGGTCCCCCCCCTGATGGAACAGCCAGAATATAACATGCTGCACCGTGAGCGGGTGGAGCGCGAATATGCCCCGCTCTACCGCCAGGTCGGCCTGGGGACAACCATCTGGAGCCCGCTGGCCAGCGGTATCCTGACCGGGAAATACCTGGAAGGCATCCCGGAGGGTTCACGCATGAGCATGAAGGATTACGAATGGCTGCGCAAGCGCCTTGAGGGCGAGGAAGGCGAACGGCTCCGGGACACCTTGCGCAATCTGACCCAGGTGGCCCAGGAGTTGGGCTGCAGCCTGGCACAGCTGGCGCTGGCCTGGTGCGTCAAGAACCCCCATGTCAGCACCGTGATCACAGGGGCTACGCGTGCCAGCCAGGTGCAGGAAAATATGGCCTCGCTCCAGGTGGTCCCCCAGTTAACCAGCGAGGTGATGGAGAAGATCGAAACGATCCTGGGAAACAAGCCGCGGCCTGAAACTCTCTGGCGAAAAGCATAACCAACCTGGGTCCAGGCCTGCGGGAGGAGGGACGATGCCATGACTGCACCCCGCTACTGCCGCTACTGTGGAGCGCAGATCCCAGGTAAGGGACGCTTCTGCCCCCGCTGCGGGAAAGAGCTTGAGGGGCAGCCCGCGCATCAAAAGCCCCAGCCAGCCGGCCTGGATCCAGGCATTCCCCCGGCGCCGGTGGTTCCAAACCCATATCAGCCGCCGCTATCTTATCCTGATCTATCCGAAAACCAGCCAGGGGGGCTCTTCCGCAGCCCCCCTCTCAACAAACTTCCAGCCTGGGCCTGGATTGGCGCCGCTGCGGTCCTGCTCCTGTGCCTGCTGCTGCCAGCCGGGCTGCTGCCAGCCGGGGTATTCAACGGCAGCCAGCACACCACAGCCACTGCAGAAGCCCTGAGCCTGACGGTGACCGGCGTTGCCGCGCTGCTCAATCCTACCCAGGCGCCCGGCCAGGCGCGGCCCACGCCCCAGGCCCTCACCCCAGGCAGCGTCACGGCTACGCCGGTCCCGGTCTCCAGCTCCCCCACCTCATCTGCCATTCCATCCCCCTCCCCTGCTGCGCCTGCAGATACCTGGCTGGTGATGCTGTACTTCAACGCCGACGATAAGGTGCTGGAGGAAAATATCCTTTTTGACCTGAATGAAGCCGAGCTGGTTGGCAGCAGCCAGCGGGTAACCATCGTCTCCCAGCTTGAACGCTACAAAGGAGGGTATGCCGGGGATGGCAACTGGAGCGGCGCCAGGCGTTTCCTGGTAAAGCAGGATAATGACCTGGAGCACCTCCATTCCGAACTGATCGAAGACCTGGGTGAGGTGGACATGGGAGCAATCTGGACCCTGGTGGATTTTACCACCTGGGCCATCCAGACCTACCCGGCTCAGCGCCGGATGTTGGTGATCTCAGACCATGGGGGCGGCTGGCGGGGCATCTCCTGGGATGACACCCCCAATGAAGGCTCTTATCTGAAAACCAATGACCTGGACCAGGCGCTGGGCAAAATCGTCAGCCAGACCGGGATCGGGCAGCTTGACCTGGTTGCCATGGATGCCTGCCTGATGAGCATGCTGGAAGTCGCCAGCGGCATCGCCCCGTATACGCGATACTTTGTCGGCTCGGAGGAGGTCATCCCCGGCATGGGTCTGGCTTACGCCGGGTTCCTGGCTCCCCTGGCCGCCAACCCGGGCATGGATGGAGCCCAGGCCGGGCGTCAGATAATTTCCAGTTATATCGACCAGGATCAATACGTGGTCAACGATCAGGCGCGCCGTAAGTATTTGGTTGCTCATGAAGGAGACCCTAGTCTGAGCGCCCGGGAAATGGCGCAGTATATCGGCGAAGACGTGACCCTGGCAGCGATGGACGTCGGCAAGACGCGTGACCTGGTGCAGGCACTCAACCAGCTTGCCCTGGCGCTGACTGCCGTCGACCAGCCCTCCGTGGCGCGCGCCCGCTCATTTGCCCGCTCCTATCTTGCCTACCTGACCGAACAGAATGATGTGCCCGCTTTCATCGATATTGGCAGCTTCCTGGACATGCTGCAAAGCAGCCTGAAGCAGCAGGCTGGATCCCGCAGCCTGGCCCCGGAGATCCAGGCGGTTCGACAGGCTATCTCCCAGGCAGTGGTGGCTGAAAAACATGGCTCACAGCGCAGCGGATCGACCGGCTTTTCCATCTACTTTCCCAATTCCCAGTTGTTCAACCAGACTGCCAGCCAATATGCTGACCCCAGCTATACTGGCTGGACCACACGTTTCACCACCGCCTCCCTGTGGGATAATTTCCTGCGCTTTCATTACACCAGCCAGGATTTCGATGGATCTTCTGCCAACCTGTCTGTTCTCAGCCCGGAACAGGCGGCGGTGACCCTGCCAACTCCAACTGCCGCCCCTGTGGAAGGACAGGTGATCGCCCCTGGCGCCAGCGCCATCCAGATCACCAATCTGCAGGCCTCCGCGACAAGGGTCAATAAGGACGGAAAAATCACTCTGTCAGCGGATGTGAGCGGCGCAAACATCGGCTATATCTACCTGTTCACGGCTTACGGCGATCCCCAAAGCGGGCAGTATCTGATCGCCAACATCGACTTTGTGCGCGCCCGGGACACGAAATCCGTCAACGGCGTTTATTATCCGGATTGGGGTACCGGCCAAACGGTTCACATCCAGAGTGATTGGGAGCCCACCCTATATTACCTGAGCAACGGGGACCGGCAGAACGACGCCCTTGCAAATTTTGAGCCGGAGGTGTACGGCCGGCAGGCGGAGGAGAATATCTACACCGTGCGCGGCATGTACACTTTCCGGGACACCGGGGAGCGGCGCGCCGCCATGCTGCGCCTCATCTACCACGGGGAGATGAAAAATGTGCTGGTCTTCCAGGGCCAGGATTATTCCGGTGCGCCTTTCGATATTTTCCCCAACCCCGGCGATCAGTTCACCATCACCGAGGAATGGGTAAATATCAGCACCAACCCCAATGGGGAATTTATCGGGCAGGATGGCGGGACGTTTTCCTTCGGTGAGGGGCGGTTGACAATGGTCCCATATTATGCTTTCCCAGGAAAATATATTATTGGCTTTGGAGCGCGTGACCTGGATGGCAACCAAACCTACCAGTTCACCGAGGTTGAGGTGAGCGGCTGAGATCGTCTATAGGGTTCTTGAAGCCGTCCCGGTATCTTGAAATGGTATGAACTGCTCTCTTGCAGGCAATATCTGGCTGCCAACCAATTTCCTATTTACACTAACCCGAAAGGGTGGCTATAATTGGAGTTGCCAGAAAGATCAAAGGGTGCTCTCCAGGGTATCCTTCACTGGCCAGCGCTTATAGAAGGATGGATGATTGGATACTCCACGTACTACCCAGAGCTTTCCTCCGGATGAGGTGCCAGGCCCCAGCCAGCATCTTCAACCCGGTACCAACCTGGCAAACCGTTACCTGATCGAGAGTGTGATCGGGTTTGGCGGCATGGGAGCAGTCTACCGGGCGCGTGACCTGCATTTTCCAAACATCACCAAGCTGGTTGCCGTAAAGGAAATGTTCCTGCGTACCCCCGATCCGCTGGTGCGCAAGACGATTGTGCGCAACTTCGAGCGCGAGGCAAACCTGTTAGCCACGCTGGATCACCGTGCCATCCCGCGCATCTATGACTATTTCACCATCAACGAGCGCTCCTACCTGGTGCTGGAATACATCGCCGGGCGCGACCTGGAGGCTGTTCTTTCCACCACCCAGGACTTCTTACCCGAAGCGCGGGTGGTGGGCTGGGCACTGGAGCTGTGCGATGTGCTGGAATACCTGCATACCCGCCAACCCGATGCGGTGATATTCCGCGATATGAAACCATCCAATATCATGATCAACGTCCAGGACCATGTGGTGCTGGTGGACTTTGGCATTGCCCGGCAGTTTGAGATCGGGCAGAAGGGGACCGTGATCGGCACCGAAGGGTACTCACCTCCAGAACAATACCGCGGCGACGCTACCCCCCAGGCTGATATCTATGCCCTGGGTGCCACCATGCACCACCTGCTGACCCGGCAGGACCCGCGCCTGGAGCCACCATTCTCCTTTATTGAGCGGCCCATACGCCCACTTAACCCGGCGGTGTCCGCTGAACTGGAGAAAGTGATCTACAAGGCCCTGGCTTATAACCCCAACGAGCGCTACGCTTCTGCCGGAGAGTTCCGCGAGGCGTTGCTTTCCGCTGCCCGGCAAACCGGCATCCTGAGCCCAGCCTCCACCAACGCTGCCCGCCCGGTCATGGGAGAAGGGATCAAACCCGTCTGGGTCTTCGATTGCGAGGATGAGGTGCGCGCTTCCCCCCTGGTCGCGGATGGTGTGGTGTACATTGGATCGTATGACCACAACCTGTATGCCTTGAATTCCCAGACCGGCAGTTTCATCTGGAAATATCCCACCGAGGGCGGCATTGCCGGTAAACCCGCCATCCAGGAAAACAACCTGTATATCGGGTCTGCGGATCACCGTCTGCATGTGATCCAGGCCCGCACCGGGCGGGTGAACTGGACCTATTTCACCCACGGCCCGGTATGGTCATCGCCGCACATTGCCGAAGGGCATGTGTTTATCGGCTCTGACGACCACATGCTGCATGCCGTCAACACCTTCACTTCCCGGCGTGCCTGGGAGGTGGACATGGGTGCTCCCGTGCGCTCCTCCCCGCTGGTGAGCCAGGAGGCGGTGTATTGTGGCACCGAAGCTGGGGAACTGCTGTGCCTTGACTTCCGCGGCGGTATTCGCTGGAGGTTTAAAGCCCGGCGCGCCATCAGCGGCGCCCCGGTGGCGGCCCGCGGCATGGTGTATGCCGCCTCCCTGGACTCCAACCTGTATGCCCTGGATGCGCGCACGGGGTGGGTGGTCTGGCGTTTTCGCATGAGCAAAGGATCTATCTCCACCCCCTGCCTGGTAGGCGACCTGCTCTTCTGTGGGGCAATCGATGGCACATTTTACTGCATCGACGCCGCCAACTCTCGGGAGGTCTGGCACTTTAACTCCCAAAACCAGATCACTGGCTCGCCGGTTGCAGACCAGGACTCGATCTACTTCGCATCCGTGGACGGTTTCCTGTATTGCCTGGAATTGCGCGGGGGAAGAATGCGCTGGAAATTTCGCACCCAGGGTCCAATTACCGGCACCCCGGCTGTTGCAGATGGACTCGCCTATATTGGATCCACTGACCATCGGGTCTATGCAGTCATGGCCTGAGCAAGATTGAAAGAACACCATGGATAACAACCAAACGAAATTACCCGATACAATCCCCCAGGACTGTGACCTCCCAGGAGTTACATCCTCTCAGGAGGACGCCTGCGCCACATTCCAGGTTTTCCCCCGCCAGTTGACTGCTGGCTGCGCTCAATCCGTGGGGCTGCAGCGCAGCCACAACGAAGATGCGCTGTTTGCATTGACCACCCTGCTTTCCAGCAACCAGCAGCACATCCCATTTGGGCTTTATATGGTTGCGGATGGCATGGGAGGCCACGATTTTGG
>CAIQIV010000382.1 GCA_903871905.1 uncultured Chloroflexota bacterium | reverse complement strand
CTGGTGGAGGCGGGAAAGGTCCGGGCGGTCATCGACCGGAGCTACCCGCTGGAGCAGATCGTCGAGGCGCACCGCTACGTGGACCAGGGGCATAAGAAGGGGAACGTGGCGATCAGCGTGGCGCCCGGCTGAACCGGGCGCGGGCGGGTTGCAGAAAGCCGGGGCTGCAGGCGGGCTGTGAAAAGCGGTCAGCCCGGCTGGTAGGCGAAGTAGAGCACCTGGCTGCGGTTGAGAAATACCATCGGATTGCCCCTGCCGCGCAGCGAGGCGACCTGGTCCAGGATGATGAAATGATCCTTGAATGAGTCGAGCGCGTCCACCACACTGTTGAACACCGGGCGCACGAAAATCTTGCCTTCCAGCTCTTCATTGGCGATGCGCACCCTGACCTGGATATCGACTTTCTTGACCACGTCGGTGAAATTCCGGTTGGGCGGCAGGGGGAGGTAAGCCTTGTCCACGATCAGGTAGGCAATGCGGTCGGACTTGACCAGGTACTGGCAGGTCTGGATCCCCTCCCGGGTCGCTACGTCCGAGATCACAAAATGGTGCGCCAGGTCATCGTGGTTCAGGGCGTCGATCAGCCGCTGGTGGATCTTTTTCCAATGCAAAACGCCCTTGATGAACGTCCCGTCCACCAGCTTGACGATCACTGGGGTGCGGTTCCGCTGAGCATCTTCTGCGACAGCAAACTTCGGCGGCGCCCGGTTTTGTGTTACCATACTCATCCTATCATTTTAATCCAAATAATCCAAAAAATAATGTTTTTATTATATAAGTTCAGTTAAAGATTGATATTTCTGAGCTGGCAAGGAGAATGAGCAAATGAAAGAACTGGTGTTGAACGGGAGCGATGCTGCCTCGGAACTGCTGGCATTTGCCGCGGACCTGGTGCGCATCCAGAGCTACTCCGGGCAGGAGGAACCGCTGGCGCGCAGCATTGCCTCGCGCATGGAGGCCCTGGGCTTTGACCAGGTGCAGATCGACCGCTGGGGGAACGTGGTGGGGCGGATGGGGCAGGGCGAGCGGGCCATTCTTTTCGACTCGCACATGGATACGGTGACGGTCACGGACGCCGAGCACTGGCAGGCGCCGCCCTTCAGCGGGGCGATCGCCGGCGGCTGGCTGTGGGGGCGGGGCGCGGTGGATATGAAGTCCGGACTGGCGGCCTCGGTCTACGCTGCCGCCCTGGCCAGGAGCCAGGGGCTGCTGGAGGGCAAGACGGTCTATGTCTCCGGCACGGTGGACGAGGAGTACTGCGATGGGGAGGGGCTGCAGCACGTGCTGGAGGCGCTCCCCCAGCTGCCGGCCTATGCGGTGGTGTGCGAGCCGTCGTCTAACCTGATCACCACCGGGCACAAGGGCAAGGCGCAGGTGATCATCCGCACCCAGGGGGTCTCGGCTCACGGCTCGGCCCCTGAAAAGGGGGTGAACGCGGTGTACGAGATGGCCGAGATCATCCAGCGCGTGGAGCGGCTCAACCTGGAATTGGCGCAGCGCGGCGGGCGGCGGGGCACGCTGGTCCTGTCGCAGATCAGCAGCCAGGGCGTGTCACTAAACGCCGTGCCCTCGGCCTGCGAGATTTACCTGGACCGCCGGACGGTGGTGGGCGAGACGGACGAGACCATCCGCCGGGAGATGGAGCGCCTGACAGCCGGCAAAAACGCCGCCTGGGAGCTGGGTGTGCTGCGGCGCACCACCTGGACCGGGGAGGCGATCACCTACCAGCCGCTGCACACCGCCTGGGAGATCGGCCTGGAACACCCGCTGGCCCGGGCCTTTATCCAGGCCTGCAGTGTGGTGCAGGGCGCCGCCCCGCAGGCCTTCGATTACTGGGATTTCAGCACCAACGCCGTGGCCACGGTGCGCGCCGGCATCCCGACCATCGGCTTTGGGCCCGGCGAGCACAAGCTGGCCCATATGCGCGACGAACGGTGCCCGGTGGAGCAGGTTGTTGAGGCCTGCGCCGTGTATGCCCGGGTGATCGGGGAGTTATAGAGAAAACCACAAAGAATGGTTTCTCTACGTTTTTGGTGAGCTGCACACCCCGCGGCGGCGCACCAGTTCAAAGGCAATAAAGCGGCCGGGATAAAATTCAGTGGAGTGCAGCAGCGGCTGGTCGTCGATGCTGTACCCCACTTCATCGATCACCAGCACCGGGGTGGTGGGGGTGCAGGCCAGCTCGAAGGCCTGGATGTCGCGGGCGATCTCCGGCCACACGCGGCCGGTGCGGTACTCGATGCGCAGGCTGCAGCGCTGCTCGAAAAAGCGGAAGATCGGCTCGGAGATGGAAGGATCGGCCACCACCTCGCGGGCCAGGGCGCCGGGGAGCAGCCCCAGGGGGATGGAGTTGACGCAGTAGATCACCGGGGCGCCATCGGCGGTGAAGACGGTGCGGCGCTCCACCACCAGCTCGTCCGGGCGCTGCAGGGCGGCGGCGACCTCATCCGAGGGGTACTTGATGGCCGCGCTCAGGAATTCGATCCCCGGCTGGTGGCCGTTGCATTCGATCATCTCGCAAAAATCCAGGATCTGATCGAGCGGGTTGGCAATGCGCGCCCCCCGGCTGATAAAATTCCCCATGCCCTGGCGGCGCACGATCAGGCCGCGCGCCGCCAGGGCGGCCAGTGCGCTGCGGATGGTGGTGCGGCTGACGCCGTACCGCTCGCACAATTTTTCTTCGGTGGGGAGCAGGTTATCCGGCCCGGCCAGCTCCGTCAGCTGGCTGAGCATGCGCTGTTCGATCTCCGCGGCCCGGCTGACACGTGTCATGGTCACAGCAGGCACCTCCATAGCTGGAAAAAATCGGCGCCCGGCCCGGCCGCCGCAGGCGGGCCGGGCCATATGCTGCCTGTCATACAAGCGGCGCCGGTCGTATTATAACTGATCCAGCGGCAGGCCCATCTGCACCAGCTCGCCCCACACCTCGTCATACAGCCCCTGCCACTCGGGCGTTGGCTGCACCGTTTCCACGTTGTAGACCTGGCTGAACTCCTGGCCGATGGGCTTGCTGGCATGCTCGGGCGCGTAGCGGGCATACAGGCGTTGCGCCAGCTCGTTTGCCTGCTGGCGCGGCATGCCCGCCGCGGCGCGGGTGACCTCGCCGCACAGCCTGGCCTCCAGGCCGCTGATGTGCCGGGGGATGCTGCCGCCGGCGGTGTGGGCTGCCTGGATCATGGCTGCGCCCGAGGAGACGATGGCCACTGAGAAGGCCGCCATCTCGTACAGCAGCGTGCGGGTGCCGGGGCCGCCCGCCGGACCGGCCAGGGCGCCAACCAGCAGCCGGGTGTTGCGCGACAGGGCCTGCATCCCCACGCTCATCGCCCACAGCAGCTCGGCCGTGGTGTTGCTGCCCAGGAAGGGATGGTCCGGGCGGGTGCAGCAGGTGTCCGCCATGTTGACCTGGTTGAGCAGGATCAGCGCCGCCACGATGGCCACCGCCACCCCCTCGGCGCCGCCCACGTAGCCGCCGTAGATCGGGTTGTAGTAGGATTCCATCGCCCCGCCGATGCGCGTGGTGTGGGTGACCTTGTTCAGCAGGTCGTAATTGGTCTTGAACTCGCTGATCGTGGCCACGTGGTGCCAGTCGGTGGTGCGGAAGCCGCCCCAGGAAGAGGCGGAGATCTCCGCCAGGGCGGTGGGGGAGGTCTCCACGCAGCCGATGCACATCCCGGGCCGCCCGGCGCGGCCCACCACCTCGAAGGAGAGCTCGGCCTCGCGCCAGCCCCCCAGGATCTCCCAGGGCGAGTCGGCCTTGATCGGGCGGCCGTAGACCGTTTCCAGCGTGGCGTTCTCGATCACGTCGACCACCGGCTCCTGGGCGTAGCTGAGCATCACCGGGACAAACAGGTGCTCGGGGACGGGGTTGCCATAAGCTCCGCCCACCACGGTGACCCGCCGGTCATCGTCCGGTTTGCGGGCGGCGCACACCACGGCGTCATTCCTGGCGCCCAGGGTCACCGAGCCCGGGCAAAAGCGCAGCCCCTGCTCCAGCTCCTGGCGCGACCACAGGATGCGCCGGCTGGTGCTCTGGCAGAACATGCCCACCTCGGCGGCGAACTCCAGCCCGGCCTGGAAGACCCGGTCGGCCAGGTCATCGTCGCCGGGCACCAGGGCGGCGCGGTCAAACTGGATGCCGTGCTCCTTTACCAGGCGCTTCATGACCGGCGCCACCAGCTTGCGCTCGAAATCCGCCTCCGCAGTGATCGGGCCGCTTTCGGCGCGCTGCAGCACATCCACAAGCCTTGAACGATGTCTCATTTGCTTCTCCTTATTAAAATCCTTATCGTGCACACCCGGGCTAGCCGCGCTGCGCCATCAATTCCAGGCATTTCTGCACCCCATCCACGGCGTCCTGCCCGAAGGCATCTGCGCCGATCTGCCGGCTGTACTCGGGGGTGATCGGCGCACCGCCGACAATCACCGCAAACCGCCCTTTGAGCCCCAGGCCGTCGCACAGCTCGACCGCCTCCTTCATGTACGGCATGGAGGTGGTCATCAGCGATGACAGGCCGACGATCTCGGCGCCGGTCTCCTGGGCTTTCTCCAACACCTTGCGCGGCGGCACATCCACCCCCATGTCGATCACCTCGAAGCCGTTCACCTGCAGCATCAGCGCCACCATGTTCTTGCCGATATCGTGCAGGTCACCCTGGACCGAGGCCAGCACCACCCGGCCCCGGCTCAGGCCCTTAGGGCTCAGGCCGCCGGCCAGCCGCGGTTTGACCACCTGCTCGCTGACCTCCCTGGCCTTCTCGGCAGCGTCGATCAGCTCGGGCAGGAAGATCTCCAGCCGGCCGAAGCGGGCGCCCACCTCGGTCATGGCCGGGGTAAACACGCCGTTGAAAAATTCCAGCGCCGGCAGCCCCTGATCCAGGAGCGCCTGGGCCCAGCCTACGATGGCTGCGCTGTCGGCCTCGAGCAGCAGCCCGGTAAACTGGTCCGTCAAGGTGTGCGAATTGTCCATCTGAGCCTCCTCGTTTCTGCTGCAGGTGAGTGCTGTATATAGTAATCTGCTATGTTGTATTACAAGTATTGTATGATGTATTATAACATAGTTTTCCGGTTTTCCCTGCATTTCTTCTTTGTGTCCTTTGCGCCTTCGTGGTTTTCTCTCTTCTCAATGTGATAGAATCCCCACAGTTCTACCCCTGGAGTGCATGCCGGGGCAGGACAGACCGGCAGGTCTCGTGATGGTATCCAATTTACTGGCAAATCCTGGAGGTGTCCCTTGACTCGTCTCACCCGCCGTGAATTTCTCAACCTGGTTTCGCTGGGCGCGGGCGCCGCAGCCCTGGCCGCCTGCGGCGCTCCGCAAGAGCAGGGCGCTGCTCCCACGCTCCCGCCCACCCGTTCTTCCGCCTCCCAGGCCGCTCCCCCGGCGGCCCCCACATCCCCGCCATCCACCGCTCCCGCCGCATCCTCCGCCGCATCTCCGCTGCCGGCGGCCAGCGAGCCGGCGGCCCCTGCCCCCGGCCAGCCGGACCTGGTGATGGCCCGCGGCGGCGAGCCCGCCGACCTGGTAAAAAGCGCCCTGCAGGCCCTGGGCG
>CAIQIV010000381.1 GCA_903871905.1 uncultured Chloroflexota bacterium | reverse complement strand
CGGACCTTGATGAAACGCCCAGGCATCAGCTCACGGTTGGCGATTGCCTTCCTGGCACAGGCAATCAGCCATGGAAAATACTGCAAGGCGCTGACTTCCAGGGTTACAGCGAAATCATCTGCGAACTTCATCCCGTCCGCCTGGTCGCCCAGGATCTTTCGCCGGTAATCGGATATACGGATGAATGCCCCCTGGTCCCGCTGTGCCTCCAGCCATTTCAGATCCTCGAGGTATTCCGGCTTGACCGCCTTCACCTTGTCCAACAAGACTGGCAACGCTCGGTTTTCAGCAGCTTTGCGGTTAATTTCTTCAGGTGTCCCGTACCTGGAGACGACCTCCAGTAAGTCATTGACTAACTGGGTGTCGGGATCGAGAAGCAGTTGGTTTAACTCTTCCAACCGATCTGCCGGGATTTTAAGCCGATTTCTTAAATCATCTACCATGCTAAGCCTCCACTCCTTTCAGCCTGTCATTTTTAATAATTCGTCATACTCCTCATCCGGCATCCCAAACCAGTTCTCCGGTTGAGGAAAGCTTTTAACGATTACTTCAAAGATATTAGATTTCAAGCCGTTGTGGATCACTTCCCCGACGTAGCCAAATTCCTTTGCCATTTTGGGCTTAAATCTTAAGTATAATCCAAACAACAGCAGGTCTGCCAGGTAATCAGCTATCCATCTGCCACCTTCATTGATAATCTGGGGATTGTCATTTGTTTCCGTTCAGTCATTTTTCCTCCAAAAGTAGGTTTTCATCCATCTACCAGGTGTCCGTGTGCACCCTGCCTGGGAAAAAAATGTGCGATACACCACAGTTGGGTATATCGCACATCGTCTCTACTTCAGCAAGTTCCCCTATGCCCCCAGCGGTGCGGGAGCCTTTTCCTTCTTTGGCGTTTCGGCGGCAGGCTTTTCAGGTTCCACAAAATCCTTTGGCAGCAAACCTGCCTCCCTCACAATGCGAGGCACAATTTCCTCCCAGCCCACTGCCATGAGATGGATACCGTTCACTCCCTGTTTGGTCTTCACCGCTTCGATCAGTTCCAGGGCTATTTGCACCCCTTCTTCCTCCGCACCGTCTCCTGCTGCTTCCATTCGCTTGATCAGGGGCTGGGGGATGAAAACTCCTGGGACTTCATTGTTCATGTACTGCGCAACTTTCAGGCTTTTCATGGGGGTGATGCCAACCAGGATATAGACTTTATCCAAAATATTTCGCTTTGCCAGCTCATTTAGCCAGATTTCCAACCCGTCTGGGTCATAGACCAGGTTGGTCTGTAAGAACTGCGCTCCAGCGTTGATCTTCTTATGCTCGCGAATCGCCTGAAAGCGAGGTTCCGAAGCAAAGGGTGATCCAGCTGCTCCAAGGAAATACTTCGGTGGAAACTTCATCGTCCGGCCATCCAGGTAACGGCCTTCATCCCGCATGCGGCGCAAGATCCACAGCATCTGCACCGAGTCGATATCCACTATGTCCATCCGCCCACGCGGGTCTGGCGCCATGCGCATGCTGTCGCCCGAAAGGCATAGGATGTTGCGTACACCCAGGGCATTCGCGCCCAGAACCTCTGCCTGCAAACCGACGCGCGTGCGATCACGCGCCGCGATCTGCATCACCGGCTCAGCCTTGTTTTGCACGGCGATGGTGCTGCACGCCCAACTGGACATGCGCGGCGTCGCCGAGGGGCTGTCGGTGAAATTCACCGCCACAGCGAAGGGTTTAAGCATCTCAATATTCTGTACTAGCTTTTTGGTGGCAGTGGTAACCGGGGGCGCAATTTCGGAAGTGACCACAAATTCCCCAGCCTTCAAACGCCGTTCAAGCTCAGATGCCGGCTCTGAATAAGCTGGCGGGTGGTACTGTGAATCGCCCTGCCACCACTCCGGCTGGCGCACCGGTCTGAACACAGAATCCCAGACTATTGCTCTCTGAGCCGGGTCGCGCGATACTAGCCCGGTGAATACCTTCTTTGTCCCCACCTTTTTGACCTGGTCTACCACATCTCCCCATGTCTCTGTCCCCACCTTGTCCCAGTCCAATGGAGGCAAAACCTCCAGTAAAATCTCCTCCCGTCCCATCTTGAAGGAACGGTCATAGATTTTATACCAGATGCACGGGCGGGTTTCATCAACATAGCAGTGCTCTTCTGTAGAACCGCCGCACGGTCCATTTCGGATCCCCTTTGGGCATTCCATCGGGCAGATAAACGCAGTTTCCTGCAGCAGGCAGTTTCCGCACATGCGGCACCCAAACATGGGTCCTTTAATCACCTTCTCAACCGCTGCCAGAGCACGCCGGCCAAAAGGCTCGCGTTTAAAAGGGTAAAAAGGTGGCTGCCATCGACGTCCGGGAGTAAATCCTGGCATATCCTATCTCCTTATAACCAATAATGCGACTCACAAACTCCGAAACAATTAAGAGAATTATACTTTAGTTCTCCAGGTATGAATCAGCATAGATAACCTTGTTCAACAGGATCTGCACCGTCTTCCAGATTTGAACTTGCTCCGGATCGCTCATGTCAACATCATCTACAGTTGGTTCTTCCATGGCTGCCACGCGATCAAAGATATTCAGGTACAGTCGCCCAACCGGTGTACTCTCGTCCCGCTGCTCAATGACGCGAATAACCTCATTTTGCTTCTCATCCATTGGATTAGCAATCATCATCTTCAAACCCGCGCCCATCAGCATGGCAAGATAGACACGATTGATCAGCGGACGGTTCTCATTCGGCACAGCATTCGACACATTCGAGAGACCAACTGAAATAGCCGGGGCCGGATCCCAGGCGTACTGCAGTGTGCGCACAGCCTCAATCAACTGTGGACAGTATTCCTGACACCCGGAGACAGTGAGCACAAGGGGATCGATGATCAGGTTATCCATGGAATAATCAATTTCCATCATGCGTGGGATAAGTTTTTCCACTGCAATGTTGACCCGCTCGTCCGCGGCAACCGGGATGCCTGAGGTGCCCATGGTCAGCGCAATCACCTTGGCATTATATTTCTTTGCCACCAAGGGTACTTTTTCCAATCGTTCTGGTTCTGCCGAAGTAGAGTTGATAATTGGCTGCGCCTTGGTAACTGCCTTCAACCCGGCTTCGATCCCCACGATATTGGTGCTGTCAAAGCTCAGAGGAACATCGGTCACCGCTTCCACCGTGCGTACCATCCAGGGGAAGATCTCCTCGCCATCTTTCTTGCGCGGGCCAAGATTAAGATCCAGAACCTGAGCCCCTGCTTCTACCTGCTTTACCGCAAGCTCCTGGAAGAAATTTACATCGCGCTCTGCCAGGGCAAGCTTGACTTTTTCAGAAATTATATGGATATTTTCGCCAATGATATACATGATCTCTTCCTTTTCTTCTAATATCTATATGTTGATCAGGATTTCCGCCACCCTTCGATTGACTCAGCGGCTTTCCAAAACGTCCTCCATTGCTGCCGCAATGGAGGGGAATCTGGTCAGGTCGGTGTGGGGTAGAAACATGGCTGACATGAAAGCTTCATAAAAAGAATTGTCAGCAGATAGCTCGATATAGGTCATCTTTGCAGCGATCTGGTCCAGCTTTTCCCGCGCCTCCCGATCCAGCAAGGCATAGTATGCTCCTCTAACCGAGGTATTTCCCAGGAATTTAAACCTTTCCCAGTGCAGATCGGGGAGCAGCCCAATCTGCACTGCTTTTTCTACGTTAATATACTTGCCGAATGAACCGCCAATAACCATCTGCTCAATGAGATCCATCGGCACCCCAACCGATTCAGCCAGGATGCTGTAGCCAGCATAAATCGCAGCTTTTGCCCTGAGCAGGTTATCAATATCCACATCCGTAATGACAATATCCTCGCTTTTTTCTGTTTCATGCGCAAAAGCGACCACATACTCACTGCCGTGTTCCCCCTGCCGCACCCGGGGAGTATCCAGCGAGGTATTAATATGACCGGCTTTATCGGCTACTCCGGTCATGAACATCTCCGCCAGCAGCGAAATTAATCCACTACCGCAAATCCCCCTGGGCTTTGTACCCCCAATCACCCGGAAGCTGGGGTCGTATGTCTCACTATTAATCCAGATTTCTTCAATTGCCCCGCGCGT
>CAIQIV010000380.1 GCA_903871905.1 uncultured Chloroflexota bacterium | reverse complement strand
TTTTTGACATCGAGACGGCTGTCCACCCGGACGCCGCCACATACCTGCCGGAACCTGGCGCTCCGGCCAACTACAAGGATCCGGAAAAGATCGCCCAGTACGTCACGGAGAAGAAAACCGAGCAGTTAACGCAGGCTCCGCTCGACGCGGACCTCGGTCAGGTGATCGCCATCTCGCTGCAAAGTGGACTGGAAGCACCAGTGAAAGTCTGCCTGGTCGGCGATGAGGACACCCCAGGCGAAGCGGATCTGATCCGCTGGTTCTGGAAAGCATACGCAGAAGCCGAAGGACGTTCCTGTGGCTACAACATCACCGGCTTTGATCTGCCCTACTTGCTGCGGCGCTCATTTGACCTCGGAATTCAGGTTCCGATCCAACCACGCCTGGCGAAGTTCCAGACCGAACCCACCATCGACTTGATGGCCATCCTCTACAACTGGGGTCCAGCCCGCGGCTTGAAGTGGGTTTGTAAACGCTACCAAATCCCAAACCCGCTGCCGGATCTGGATGGCTCGCAGGTGGCTCGGATGAGCCGTGACACCTTACGCAAGTACGCCGCCAACGATGTGTTTCTGGCGGTCGAGCTGTACAAGCGCATGTGCGGGGTCTATCTGCCCGCGTTGAGCGCCTTTCAACCGGCTTTTCAACTGGGGTAACCACAAGGAGATCACACGATGAACGACACCATGGAGCTTGCTTTTGAAGTTTCTAAGCTGCTGGCGCACAACGGTTATCCCGCGAACGCACCGGCGTTCGTGGTGACCTGGGGCCAGGTCGCTGAAGTCATCGCCAATACCGTGACGGGCCACAATTTACCTACGGAACAGCTAACGGAGGAGACCATTCTGACCCTGGCCGGGGTGATCCAGCGTGATTTCGCTGAAATGGATCAGTCCCCCTGGAAAATGCAGGTGCTGGACCGCGTCATGACCAGCCAGGCGCTCAACCCGGCGCTTTGGGACTTTGACAGCGAACCAGACGAAGGCCCACTCACCGAACAGTATGAAAACGCGACCCGCCTCGGAGACGATGAAGCCTTCTGGGTGGATGCCGGCGCCTCTGCCGATCTGTTCGACGAGTTCTAAGCTGGAGAAAACCCGCAGGATGGAACACCTTCCTGCGGGTTCTGCCCTTCACTTTCACAGGAGAAACACCCGGAGGTGCATATGCTTTACACGCGTGCCCCTGTCATTGCCAGGGACGCTTTTTTGCCCCCGATAAAGGTGGCTATTATCCCCAATTGGTCTGCCGACGATTTCTGCCTGGGCACATTCGACGAAGCCTGCCTGGGCGAAACCCCACCTGAATCAGATTGGCGTGACTGGTTTCCACCTCCACCGCGTTTGACGGAATGGGAACTGTATGACCTTTCTGATTGGGCGGAAGTCGAAGCCGTCAAACACGATCTGATTCCCGACCCGGGCACCTATCCGCTGGCGGGATATTTTGATCCAAAGGAGAGCTATGGAAACCCAACTGATCCCTATTCCCATCCCTGTGCCGCCTGCCCCGTTGCTGGAGCGCGCGGTGGGATACACCAACGACCGCGCTGCCCGTTATTTTGCCCTTTGGTGGGCCTGCGCCAGGACCGCAGGTCCAGGTGAGCCTTGCGGGGATGAAGCGATGGTGTCCGACGGCTTCGTGACCTTCACCGGCCACTGGCCCGGTTACCTGGCCTACATCCAGCACCGCCACGTATTTCACCACCTGGCCGCATGCCCGCTCGGTTCATCCGATGAACCTGCCCGCATGAAGCTGATCATCGACCTGCGCGAACGCAAGGGGATGGTCGCACTCATTCGAGAGGCTGACCGTTTCCTCGCGGCGCAATGGCAGCCGGAAGGCATCCCAGAAAGAACCCTGGTGTTGCACCCGGGCGACCTGGAGACTCTGGTGGAACTTTACTTCCAACATCACCCCGCTCCAACCATCGAGGAAGTGACCCGCCGAATGGAAGAGGATCACCGGAATGTGGAAGCTCTCCGCTGTTGGCTGGACACCTTAGGTGATTAACCATTGCATTTTCAAAAGGAGGATCTCAATGACAAGCAAAGTAACTGTACAAAAGAATATCTTTGCCGAAAGCCTGGCGATCGTCGGGCGGGCGGTGGGA
>CAIQIV010000379.1 GCA_903871905.1 uncultured Chloroflexota bacterium | reverse complement strand
TCTGCATCGGACCTGATCATGCTGTACCTGGCGATTGAGACAACCTCTATTCCTTTGTACGTCTTGGCTGGTTTCATGGTGCAGGACGATAAATCCACTGAAGCCGGGTTTAAGTATCTGCTATTTGGGGCTATGGCCTCATCCGTCATGTTGTACGGTTTCAGTTTACTGTATGGCTTTGCTGGTACAACCAGCCTGGGCAATATTGCTGGGAGTCTGCAAGCTGGTCAGGTGCCGGTCCTGGCACTTAGCGGAAGCCTGATCCTGGTACTTGTAGGGTTGTCATTTAAGATTTCTGTGGTGCCCTTCCATTTCTGGGCTCCTGATGTGTATGAGGGGGCGCCAACGCCGGTTGCAGGCTTTTTATCGACAGCCTCAAAAGCTGCCGGGTTTGCTGTCCTCCTGCGTGTTCTGATGGAAATTTTCCCCCAAATCAGTGGTCAATGGGGAGCAATCATGGCTGCCTTTGCCGTGGCAACCATGACTCTGGGAAATCTGTTAGCTCTTTCCCAGAAAAACATTAAGCGTATGCTGGCTTATTCGTCAATTGCGCATGCTGGGTATGCCCTGTTGGGTGTGGTAGCGATTTCTGCCATGGGGACAGCCAGCACGGTTATGTACCTGATCGCCTACCTGGTGACAAACCTGGCCGCTTTTGGGGTGGTGGCTGTTTACTCGAAGGCGGTTGGCTCCGATGAAATTTCAGCCTACGCCGGGATGAGCCGGCGTTCACCCGGGTTGGCTTTAGTTCTGCTTGTGGCGCTGCTGTCCCTGGCAGGTATGCCACCCCTGGCAGGCTTTGTGGTCAAATTCCTGGTATTTGCTTCTGCAGTTGAGGCAAACCTGATCGGGTTAGCGGTTATCGGTGTCTTGAACTCCATTATTGGACTATACTACTATCTGATTGTGCTCAAGGTAGTTTACCTGGAGCGGTCACCAGACGATGATAAACCCCTGGCGGTTGCAAGCTCGGATCGCTTTGCGCTGGTAGTGCTGTCCTTTATGATCATTCTGATCGGGGTTATGTTCGCTCCCTGGTTTACCTGGGCCACTGCAGCTGCTAAAGCGATGTTTTAATCGTCAGGTTGACGCTCTTTCGTGATTTGTGATACAATTTTGTCGGCATGACCTCGACTGGAAAGCTACCTGAGAAAAACCACACACAGTATGCCCTCAACGTGACATTGGCGGTGGTAGCCGGGCAGGTAGGGTGTCTGACGCTGGTTGTGATCCTTGCTGCTCTGTTTGGCGGCCTTTGGTTGGACCAGTACTTTCAAAGTAAACCTTTGTTTACCATCATTCTCATGCTTGTAAGTGTGCCGATAACGGTTGCGGGAATGATCTGGGTAGTGCGAAGCGCAACATCGCGTATTCGTCCCTCTACCCAGGCAAATTCAAAGAAACAGGAGGAGTCTGCAGGTGGAAGATAAGAAAAAGTGGCGCTGGGGCGTCCATCGTTGGATTGTGTTAGGATTAATTATTCTCAATGTCATCGCGGTGTCGTACTTTCCTCCGGTCCTACCGCACATCCAGCTTCCGGCGGAACCGTTGATGAAGACACCCTTGTTCACTCTGCCAGTCATTGGTGATTTCTACTTGACTAATACGCTGGTTGCCACGCTGTTAGCAGATATTCTCCTGCTGCTGCTGGCTTTTTCGGTCAATCGTGTAATTGCTTCGGGTGAATTGATCCCTAAGGGTATCCCAGGTGTGGTTGAAGTGATCCTGGAGGTCATGTATAACCTGACCGAGTCGACTGCTGGAAAATGGGCAAAGAAAATTTTCCCGTGGTTTGCAGCGATTACTCTGTTGGTCTGGGTGGTGAACTGGATGGAACTTGTGCCAGGGGTCGACAGTATTGGCATTCTTGAAGAGAACTCTCATGGTTACCCAGTCAAGCAGCTAGCGCCTGGCGTGTATACGCAAATACCCAAGCCAGCTGGAGTTGAAGAGGTGGAGGATGCTTACGCATTAGTTCCATTCGTGCGTGTTGCATCTACCGACCTTAATTTCACTGTTGCCCTGGCATTAATTTCGGTTGTGATGACTCAGGTCATGGGTGTCCGATCGCTGGGGGTAAAGTACTTTGGTAAGTTTATCAATGTGGGAGGCCTTTTCACCAAGCCATTCTTTGGCGTGATTGATTTTGGCGTCGGCTTCCTGGAGCTATTTTCTGAGTTATCGAAGATCCTTTCGTTTGCCTTCCGGTTGTTTGGCAACATCTTCGCTGGCTCCGTTCTGTTGTTTGTTATCGGTACATTAGTGCCAGTCTTCGCCCAGTCGATTTTCTTGATGCTGGAATTTGTGGTGGGCGTGTTACAGGCTGTGATCATTGGTATGCTGACTATGGTCTTTATGTCCCAGGCGGTTGCTGGACATGGCGAGGGACATGAGGAAGCAGAAGGCGCACATTAAGAAATGGGCTTACAGGGTATGGTATTACCCGAGAAGTTTAATGAAACACTCGAGGCGGTTGAACCGCCCGGACTAATTTTCTAGGAGGCTAAGAAGAAATATGGATGCAGAAGCAGCGAAACTCATTGGGGCTGGGCTGGCGATGATCGGTACGATTGGTGCGGGTCTCGGCATTGGTGTTGTGGTCAACGGCGCTGTGCAGGGTATTGCCCGTAATCCAGATGCCGGTGGTGTGGTCCAGACGAACATGATCTTGGGTGTCGCCCTGGCTGAGGCAGTGGCTATCTACTGCCTGGTTGTAGCGCTCCTTATCCTGTTTGTATTCTAAGAATCTGAGCTGAGAAGAAGGAGAGCAACCTTGGAAGCACTCGGCATAAATCTTGGATATCTGATAGTTCAGATTTTTAACTTCTTCATCGTGCTGACTGTGCTGCATGCCTGGGTGATTAAACCCGTTGTGGGCTTGTTGGAACGGCGCCGCCAGACGATTGCTCAAAACTTGGAAGATGCCCGGGTTGCTGCTGAAGCCCGTGCAAATGCAGAAAGAGATGCAAAGGCTATTATTTCAGAGGCACAGGCCACTGCCACACTGAAAATTCGTGAGGCAACTGAGCGTGCTGAGATAGCCGCGGGTGAAATTACTTCCCATGCTGAGGCTGAGGCAGCAAAAGCTCGCGAAGCAGCGCTGGCTGAAGTCATGCAGGAGCGCGAGCGTATTCTTGCCGATATGCGTGGGCAGGTAGCTGCCCTGGCTATGGCCGCTACCCAGAGATTGATTGGAGACACCCTCGATGAGCGCCGCCAGCGGTCACTGATCCAGGAATTTTTCACTGGTGTGAAATCGGGTAAGGTTGTCGTATTAGAAGATTCGGCTCTTTCAGGAGCTTCTGCTGAGGTTACCAGTGCCCTGCCACTGACTGGCGACGAAAAGGAACTGGTAAAGGATGATATCCTGAAGAAACTGGGAGGTCAAGCCACGATCGCGTTCCGTGTTGATCCGAGTATCCTCGGCGGTCTGGTTATCAAAGTGGGAGATAAGGTCCTGGACGGCTCTGTTGCAGGCCAATTAGAGACCCTGCGCCAGAGCTTACGCTAGGCCTGATCTGCTTCTGAGTGACCTCCCTGTTGTTCTGGGATAAGTGGAAGCGCTCAAGGAATTCTCCTTGGGCGCTTTTTATCAGGGTTATCTTGAGTCGAAATAGGTCTGGCAAATTGCATGCATGAGAATGCTGGGCGAGTGATGACAATGGGGCAGCTGCTCCAGGGACCGGTGCAGTTTCAGGGTAATTGCGCCCCTGAACTGATCATCACTGGAGTTACCGATGACAGCAGGCAGGTGATGCCGGGTTGCTTGTTTGTTGCTGTGCATGGTGAGACGCAGGATGGGCACCAGTTTATACCTGCTGCTGTACAGCGCGGCGCGGCGGTAGTGGTTGGTACAAAAGACGTTGTTGGGCTACCCGTCCCTTACCTGCGAACCCCTGACGCGCGAAAAGCATTGGCCAGCCTGTGTTCATCATTCTGGAGCAACCCTGCTGCTGCGCTGACCGTGATTGGTGTAACCGGTACAGATGGAAAAACGACAACGTCAAACCTGATTTATCAGGTTCTTAGTACCGCTGGTATCCCGGTGAGCATGATCTCAACAGTTAGTGCTGTTATTGGCGGGAAGAGTCAGGATACCGGTTTCCATGTCACTACCCCCCAGGCGCCAGAAATTCAGAAATATCTGGATCAGATGGTCCGTCAGGGGATGACGCACGCAGTAATTGAGACAACTTCCCATGGCTTGGCGCAGTATCGTGTCTTGCCGGGTGAGTTCGACATCGGGGTGGTGACGAATATTACCCACGAACATTTGGATTATCATGGCTCGCAAGACGCCTATCGTCAAGCCAAGGGCAGATT
>CAIQIV010000378.1 GCA_903871905.1 uncultured Chloroflexota bacterium | reverse complement strand
CTGGCAGCCTGGGCGGTCATCTTCGGGCTGGATTCCGTTGTCGCGGCCTGGCGCGGGGCTGGATCGGGTGTTTCGGCTTTGACAGTCACCGTTTCGATGGGTTTCCCTGTCACCTGTGGCATTTCCGGGTTCTCCACGTTATTCGATGGCAGATAGGTGAGCAGGCGGCGGGTGAGGGTGATCGCTTCCCCTTCACTGGTGGCGGTCAGGTGGGCGATGCCGGTGCGGCTGGCGTGCACCTCGGCTCCGCCCAGGCTCTCGGCGTCGATGATCTCACCCGTAACGGATTTGATCACCTCTGGGCCGGTAATGAACATGAACGAGTTCTTCTCGACCATGACGATGAAGTCGGTCAGGGCCGGGGAGTAAGCCGCGCCGCCGGCGCAGGGCCCCAGCATCACGCTGATCTGGGGGATGACTCCAGAATACTGGGCGTTGCGGCGGAAGATCTCGGCGTAGCCGCCCAGGGCGCGCACACCCTCCTGGATGCGGGCGCCGCCGGAATCGATCAGGCCGATGATCGGCACGCCGTTGCGCAGCGCCAGGTCCATCACGCGGCAGATCTTGTGGCTCTGCATGTCGCTCAGGGTGCCGCCGTACACGGTGAAGTCCTGGGCGTATACATAGACGGTGCGCCCGTCGATCTGCCCGTAGCCGGTGATCACGCCGTCACCCAGGAACTGCTCGGTGGCGATGCCCATCTCATCGCCCTGGTGGGCGATGAAGGGCTCGAGCTCGTTGAAGGTGCCGGGGTCGATCAGCAGCTGCAGGCGCTCGCGCGCCGTCAGCTTGCCTTTGCTGTGCTGGATGGCAATGCGGTCGACGCCGCCGCCCAGCCGGGATTTTTCGCGCATCTCGCGCAGCTCGAGGATGCGGGGATCCTCGGAGAAAAGGATTTCAGAATCAACCATATGTGCCTCAATATAGCAAGGATACTTGCAAAAAAAATCGGATACCTGTAGATTCAATCATACTGGAAAGGGCCGTGCTGCTAAGTGACGTTCATCTTGATCGCAGTCACAATTAGTCCTGGAAAGATGTGTCATTCTGCACTGCGTCATATATTCTGACCCGGCGATAGTAAAAGGGGTACAATTGTTTTGCCGGGCGACCGGCGTATCCAAAGCACAGGAGCAAGCCTCGTATGACCCAGCATATCAAGCTATTCACCCCCGGCCCTGGCGATGTTGATGATGATGTAATCGCCAGCCTGGCGCAGCCCATCATCCGCCATTATGGCCCACAGTGGATGGAAATCTACACTGAGCTGCAGACGCTGCTCAAGTACGTCTTCCAGACCCAAAATGACATCTTCCCGGTCCCCGGGCCAGCCAGCGCTACGATGGATATGGCCATCGGCAGCCTGCTGGCCAACGGGCAAAAGATCATCGTGGGCAACAACGGCTTTTTCAGCCAGCGCCTGGAAGATATCTCGCACGCTTACGGGCTGGATGTGGTCTCCTTCCCGGCGGAGGCGGGGGCGCCGCTGGACCCGGATGGGCTGCGCCGCCTGCTGCGCCAGCACCCGGACGCCCAGGCGGTGGCGCTGGTGCATCACGAAACATCCACCACGGTGATGAATCCGCTGCAGGCCATCGCTGAGGCGGCGCACGAGGCCGGGAAGCTGGTGGTGGTGGATGCCGTTTCCTCCCTGGCCGGGGTTGAACTGCCGGTCGACGCCTGGGGCATCGACCTGTGCGTGACCGCCACTAATAAATGCCTGGAAGCCCTGCCAGGTCTGGGCTTTGTCAGCGTCAGTCCCCAGGCGTGGGAGCTGATGGACCGCCAGCCAGCTGCCGGGCACGGCTGGTATCTGAACCTGCGCACCTGGCGCAGGTATGCAGGGGAGTGGAGCGCCTGGCACCCGACGCCGGTGACCATGCCGGTGCACCTGGTGCTGGCGGTGCTGACCAGCCTGCGCAAGATCCACCAGGTGGGGTTGGAGGCGCACATCGCCAAGTATGCCGCCGCCGGACGGGCGGCGCGTTTGGGCCTGCGCAGCCTGGGCTTTGAGATGTTTGTCGCCGATGAATACGCCTCGCCCATCGTCACCGGGGTCAAGGCGCAAGCGCAGTATGACGTGGCGCACATGACCCGCTGGCTGCTGGAGGAGCGGCGCATCGCCATCGGCGGGGGGCTGGGCAGCCTGGCGGGCAAGATCTTTCGCGTGGGGCACCTGGGCAAAGAGGCCAGCCGCGAGTATCTACTAGACTTCCTGTTCGCCATGGAAGAGTATCTGCGCTCGCAGGGCGTGCTGGTTTCGCCCGGCGCGGCGCTGGTCGGGTTGTGATGCACCGGGCCAGGAGAAAACGATGAAGAATATCACCTACCGCATTGACCCTGAGATCTTCACCCGCTTCCCGGGTTACTGCCGGGGGGTGGTGGTGCTGGACGGGCTGCACAACGGTCCCTCGCCGGCGGATCTGCTGGCCGACCTGCACCAGGCAGAAGATGAACTGCGCCGCAGCCTGGTGGTGGAGGACATCCCGCTCAACCCGCGCCTGCTGTCCTGGCGCCAGGCCTTCACCGCATTCGGCGCCAGGCCCAACAAGTACCGTCCGTCGATCGAGGCGCTGGTGCGCCGGGCGCTCAAGGAGCAGATCCCGTTGATCAATGCCCTGGTGGACGCCGGCAACCTGCTCTCCCTGCGCCACCTGGTGCCGGTGGGAGCGCACTCCCTGGATGTGGTCCAGGGCGACCTGGTGCTGGGCTTTGCCCGGGGGAGCGAGGTGTTCCACGGCTTCGATACGGACGAGGTGGAGCATCCCGAGCCGGGTGAGGTGGTATACCTGGAGGGTGAGCTGGTTCTCACCCGGCGCTGGACCTGGCGCCAGGCACAGCATACGCTGATCCTGCCCGAGACGCGCTCCATCGAGTTTAACGTGGATGTCCTGCCCCCGGTGGATGAAACCGAAGCGCAGGACATCTGCCAGCAGGTGCTGGAGCTGGTGACCCGCTGCTGCGGCGGCCAGGGCTGGCACACCGTGCTCAGCCAGGACCGACCGCAGGTTGCGATCAACGTCGGTTGAGTTTTTTACGCTGCAGCCAGCTTCTCCCATTCGGCCATAAGCTTCTCCAGTTCGGCCTGGGCGCTGGCCATCTGCCAGCTCAGCTCGTGCGCCTGTGCGAAAGACTTTTTTCCATTGGTCTTTTGCAGCTCCACCGATAAGCGGCGGATGGTGCTCTCCTGCTGGTGGATGCGCTGCTCTACCAGCTCCAACGCCTGGAGGCGGCGGCGCGTCTCTTTGCTGTTGTCGCGCTGCAGCGGCCTGGGGGGCAGCAGGGCCGGGCGGGCGGCGACGCTCCGGGGGGCGGTGCTGCCGCGCAGCAGGTAGTCGCGGTAATTGCCGCGGAAGACATGCAGCTTGCCATCCTTCAGCTCCCAGATCTGCGAGGCAAGCTGGGACACCAGGTAGCGGTCATGCGACACCAGCAGGATGGCGCCGGGGAAATCCTGCAGCACCTCCTGCAGCGCCTCGCGGGCGGGGATATCCAGGTGGTTGGTCGGCTCGTCCAGCAGCAGGAAGTTGGCGCCTTCCAGGGTCAGGATGGCCAGCGCCAGGCGCGCCCGCTCGCCTCCGCTGAGGGCGGAGAGCGGCTTGAACACGTCCTCGCCGCGGAACAGGTACTGCGCCAGCAGCGCCCGCGCCTCGCCCTGCGGCTGCTCCTTGCGCCGCAGCATCTCATCCAGCACGCTGTGTTCGGCGGTCAGGGCGTCGTGCGCCTGGGCGAAGTAGCCGATCTGCAGGCTGGCACCTAACCGGAGCTTGCCTTTCAGCGGCTCAAGCTGGCCGAGCAGCACCTTGAGAAAGGTGGTCTTGCCGCTGCCATTAGGGCCGATCAGGGCGGCGCATTCGCCGCGGCGCAGCTCGAGCTCCTCGAGGCTGAACAGCGGCTTGCCGGGGTAACCGATGGTCGCCCCGGAGGAGCGCAGCACCATGTTCCCGCTGGGCTGTGCAGCCGGCAGGTGCGGACGCAGGCGCGGTGGGCGGGCGCTGGGCAGGCGGATGGCGTTGACGGCGCGGATCGCCTCGATCACATCCAGCGGGCGGTCGACGTGCAGGTCCATCTCGGACCACTTGCGCCCGTCGCGCAGCGCCAGCACGCCGTAGCTCTCGACGATGGCCAGGTCGCGGCTCAAGCGGCGCAGCAGCCCCAATGCCCGGGCGTGGGTGCTGGCGCGCACCCAGTTGCGCTGGATGAAATCGGCTTCTTTGACCAGGCGGGCTTTTTCCTCCTCGTAAACCCGCTCGTAATAGTCCCAGCGCTCGTCGCGCTGCAGCAGGTAGGCGCTGTAGTTGCCGGGGAAGGTCTCGATACCGGTTGGGCTCATCTCCCAGATGGTCTCCACGGTATTATCCAGGAAATAACGGTCATGGCTGACGATCAGCACCGCCCCGGACCACTCGCGCAGCGTGCGTTCCAGCCACTCCACCGCTTCCATGTCCAGGTGATTGGTGGGCTCGTCCAGCATCAGCAGGTCAGGCTTTTCCAGCAGCAGGCGGGCCAGCAGGGCGCGCGTCTTCTGCCCGCCGGAGAGATGGTTGAGCGGGGTGTCCCAGTCGTCCCGGCCCAGGCCCAGCCCACTCAGGGTCTGCTGGATGCGCAGTTCGTAGTCATAGCCGCCCAGGCGCTCAAACTCGGCCTGCAGCAGGCCATACTCCTCCAGCAGGGCCTCGGAGTAATGGGCCGCCATCTGCGCTTCCAGCTCATACAGGCGCGACTGCCGCGCCTGCAGCCCGCTGAACACGCCCAGCATCTCGGTGTACACCGTGTTCTGGCGGTTTTCAAAGGCTTCCATGGCCTCCTGGCGCAGGTAGCCGATGCGCCGGCCGCGCGCCAGGTGCACCCTGCCGCTGGAGGGTGGGCTGATGCCTGCCAGGATCAGCAGCAGCGAGGTCTTGCCGACGCCGTTGGGCCCGATCAGCCCGATCTTGCTGGTGTTGGCGATGCTGGCAGAGATGCCGCGGAACAGGTCAAAATCTCCAAAGGAGAGTCTCAGGTTTTCGGCGGATAAGATCGACATGGTATGGCTCCTTCAAGTTCAAAAATGACCGGCAGGTGAGCGCCCCGGCCGCTGCTGGAAGGATGGATACCACACTCAAACAAAACGGCCACGGGCTGGGTGCACCGTGGCCGAAAAACGTTTCGTGTAGTTTATCGTTCAGCAGGCGCACCCCGACAAGGCAAAGCTTTCCCCTCCCCCGTTGGCAGCCAGGAAAAAGACCGTGTCCTTGTGCATTGTGTACGCCATTTCCTTCAAAATTCCTCAAATATCGTGCCTAGTATACCATAATTTTTCGCTGCGGGTCCCTGTCTGCGGGGCTTATTTTCCCTTCCCGGGTCTCATCGAGGGGGGTGTGTTCCATCCCAGGGCCTGCCGCAGAAGGCGCCAGCCGCTGGTGATGGTCTCGACCAGGATGACGATCAGGGCGATGAGCAGCCCCCACTGGACAAAGTACATGGCGACAGCCAGGGTCGAGGCGGCATCCGGCGCCGCGCCGGTGGGAAGATGGCCCAGCACGTTGAAGAACCCGGTTGTGGTGTGCTGCGCCAGCCAGGCATTGTGCCCGGAGATCAGCACGGCCAGCACGCCCAGCGAGAACAGATTGGCAGCCAGTTTTGCCAGGCGCGTGCCCATCCCCCAGCGCCCGCGCCACAGCAGCAGGATGTCGACCAGCAGGTTGGCGAGCAGGGCGGCAGCGATCAGCGGCAGGTAACGGTTGATTACCGGGTCGGTCAGGATGGGCGTTCCGGGCGTCACCACCACGCCGAGATACGCCGGGAAGAACAGCACCAGGATCAGGAACACCAGCCCCAGGGCAATCTTGAAGACCTGGCCGCCCCGGCTGACCGTTTCCTTCTCGTCCAGGTCCGGCAGCTGGCGCGGGTCCCACTCCTGTTCCGGACGCTTCAGTCGCACATCGAAGTACTGCAGCCCATAGAAGACGGCAACAATGGCGCCCAGGGTGGTCATGGCATTTCCCAGGAAATTCGAAGGGATGTTCAGGGCCTTGAGCGGGTCGGGGCTGAACACAATTGCCACGCCAAACAGCACGGCGTGGACGATCACCAGCACCAGCAGGGCGATGCCCACCACGGTGCGAAAGACGGGGAACAGCTCCGGGCCAACCAGGTACTGGCTCTCCGGACGGTACGAGGCAGCAACCTTCTCCGGCGGGCCGAATTCCTTGAGCAGCGCCACCACGTCTTCTTCGCTGGCCTCGCCCGCCATCCGGGCCTCCAGGGTATCTATCAGCAGCGAGCGCAGTTCAGCCTGGATATCTCCCCGGTTCTTGTGGGGCAGGTAACGTCCCACCTGTAGGATGTAGCGATCGATCAGTTCCATAGATCACTTCCAGTTTATTTTGCCAACAATTTATCCAGCACAGCCGCCAGCCCGCGCCATTCGGCAGAAAGACGCTGCAGCAGGCTGGCGCCGGTGGGGCTGATCACATAATAGCGCCGGGGTCGCGGCCCCTCGGTGTTCCACTGGCTGTCCAGCAGGCCGTCTGCTTCCAGGCGGCGCAGCAGGGGGTACAGCGTGCCCTGGTCGATGTCCAACCCCTGGGCGGCCAGCTCGTTGATCAGCGAATACCCATACTGAGCCTCGCCGAGCTGGCTGAGGGTCGCCAGCACCAGCACCCCCCGGCGCAGCTCCTGGGCCAGCTTTTCATACACGTCGGAAGAATTGGGATTATCCATCATGATCTGATTATACTATATATCATACAGTATTGTCAATAACTGAATATTGTAATTTGCATATTGTTCTGAAATTGAAGTTATATTTTGCCACAGATGAACACAGACAAACACAGATAAGATCTTCCCGCCGTAGGGGCGCAAGCCTTGCGCCCCTACGGCAGGCTGAGCTTGTCGAAGCCCTCTTCTGTTGCGTCCAGGGAGGCGCTTCGACAGGCTCGGCGCGCCTGGCGGGGGGAAACGTTTCGCGCACCGCAGTGACAGAGGTAATGGACGGTGCACCGGCAAAAAGGAGCCAGCCCCAGGCTCATGAGGCATGCTCCGGTACTGTGAAACAAAGTCTGGTTGGCGGCAGACCATCCCCGAATGGGGAGGTAAGAATACACGAAGCTGACCAGCCAGCCTTCCCAACCCCTCCAACCCGGCCCTTCGCTTGAACCAGCGGGCGGTGCTGCCTGTATTCTATCTGTAACTCAGCCGCTGGAACCGGCGCTTGCCGTTTGGATGTCAGGGATGGAGGCATTTCCAGGTACCAACCCGGGCCGTTGAATTGGGTTTTTGTGAGCATTAAGAACAAGGATGACTATGAATAAAACCAGCTATCTGTTTTGTGTGTGTATTTTGAGCCTGCTTCTTGCAGGCTGCGGGCCAGGGCAGGCCTTGGTCCCGACCTCCACCCCCATTCCAACTGCGGCTGCACCTACACCTGTTCCACCCACAGCCACCCCCCTGCCATCCGGCGTCACCCTGTATTACGATGAGGTCGCACAGGTGGAACTGATCGCCCCCGGCGGAACGCGGGTGCTGATCGATGTGCTCAACCCTTCCAGGCTGTCCTCCCCGCCCACGGAGAAGGATATCCTGCTCACCACTCATACCCATGACGACCATCTCTACCCGGGCCTTGAGAAAACCTTCCCGGGGCAGCAGCTGTTCGTCAAGGCTGGCGAGATCCAGCTGCCGGAGGTGACCCTGCGCGGCATCCCGGCGGCGCACTCCGACGGCGACCCGCTGCTGCCGGAAGGCGGCAGTGATTATATCTTCATCGTCGACATGGGCGGCCTGCGCATTGCCCATTTTGGCGATATCGGCCAGCTTGCCTTGACGGAGGAGCAGATGAAGGCGCTGGGCCAGGTAGATGTGGCTATCACCCAGTTTGAAAACTCCTTCAGCCAGATGGACCTGGTCAACAAGAAAGGCTTTGCCCTGATGCAGCAGCTCCAGCCGCGGTTGATCCTGCAGACTCACTCCAGCCTGGCGGCTATGCGGTATGCAGCCAGCCTGTGGCCGCTGCTCTATTCGGACCAGCCCTATGTCGCCCTGGCAGCCGATTCCCTGCCGCAAAAGACCAGCCTGCTGCTGATGGGCCGCCTGGCGCGCAGCAATATTAAGAAACTCCCGGATGCCGTCCCGGTGGATTGGTAAAAGGGAACTGAACTCCGTTCCCCTCTTCATCGCCAGGTAAACGTACGTCTTATTGTAGAAATTGGTTATATAACGGGTACCCGGTGATCAAAGTGGACTGGGGCCAGACCGGAATCTTTTGCGAGTGG
>CAIQIV010000377.1 GCA_903871905.1 uncultured Chloroflexota bacterium | reverse complement strand
TTTGGGCAAATCCTGTATGGCGGGGATGACGTCAGTGCAGAGGATTGGGATTCCCGGGATTGGGATAGCCATATCTCCATCCGCGAGAAATTATTCTGGTTGGCAGCAGATGCCTGCCTGAGGTTGTAGCACATAAGAGAGATGAGACTTCGAAGAAGGATCTCTTGGACTATCGGGATCACTGTCATCGGCCTGCTGCTGGCCCTGGTAGCAATTTCACTTTCAGTGATGCTCTCCGGCTACCGCCAATTAGAAAGAGACGAGGCGCGCGCCGATCTCGAGCGCGCTCACAATGCCATTGCGAAAAATCTTGAGAACCTGGGATCGACACTGGCGGATTGGTCTTATTGGGATGATGCGTATCGGTTTATGCAGAAACCCAACCAAAATTTCATCGACGCAAACCTGGATCCGGCTGCCCTCTCAAATGTCCAGGTCAATATTATCCTGCTTATCGGCGAAAATGGGAAAGTGGTTTTGGGGAAAGCATATGACACCCAATCCCAGGTAGAAATCCCCTTGGATCCCAACATCCAGAATACAATAACGGATCAAAACAGATTATTACAGATTGGCCAAAAATTCTGGAGCGAGGCAGGTATCATTCTCCTGCCACAAGGTCCTTTACTGATCGCCTCACGCAGAATCCTCCCCAGCAATTATGAGGGGGAAGGGAACGGAATATTTATCATGGGACGTTGGCTGAACAAGGATCGGATTCATGAATTCGGCTATCAGACTCATCTGGATCTCACCCTTTATTCTCTTAACGATCCTCTTCTACCAAGCGATTTCCAGCATGCCATGCAACATCTCAGTCCTACATCCCCAATGTACACTGCCCCGCTCACAACCACGCTCCTTCATCCAGGGAGCAGCGTCCTGGGGGCCTATCGAAAAATCAATGATATCAATGACATTCCGATCCTGATCCTGCGGGCCGAGCTGCCGCGTAATATTTTTGCCCAAGGCTTAGTCAGCATCGGTTACTATTCGATCGCCCTGCTGCTCTCCGGAGTGGTTTTTTTCCTGGTGACGCTGTGGTCCCTCAACCGGTTTGTCATATCGCCCCTCGAACAACTGGATCGGGGGGTTAGCCGGATCAGCAGCCAGCAGGATTTGAACGCTCGCCTTGAACTCCCTGGGAACGATGAACTGTCTCGCCTGGCGGATTCAATTAATAGTATGTTAGCAGAAATTAATCGCTCACGCCAGACGCTTGCGGAATCCGAACACCGCTACCGTACCTTGTTTGCCAACGCACCACTGGGTATAGCGATCAGCCGGGATAGCTTATTACTTTACACCAACCCCAGTTATGCGCGCACATTGGGTTATGAAAATCCAGACGACCTGGTAGGGCACCCACTCAAGGACCAGATCCCTTCCCTGGTACTTATGGAAACAATAATAGCCACCCAGCAAGAAACTACTGGGGAGAACAGATCATCAACCTTTGAGACCGAAGCGATCTGCAGCGATGGCGCCAGTATTCCAGTGCAGGTTTCTATCTCCACCATCACCCTGGAGGATGGACCGGCAAGTGTCCTGTTCCTGGCGGATATTACCGAACGCATCAGTTCCAACCAGGCGCTCCAACAAAAAGCCAATGAGGTATCCGCCCTGTACCAGGCTTCCCTCACGCTTCTGTCCATCCAAGATCCCGGCATCATTTTACAAAGCATCTGTGACCTGGCTGTCCATCTATTCAAGGCCCGGGAGGCCTGGATCATCCTGGAGCCAAATCTTCAGGAAAATTTTCCTCTCACCCGGGAATATCGAATTCAAGAAAACGGATCTATCCAGGAATTTGACCGAAATGTGGAAAACTTCGAAAAATATCCAGCAACTTTTTGTCTCCCTCTGCTCAAGGGGGAGGAGATCCTTGGCTCGCTCAATTTCTACTACCCTCCGCCTGAAGTAATCCGTGAAGAGAGAATCCAGGTGCTGCAGTCCTTTGCCAACCAGGCCGCAACCGCCCTGCAAAACTCCATCCTCTTTCAGGAGTCACGCCGGCGCCTGCGGGAATTAATCCAGGTTTACCAGACCAGCCAGAGGCTTGCCATCCAGCTGGCTGAGGTGGAGGAAATAGAACGAAAAAGGTTGGCGCAAGAGCTGCATGACCAGGTCGGCCAAAACCTGACTGCATTAAGCCTGAATCTGAATATTATCCAGGCCGGGATACCGGCGGAATTCAGCCACAGCCTGGGCTCCAGGTTTGAAGATACGACCCGGCTGCTGGAAGAAACCGTTGACCGCATCCGGGGCGTGATGGCCGACCTGCGCCCATCCGTACTGGACGACTATGGACTCCCCGCTTCCCTGCGTTGGCTGGGGGAGCAGCTTGCCAACCGCACGGGGATCACCGTATGTGTCCACGCCGATACAGTGAAAGAACGCTTCTCAGGGGCAATAGAAACATCACTCTTCAGGATCGCCCAGGAAGCGCTGGTAAACATTGCCAAGCACGCCAATGCCTCATCGGTCTCGATCATCCTGGAGGAAATCGATCCAACCCATCTATGCCTCACCATCAGCGATAATGGCCACGGGTTCATCCCGGAACAGCTTCCCACAGAAACCAGTCATTCCGGATGGGGGATTAACATCATGCGCGAAAGGGCAGAGGCTTTGGGAGGCGGGCTTCAATTCAAATCGAGCCCTGGCGCAGGGACAACTCTCACCATCCTGGTTGCAAGGTAAATAATCTATGCGAATTATCATTGCTGATGATCACGCCATTATTCGAGACGGGCTGCGGGCCATCCTCAGCACCCAGCTGGACATGGAAGTTGTGGGTGACGTTCCTGACGGCAGGCAGGCAGTTCAACTGGTAGAAAAAATCCAACCGGATATTGCAATCCTGGATATCACCATGCCTGTCTTGAATGGGATCGATGCAGCAGAGCAGATCAGGCAAGCAAACAACAACTGCAAAATCATCATCCTGTCCATGCACGCCACTTCTGAATATGTCCTGCGCGCCCTGCAGGCCGGAGCAATGGGTTACCTGCTCAAGGAATCAGCGGGAAAAGAGGTGGTAGAAGCCGTGCGCTCCGTCAGCCTGGGCAAGCGCTATCTAAGCCAGAAAATCTCGGAAACGATCGTGGATGATTATCTGCGCAACCTGGGCACCGGTACCATCACCACCCCCCTGGACAACCTGAGCCTGCGCGAGCGCGAAGTGCTCCAATTAGTCGTCGAGGGGTATTCCAGCGCCGAAATTGCCCAGCATTTAAATATCTCGATCAAATCGGTTGATACCTATCGCAGCCGGCTCATGCAAAAATTGAACATTGATGATATTCCTGGCCTGGTCAAATTTGCCATCCAGCATGGGTTGACTGTCCTCGATTAAAGGGTCAACCTTTCCCTACACCCATCATCAAACTTTCCCTACAGACAACTTAGAAAGAATTCACGATAATTTCAATAGGTGTTACTATTTCACCTATACCTTCTAATTATATTGCACCGGATAGATCTGGATGAAAAAAACAGAGACAATCCACAAAAATATTCCAAGAACTGCACGGCGGCTGCGGCATACGGGCGCCGGTCATACGCACGGGCAAAGCATTGTAGAATTTGCGCTGATCCTGCCCCTGCTACTGGTGGTCTTCATCGGGATCATGGAGAGCGGACGCCTGCTGCTGATCTACAGCTCGGTCTTGACCTCCAGCCGAGAAGCTGCGCGCTATGGCTCGGCTGCCGGGGACATTGGCAACTTCACCCCGCATTTTGAGGACTGCACGGGCATGCGCACGGCAGCCAAGCGCCTGGGGGGAATCACCGGCATGAAGGACACGGATATCACCATCAGCTACGACCATGGCCCCAACACCACAGTCTACGCAGCCAGCTGTCCGCCAGCACAGACCGTGGCGCGCGGCGACCGGGTAGTTGTCAAGGTCACCGCAAAGTACAAGCCAGTTCTGCCGCTGATCAATTTCCCCGAGCTGCCCATCACCTCCACGACCGCCCGTACAATCTTAAAAGACATTCAGATCGAAGGCACTCCACCGACTTCTTTTCCGACCAATACACCGAATCCAGGATCAACAAGTACCCCTGGGCCTACTCCCACCTCCACCGATACGCCAACACCCACCGAAACTCCCACTTCAACGCCCACCCCGACCCATACCTCCACGCCTTCTCAGACGCCCACATCAACCAGCACATATACCCCCTCCCCCACGCCAACCGATACGGCGACCTTCACCCCTGGGCCCTCACCCACAGCGTCCAATACGCCAACCCCAACGGCATCCAATACCGCCTCCCCTACACCCAGGCCAACGAAGACTTCCACGCCAACGGCTTCGCCCACGGTTACTCCCGCCTGTCCCAGCTCACTGGGGATCGAGGTGGATGATCCCAACCAGATCAACAAGTTCACCTGGTCCTTTAACTACCCCTCCTGGAACTACTATCCGCTGTACCTGGTCCAGATCACGGTTGAGCAACCCACCAGCAACCACCAGCTGACAGACCTGGTCGGCTTTGCCGTGAAGACCCCAACACCAAATGCCTGGTCACAAAAGACAATCACCATTCCCTTTAACCAGGATGTGTGGTTCCGGGCTATCACCGACACGCTGCAGTTCACCTTCAGCCCTCCCATTGATTTAAAGGGCAATCAAAGTTATCAATTCAAAATGGACTACATCCTGCCCAACTGCGCCTTCCTTTCAGCCTCCTATCCATAAGCAGGTGTGAGCATGACGACCAAGCTTCAACGAATTCTTTATCACCTGATGGTCCTGGCATTATTGGCATTTTCGCCGCTGGCTTCCGTCCAAGCCAGTCAAATGGAGAGAAAACCCCTGCCGCCAATTCCGCAAACCAGAGGTGAAAAAGGAGATCCGACAGAAAGAATACCAGGATTCTCGAATGCCGGCTCCGCCGCCAGTGATAATTTTGGCTACACGATTGATGACACGCAGAGCCCGGCATGGGAAGATATCCTTGCCAGTGGAACGGTGATCACCTTCACCCAGCATACTCCCCTTGACGATTCTTATTCCGTCGCCCTGCCCATCCATTTCGGTTTTAAATATTATGAGTACACCTACACCACCCTATACGTATCCACAAATGGGCTGGTCACCTTTTCCACCCCAAGTAAAGCCTTCAGCAATACCATCCTGCCCAATGATATCCTGCCCAACAACCTGATCGCAGCCTATTGGGATGACCTGCGATTGGATGGCACAAACAGCAAGGTAATGGTCCAGTATTTTGATGCCCCTGACCGGCATCTCACCATCGAGTGGTACCAGGTCCTGCGCCTGGGTGGGACTGGACACCTGACCTTCCAGGTACAGCTCTTCGAAAACGGGGATATCCATATCCAATACCAGGACCTGTCAGCAAACCTGGACCAGGAAACAGTGGGGATGGAGGATGTCCACGGCGTGGACGGGCTCACTTACCTGTTTAACTCCTCCGGCCTCTCTACCAGCAAAGCTGTGCATATTATCCGCCCGGCGCAGGACTACCGGGCCAAGCTGTATCCCATCCGCCGCAGCGGGCTGACCCTGCACTCACAGGCGGACTTCTCGCTGACCCTGCGCAACACCGGAGAGCTGGGCGCCGATACCTATAACCTGAGCTACACCCCAAACGACCCGGATTGGAAGGTTGATTTTTACAATGCCGACGGCAGCCCACTGGATGATTCAAATTCCGATGGCACCCCGGATATCGGGCCAATCCCCCAGGGCTCCGAGGCAGGCATCAAGGTCCACACCTCCACAACCAGGGAAGATGTAGGGGCCAATTTCCCCCTGCAGGTCAAGGCTGCCTCCACCGGGAATTCCAACCGCCAGGCCGTGGCCAGTATCCTGGTCGCCATCCCCGCCCCATTCGCCCAGATTTACCTGGATACAGGTGTGGGTGAGCTGCAACTCTTGTGGAACAACTCCCTGAGCATCAAGCCGGTCATTGAGGGTCAGTTTACCGGGAACTCACTGGCCTTTACCGGCATTCCAAACGGCAACTACTTTTACTTTTGGGAAAAGAACGGCCCCCCTAGCCCAGATTTTTGGTACACCAACCTGGAATACACCGTGCTCAACTGGCGTGGAGCCGTGGTTAAAACCGTAACTGGCCTGGCGGATAACGCCAGCCAGGGTGTATCCACCGAAGACCGATCCTTGTATCTTGCCGGGGCAGACAACGGCAGGGTAGGCGCCATCTGGGTGCGAGAGCAGATCAGTACCAGCCAAAAGACCAACGCCAACATCTACTTTTCACTGCTGGATGAGAACGGTAATAAAATCCTTTCACCTGTTAATCTGACCCATAACACGGGGTGGATCGGTGAGAGCGATTATGATATCCCAACCTTCTATTCGCCGCTGGTTGTCGCCCTGGAAAATAACCACTACCTGGCTGCCTGGGTGGAGTCGCGCACCTTCGCCACTGGCGAAACATCAGATATCCTGCTGGCGTCCTTTGATCAGGATGGGGTCCAGGTCGGCTCGGTCCACAAGCTGACCAACAGCACAACTGATACCGTGCAGTATTATTCGCCGTCCCTGACCAATCTGCACCCCGGACGCGCTTTGCTCACCTTCACCGCATCTGGCAAGTCTGATGTCATCTCCCAGTTTGTGATCCTGGATCAGAACGGCGATCCGCTGGCTGCTCCCGCAGCCATCCCTGGCGGCATCGGCTTTCAGATGGACAGCATCCAACTGACCAGCGGGCCAGTTCTGCTGGCATGGTGCGTGACCGGCAGTGGAAAACTTCAATTTACTCTAATGAACCCCACGACCTATGCTTTCTTACCTGCACCCATTGAGATTACTTCAACCATGGGCCGCACGCCCAAGAATGTCTCCGTCACCCGAGACGCCAGCGGGCATGGCATCCTGACCTGGGTAGAACAAGAGAACAAGAACTTCCTGGCCTACGCCCTGATTGATGACCAGGGGTCTCTGCTGACCCCCGCCCTGGTGTTTAATGCAGGAAGCAGCCCTAACTCAATCCTGGAATCGAACTCCTACGGCCTGGGCAATGCAGAATTCCCCGGGTCATGGACCATGTCTCTTCCATTCATCTCGGTCAAAGATAACCGATAACATGTCCGATAAAGCATCTTTTTTTCTAACAGGAGCGTGAAACCATGAAACCCGGGAGGCAGTGTAATCATTCAGAAAAGGGGCAAAGTATGGTTGAATTTGCCGTGGGCCTGGTACTTCTGATTATCCTCATGGCAGGCATCGTGGACCTGGGGCGTGCACTCTTTACCTACATGTCTTTGCGTGACGCAGCTCAGGAAGCCGCCAATTATGCCATTATCAACCCGTCCGATACCAATGGAATAAAGAACCGCGCCCGAGAAAGCTCCAATATGATGAAATCGATCTCCAGCGACGGTCAAGCTAGTACTGCGGTGGATGTGACGATCAATGGGGGGGCCTGTACCGGGAACGAGGTGGTGATTAAAGTAACTTACAGCAATTTTCCTATCACCATGCCATTCCTGGGCGCGCTCATTGGCAGCCAGAACATCCCCCTGGTGGCCACAATTTCAGATACAATTTTAAGTCCAGGCTGCAAGTAAGTCCGGTCCTCTGGTGGAGGTGATCATGAAGAACAAGAGAAATCCGATCAGAAGCGAGCAGGGCCAGGCATTGGTCCTGATTGTGCTGGCGATGGTTGTATTCCTGGGCATCACAGCCCTGGCCATTGATGGGGGGATGATTTATGCAGACCGGCGCCAAGCCCAAAATGCCTCGGACGCTTCTTCACTCGCCGGAGGCGGCATTGCTGCCATGAGCCTGGAGAACAGCTGGGTAACCTACAATAACTGGAACTGTGGTGACCAGAAGATTAATACCGCTATCCAGGCTGCCCAAGGGGCGGCTATCACACGGGCGACAAAGAATGAGTTTACCATTGACACGAATATCGATGATAAACATGGGGTCTCAGTGACCTGCAATAATGTGTTCAATGGCACATGGCGAGATAAGTATCTAAATGTACAGACCTACATCACTCATGACACCAAGGTGTCCTTTGCCCAGTTTGTTTTTGGCGGACCGCTGAAGACTACGGTGGAGGCTGTTACCCGCATCCGGCCGCGCATGGCAATGGCATTTGGCAATGCCATCGTTGGCTTGCGTGAGACCTGCGACAGCCATGGCGGAAATGCTGGCGGCGTCTACTTTGATGGCACGGCAAATGTTTCCGTCACTGGAGGAGGCATTTTTTCCAACGCTTGTATGGTTGCCAGCGGCAGCGTGGATGTCAATGTGTACGGAGGCTATGACATCACCTGCGTAGGCTCTGGCTGCCTTTCCACCAACGGCGGTCCTACCGTGATTGCACATGATGGAGGTCAAATTATCGAGGGGACACAGCACCTTCCCGAAAATTCATACGATATCCCCGCCCCAGACTGTAACGCTGCAGGCATGGCAGATCATGGACAGCACAAGGGAGGGGGAACCATTTCCCCTGGCAGGTATTCCGAGATTGAAATCAATAACAGCAAAGATGACCTGACCATGCAGCCTGGACTTTACTGTGTGGGTTCCTTCAAAGCCACCGGCGGTAAGCTCACAGGCAGCGGGGTGACCATTTATGTCACCTCCGGCGATTTTGACACCAGCGGTAACGCAGAGATTGTGCTCAGCTCCCCGCCAGCTCGCAACTGCAGCTACTGCCCCCCTGCCATCCCCGGAACTTTAATTTACCTGGCAAAGGGCAATACGGGTAGCGTGACCCTTCTTGGCAACGAGAACTCGGATTACCTGGGTGTCGTCTATGCTCCTAACGGTCAGATCGATGCAGGAGGCACCAGCGCACTGATCAGCGCCATCCATGCCCAGCTGGTTGGCGATACCGTGAAAGTGCATGGGAATACAGATATCATCATCAACTTTGACGGCGATATGAACTTTCAGATTCCCGCCATGCTGGAATTGTTCAAATAAGCGGGCTCTTAAACCGCCCGGTTCAGCTTTGCTCCACAAACTGCCAGGGACACAGGCGGCGGTAAAAGCCATCGGTGGCGAAATACAGACCGAGGCCCAGCAGGCTCATGGCCAGGACTCCTGCATACATCTTGGGATAGTCCAGGAGCGTTGTGCCATGCAGGTAAATGTAATACCCCAGCCCCACCTGGGTAGCAACTAACTCAACAACATATAATACCGCCACAGCAGTCCCGATGGACTGCCTGACCGCCATCAGGATCGCCGGGAGTGTCGCCGGGTAATAAACAAAGCGGAACAGCGCCCGGCGCCCGGCGCCCAGGCTGCGCACCGAATAGATCAACTCCGGGCGCAGCGTGGCAGCTTGGTCACGTACCAACACCAGGACCTGGAAAAACAAGATCAGAAAGATGATGGCTATCTTGGAAAAATCATTGATCCCCAGGAAAAGCAGCAGGATCGGCACGAACACCACTTTGGGGATTGGGAACAGCAGATAAATTACAGGGGAAGCGATAGCATCCAGCCTTTTAGACTGCCCCAGGATCAGCCCGATCGGTGCAGCAACCAGGATTGCCAGCACCGTTGAGGCGCCAACCCGCCATAAGCTGGCGAGAAAATGCCAGCCCAGTTCACCAGGCAGCTCCTGGAAAAACGCCATCAAGACAACTGTGGGCGGCGGCAGGATTGGTTGGTTCACAACCAGGGCCAGGACCTCCCATAACACCAGGAGAAAGAGAGATGCCAGGATCACCTGCCGGCTTTTCATGCCAGGTCCAACTCGCTGCGCAGCTGGTTACACATTTCAAAATAACCAGCCGGGTCGGCCACTGCTCCCTGGATAAAAGCCGGGTTCTGGATGACCCTGGCCCGGTGGATGGGCGGTTTTCCCAGAATTAAAATGTATTCTCCCAACACCACCGCCTCTTCAATCGAGTGTGTAACGATAATGGTGGTCAGGCCGCGTTCCTGGCGAAATTGAAGGACCAATTTTTGCAGGCTTTCCCTTGACGGGGCATCCAGTGAGGCAAACGGCTCATCCATCAGCAGCAGATCCGGCTCCAGGCTCAGGGTGCGCGCAATCGCCGCTCGCTGGCGCTGCCCTCCAGAGACCTGCCCCGGGAATTGATCTGCCACGCGCAGCAGATCAAGCCGCTCCAACCATTGCTGCGCCACGGCGTCCGCAGGAGAAGTTGTGATGGATCGGGGCGCATGCCTGCCATCTGGACCATAAAAACGCCGGATCTTGCTCCCCCGCATCACATTCTGGCGCAAGGTTGCCCAGGGTAGCAATCCATAATCTTGCAGAATCAGGCCAGTTCCCGGCCGAGGGCGGTGCAGTAAAACGCCCCCGACCAGGATCTCACCTCTAACCGGAAATCGCAGACCTGCCAACAGGTAGAGCAAGGTGCTTTTCCCACATCCGGAAGCCCCCAGGACCGACCACGCCTGGCCAGCAGCTACCTGCCAGGAAAACCCGGTGAACAACACCGGGCGATCCGGATAGCCAAACTCGATCGATTTGACTTCAATCAACGCGGCTACTTGGGCAAGAAAGAAGCATCGACGCTGTTGTTATAATCCTGCCTGGCAGGGATCAGCCCTTTTTCCAGCGCCCAACCCTGGGCATCATCAAACTGCGACTGGGAAGGGACTCCAGCCACCGGGAATGTGGGCAGCATATAATTCTTCAACACAGGTTCGGGGACCAGTTTGAGATCCAGCAGCAGCTTGTTCCATTTCGTCTTGTCTGCATTGATATCAACCACCGCCTGCTCCACCGCTTTCAGAAAGGCTTTGACTGCCTCCGGGTTTTCCGTGATAAATTTCGTGCTGAATGCCAGCTCGCTGTTGCTCAGCTCGGGCACGATGGTGTCATCCACCACCACGTTTGCACCCTGAAGGACAGCCAGGGAAGCCATTGGATCAGGCAGATTTGCGGCTTTGAGCTGGCCTGAGCCAAGCAGGGCCAGGCGGTCCGGGATTTTTGGCACCGCGATTTTTTGAATATCCTCTTTCGCCAGACCGGCTTTTTCCAAAATCCTGTCGGTCGTATATTCGATTACCGTGCCTTCAGAAATCCCGACCGGTACACCCTTCAAATCAGCAGGCTGGATGATCCCGGCGTCTTTGGCTGCCAGGATGCGGAAGAGCGGATACTCCGACGAAGCCGTACGGGCAAAGCGAACGATCTTGACCTTAGGCTCTACTTTATTGTAGAAGAGCGTGGTTACCACCTCGGTGAGCATCCCGTCAATCTGCCCAGACTGCATCAGTTGATCCCGTTCTGCCGCCGCCTGAACCGGGATCAGTTCCACCTCCAGGCCATTTTTCTCAAAATAACCCTGTGCTTTTGCAACATGAAGGGGAAAAACATCCAGGATGGGGAGCACAGCAAATTTGATCTTTGCCTTTTGCGCCGCGGGTTGTGAGCCTGAACAGGCAGTTAAAAGCAGCGAAACCAGTGTCAATGCCAGCAGAAAACGTCTCATCCTTGAATCCTTTTCAGTACGTGAAATGCCTGGATCAACCCTCCAGAAAACACAGCGATTATAACCCCCTTTATCCTGCCTCCCTTTTGCGATTATCATGGTTTAATCTTTCTCCAATAACAGGTATATAATTTTAAAGCGAAGGGCTGCCCAACTTGTATTGAGCAGCCCTTGTTCTTGTAGAGAACAACTGAATTTTCTTATCCTGCCAGGCTCAACCGTTCAAGACAACCTTCCCTCACAATTGTCCTGCCTGGCAGGCACTCACTTCAGGATCCTATTGACCGGGATTTGGATAGGAAGCCAGGGTAACCTGGAGCGCGACCAGCTGACCATCGCGCAGCACTTCCAGGCTGACATTATCACCAGAGTTGTGTTTTGCCAGAATATTCCTGAGGCTCTGGATTCCTGAGACCGCCTGGCCATCGATCGCCGTGATCACATCGCCACCCACCATCACCTGCTCACCATTCACAGTGACCGATTCCGTGCCGCCGCGCAGTCCCGCTTTTTCTGCCGGGCTGTTATTCTCTACCTGCTGTACTAAAACACCCTTAACCTCGCTGGGGAGTTTCGCCGCCTCTGCCAGGCCCGCTGTCACATCTGCACCCCGGATGCCTAACCAGGCATTGGGCTGGTTCTTCCCCGGTTGAGTCTGGGCAACCGCTTTATTTTCCTCAGCGCCTGGGCGTTTCCCAAGAGTGAGATCAACATCTGTCTTCTGGCCATCACGCAAGACGGAGACTACGATCTGCTGCCCAACCGAAGTATGATCCGCCAGGTAGGCAATCAGTTCAGACATTCCCTTGATAGGCGTCCCATCCACTGCAACAATCACATCACCACCGATTTTTACATTCTGACCGTCCAGGGTGTGCTGCTTGTCGCTGGCTCTCAAACCTGCCATTTCGGCCGGTCCCCCAGCCACAACCTCTTCCACCAGGGCACCTCGCTGGTCAGCATTCAGGTTCATTGCCTTGGCCAGGTCCGGGGTCAGGTCCATGGCAGAGATACCAATCCATGGATGTTCGTAGGATCCCTTGGCAATCAGCTCAGGAACTACCTTTTGGACGGTCACCGATGGAATAGCAAAGCCAATCCCGGCATTCGCCCGGACAGGCGATTCAATGGCTGCCGTCACACCGATCAAGGCACCCTGGCTATCCACCAGGACGCCACCTGAGTTACCTGGGTTAATGGGGGCATCGGTCTGGATAATGTTCGGGATCGAATAAGACTGCCTGGCCTGTGTACCTTCTGCTACCGGCAGGGTTCGTCCCATGCTGCTGATGATCCCAACCGTCATTGTTCCCTCCAGGCCAAACGGGTTACCAATGGCAACTGCCAGCTGCCCCACCTTGACCTGGGTTGAATCCGCTAACTGGATCGGGCGCAGCTTATCCGCTGACACATCCACCTTAATTACCGCCAGGTCTGTATTCACATCCTTTCCCACCACTGTTGCAGGCACAGTCGTCCCATCAGAGAAAGTCACCTCGACCTTTTCGGCGCCGTCCACCACATGATTATTGGTCACAATATGCCCGGCCTGGTCCCAAACAAACCCTGAGCCTGCTCCCTGATTGTACTGGGGTGTGGATTGATCGGGAGCCTGTTGGTCCGGAGATTGCTGTTCTGGGGCTTGCTGTCCCTGTTGGTCCTGGTTCCCAGGATCATTAAATGGGAAAGGAAAGTTAAAGGGCATTTCCGGAAGATCTTGATTCCCCGGCATCAACCCTTCCATCCCGGTTGCTGACTGCAGGATGCGAATATTCACCACGGAAGGATTGACATTCTGGTAAATCGACTCCAAGGTCCCCTGGAAGGCTGCAATCGCCTCACTTTGAGGTACCGCTGCTCCTTGCACCGGCTGGGGCACCGTAGGTTGAGCCGTCACCTGGGGCTGTGCGCTCTGTGCCAGGGTTTGTGTCAGAGCCGGGAGTGACGCCCCTACGCTCGAAAAGATCGATTGCCCACTGCAAGCAGATAACAGGACTACGGAAAGCAATGCTAAAACGGTGATTGACCGAACTCGTTGTTTCATAACAACCTCCTTGGTTTTGATAGCATAAGGATAACCTGGGATAAGCCTTCCAGTCCTTATTCCCGGCTTAGGCCAACCTTATGGCGATCTTAAGGAGTGTGGATGATGAAACTTATCGGTTACTTTATACTGACCGGCAGTACGACTCTGAAGCAGCTGCCCTGCCCTTCAGTGGTCTCCAACTCAATCCGTCCATCATGCGCTTTGACCAGGTCATTGGCAATGCTCAAGCCCAGGCCCATCCCCTGAGGGAAACGGCGGCCTTTCTTGCCCCGGTAGAACGGTTCAAATATGCGCTCCCTTTCCTCAGCCCGGACGCCGATCCCGCTGTCCTTTACCTCAATCCATACTTCATTTCCAGACCCGCCGGCAGCAACCGTGATCCCTCCTCGCGCCGGGGTATACTTCAAGGCATTGCTGATCAGATTGCCCAATACCTGGTCAAGCCGATCCGGGTCGACGTCTATCACAGGCAGTTCCGGGGGAATCAGCTCAGACCAGTGGATATTTTTCTCATGTGCCGCCTCGCGCCAGGGCGCCAGGATCTTGGTCAACCAATCCCGCAGATTGATGGACTGCCGGTTCAGCTCTAATGTTCCCAGGACCTGTTCGTAAAGATGAGCCAGCTCCTCCAGGAGATTTTGCAGCAGGTCAATCTCACCTGCCATCCCATCTATCAGATCACGATACAAGCCAGGATCGCGATCAGCCCCCTGGCCAAGCGCCTGCACTGCAGAGAGCAGTGCGCCCAACGGCCTGCCCAATTCATGCACCAGGTTGGCCAGCAGCTGCCGGCGCGCCCGTTCCAGGTTCTTAAACCGCTCATCCAGGTAATTCACCGCCCTCAGGAGCATGCGAATTTCCTCGGGACCCTGTTCTGGCAGTGAGCCCTGGATGCTTCCATGCGCCAGGTCATAGACCGCTTGAGTGACCCGCTCTACAGGCTGCCCAATGCTCAAGGCCAGCCAATAACCCAGCAGCACACCGCTCGCCACTCCCACAACCAACACACCAATCACCAGGTAGCGCACATCTGCCAGTTCCCGGTATGCCGAGGCAAACCGGTTTGTCAGCCAGATGATGCCAATAATGCCTCCACTCGGTGCGTAGACCGGCGCCAGGACTTCAACCACATCCTCATGAAGAATATCATCGTATGAGGTGAACGTAACCGTCTGACCTTCCTGGGCAGCGGATAATCCTTTCAAATCAATAAAATGGCGGATACGGCCAGCATCTTCATTTTCACTTGAAGCCAATAAGAGGCCATCCGGGCTGACCAGGCGCACACTGCCGGCCAGCTCCTGGCTAAGGCGCTGCAAAAGGAGCTGGGCGTATAAAGGCTGCCGCCAGATCTCAAGATGATCGCTGGTCAATTGAGCGATTAACCTGGCGTTTACCGTGGCCTGGCGGGAAAGATCAGGCAGCAAAAATCGAGTCTCAAAGATAAACACCATGGCCAGGCCAATGATGGGTGTGATCAACAGGATTGGCAGCACATGGGTGAGGATCAGCTGGTTGCGCAGGGTTTTAAACATCATCTCTCCTGGATTTGATACTTGTATCCCACACCGCGCACGGTCTGGATTCGCCTGGGATGGTTGGGATCATCCTCAATCTTCTCCCGCAGCCAACGGATGTGGACATAGACTACCTGGGGCTGGCCAACAAATTCTGCCCCCCATACCTGGGCTAACAAATCTGGGGTTGCCAGCACCTTTCCAGGCTGCAGCGCAAAGGCGTGAAGCAAATCGAACTCACGCGGGCTCAAATCCAGCTCCTTTCCAGCAATCCGGGCTGTATGAGCGGAGGGATCGATCTCCAGGTCGCCAGCGGTAACGCAGCGCGTCTCAACCCCCGGTTCAATGCGCCGGCCGGAGCGGCGCAGCACCGCTTTGATGTGCGAGCGCAAGACATCCAGATCAAATGGTTTGGTAACGTAATCATCTGCGCCAAGCTCCAGACCCAGCGCCTCATCCAGCTCTCGTCTCCTGGCGGTGAGGAAGATAACCGGGATATCCCCGATTTTTCGCAGCTGCTGCAGGGCATCCAGGCCATCCATCCCCGGCAAACCAATATCCATCAAAATCAGGTCAAAGGTTTCGCGTTGGGCGATCTCTAAAGCTGATTCGGCATCTCCAGCAGTGATCACCTGGTAGCCAGACTGCTGTAGGTTGAATGCCAGGCTGCGCCGCATCTGGGCGTCATCGTCAACCAATAAAATCTTTCGCTCACTCATCTTCCTGTATTCTCCACGTGAAGAGAATTATAATACCCACAATGTGAGACCCAAGGCAATGAATCGGTGAATTCTTTCCAAAGGAGAGGTGAATGATGCTGCCAGAAACGATGAACGCCATGGTTTTTGAGGGAAGCGGGCGCCCACTGCGGCTGCAGCAAATTCCCATGCCTGTGCCTGGACCGGAAGAAGTGCTTATCCAGGTGCATGTTTGCGGTGTGTGCCATACGGATCTGCACATTATCAAAGGGGAATTGGAGCACCCCAAGCTGCCCCTGGTGCCAGGGCATCAGATCACCGGAATCGTTGCCGCCATCGGAGAAAAGGTGACGCATTTTACTCCAGGAGAGCGCATTGGCGTACCCTGGCTGGGGCATACAGATGGAACCTGCCGCTACTGCCTGCGCGGCCAGGAAAATTTATGCGACCATCCAATTTTTACCGGCTATACCAAAGATGGTGGGTTTGCAGAATATGCTGTGGCAGACCAGCGCTACTGTTTCTCCATATCTGACATCTACACTTTCGAAGAAGCTGCGCCATTATTATGCGCCGGGCTGATAGGATACCGCACTTATCGCCTGGCCGGAGAGGACATCAATAATCTGGGGATCTATGGGTTTGGTGCAGCCGCTCACATCGTCGCTCAAATTGCTGTCCACCGCGGTCAGAAGGTTTACGCCTTTACGCGCCCGGGAGATGTACAGGCTCAAGAGTTTGCCCTTCACCTGGGCGCTGCCTGGGCAGGCGGATCAACGGAAAAACCGCCCGTCCCCCTGGATGCGGCGCTGATTTTTGCCCCGGTAGGAACACTGATTGTTGAAGCCTTGAAGGCAACAGCAAAAGGAGGAGCCATTGTGTGCGGCGGAATTCATATGAGTGACATTCCATCTTTCCCCTATCACCTGTTGTGGGAAGAGCGGCTAGTACGTTCTGTAGCTAACCTGACTCGGCAAGATGGGATTGAATTCCTGTCACTGGCCCCACAGATCCCGGTGAGAACGGCAATAGAAATTCACCCTCTTGAGCATGCCAATGAGGTCTTAGAAAATCTAAGTAATGGAAAAATCCAGGGGGCGGCGGTGCTGCGTGTCCGCCCAGGGTGAAACGATATCTTTGCTTATTGATCCTGCCGGGCATATTCCAGGCCCAGGCTTTCGAGTTCCTTGATCATTTCCAGTTCACGCAGCATGATGTAGCGCGAGATAGCCTGCATCATCCCCTTTTGAGGGAATAAACGCACTCCCAGGCGGAAAAAATAATCCCCATCGGTGTAAAAAATATTCCGCACCATACCCTTCATCAGGATAGGCTTATAGGCAGCACTGTTCCCTAAAGGCAGCATGATCCCCAGGCTGATTTCTTTTCCCATGCCAAAGAAGTTGGAAGAATAGGAAGCGCGGTTCACATTTACCCCTAACCCTTCATGAGAAATATCTAACAACCTGCCATAAGCATTCGGTTTATCGGGAAAAACCACCTCAATTTTTTCTGTGACTGGAACCCGCACATTTTTTCTACGGTTGATATAGGGTCTCGTATGTGACAGATCGGTCAAGATCACCACATTGGCTTTAAAATCCAAGGCAAATACCCTGGCCGAAATAGTCTCTGTGAATGAAGTCCCCTTTATCAGGCACTTCTTATCCAGCTGCAAGCAGATGGTCTGGTGGCGTGCAACCTGTAAAGTGATAGTACCATCGCCTACTCCCAGGATGCGGCTTGCATTGGCAATCGTCAACCATTGGTAGGTATTAATAACGGTAACATTCTCTTCCCTCTCTAGGAGGTTTTGAAAGAGGTTGCTAAAATCCTGGTCCATCATCGTGATTCTGTAGTAAAGCTGGAAACATTCGGCCTTTGCGAATTCAGTTCAATCTACAGCAGACAGATTATCTGTCATGCGCAGCAGGATGACACTCAATATTATCAAGACCGCGCCCATCCATTGGGGAACGCTTAAGACTTCACCTAAGAAAAAATACGCCAGGACGGCAGTAAGCGCCGGTTCCAGCGTGGCAATCAGGTTAGCCACACTGGCAGGCAAATAAGACAGGCTGACCGTATACAAGCCAAAACCACCCAGGGTAGGCCCAACTGCCAGGATGAGCAGGATCAGCCATCCCATCCATTGGGCTCCCAGCCATCCCAGATCATACGGCAGCAGGCTCCCCTCGAATCCCGCAGAAAGAAAGTTCACCAACAAGAGAAACATGGAGGCGATAAAGAAGGAAAACAATAAAGCAGACCAGGGGTTGATCTGCTTGTTGGATGACGCCTTACCCATCAGGCTGTAGATAGCAAACATCAACCCGGATAATAGACCGGTCAGGATCCCCCAGGGATTGATTTTCCAGGCAGAAACATCATAGGCGCCGGCTACAAAAACACATCCCACCAAGCTCAAAGTCACCGCGATGATTTTTGCTTTTCCCAAGATCTCGCCAAACAACCAGCGTCCCAGGACAGCGGTGAAGGCGGCTGAACTGTATGCCAGAACCGTGGCGACTGCGGCGCCGTTTAGAGCCACCGAGAAGGTCCACACGCTGTTAAAAACCGCTACCGTAAAACCATACAGGATAAAAAAGGGAAGGTTCTTTCTATCAAAGTGGAGCAGTGAACGATTGACCACCCAGAATAACAACACCAGGAAGATGGAGAGCGATAGATCGCGCCAAAATGCCAGCACCAGGGGTGGGATCTGGTAAGTAACCGTCAGGTAACGAATGAAAATACCTGTGGTTGACCAGATCGCTGTTCCCGCCAGGCAGATGAGGTATCCCCTGGATATTCGAGAAGTTTTGGAAACTATCAGGATATTATTACTCACGGTCATCGCTTTCCTTGCAAGTTCATCTTATTTTACTCACGAAACCAATTTTTGTGTGCTCGTGCACCATCTATTTGACCCAAAATTTTGATTAGTATCCTGGTTTCGCCGGATGGCTTTCTGGAATGTGAGAACACGGGGATGATTCCTGATATAATTCATTCCGGATGAGCAAGATAACCAATGAATGATTTTTCAGAGCAACCTTCTGGACTCCACAATGATGCTGATGACCACCGCGTCAGGCGCAGGCGATCGCGTTATTCACTCACACGCCTGGTTGTCGGCGGTGTGCTCTTGGGGCTGGATGAGCTGGCAGCCCGCCTTCCCCTCTGGGAGGAGAGAGGCCAGAAGATTCTGGATTCCTCTGCGGATCCATCCGAATCGACCATTTATCTGCTCAAGGATCCAGATGCTGGACAAGAGTATGAGATCGAAAATACAGGCTCCCCCCAAACCAAGCTCCCCCCTCAATCGGATTTTATCTCACAGGATGCACGCTATGCCCTGATCGGTTTGGCCTTCCGCTCCGCTTCTTACCTGGAACTCGGTTTCAAGACCCTGGCAAAAGCCAGCATTGTGACCTGGAACTACAGCCGGCCGCTGCGAAGCTTGCTGAATATCCCGGGCACAGACGGCTTATCGGAGCGCCTGGTAGAACGAGGTGAAAGCACCGTCCAGGAATGGATCGAAATTGGACGGCGGGAGGACAATGCCAGCCGGGCAGTTGCCCTGGCTGCAGTGAAAGGCACCGTCGACGAAACCATTGGTGAGATTGCTGTGAACCCTGAAGTTCAGGATCTCGTCCTACATCAGAGCACCGGAATTGCTCAAACCATGCTGACAGAGGTCCGTTCTCGAACATACAGCGCAGATACGTTAATTGATCTCATCTTTCAGACCATTTTTGGCGTGCAAGAAGATGAGGTTTCACCTGAAATCCTTTCTGTGGTGCTGAACGACCGGCAGGGGCCATAGAGGATCCAATGCCAGTAGATAATCCGATCATCCAGAAAACTCACCAGACCTTTTCCAGTAAGAACTACACCCGGCGCGTCGGCCCGACCCTGGCAGTACTGCTGCTCTGCATCTCCCTGTTCATCACCATCTGGCTTTTCCTGGGACCCAAACCATTTGAACCGATCAGCAGCCCGCTGGTCACCGTGCTGCTCTACTTGCTCTGCTACTCACCTGCCTGGCTCACGCTGCTGTTAGCAGTTCAGCGCTATTTCCGGCGGCGAAAGTATGTAGAACAGGCGCAGGTGGTAGAAAACTCGGCGATTACTGTTCCAGAACAGTTCAACCACTTCATCAAGACCAGGGGGGCGCACGGCCATTTCGCGGGCATTGCCAGCAGGTTCATTGCACTGATGATCGATCTGTCTGTTATCGGTCTGACCAGCATCCTGGCGACTGTTTTTCTCCATATCGCAGAGCCTGTCCTGGGATTAATCAATCTCGTGAGCTATCTGATTGATACCCTTGGGATCGATCCGCGGGTGGTCACCATGATTAAGATCACCGCGAATACTGTCTTTTTCTTCGGCTATTTCGTCGTGCAGTGGAGTCTCTTCGGAAAAACAGTCGGCAAAGCGCTCATAGGCTTAAGGGTGGTGACCAGGAATGGCAAACCACCTGCTCCCTGGCAGTCTGTTTTGCGCGTATTTGGCTACCTGCTCTCTTCACTTACTCTGCTGGTGGGCTTCCTATGGGCAGGGATTGATCGGCAGCGACAGGCCTGGCACGACATCCTGGCAGGCACTTTTGTAATCTATGATTGGGACGCCATGCCAGACGGTTGGTTCCTCACCCAGGCAATTAAAAAAAGACAATCCAAGCTGGAGAAAAAATCCCAGCAGGGGACAATATCCAAATAATCACGGGCTCAAGGCAGGTCATCTGCAATCATTACCAGCCCATGCGGGAAACGGACCACAACCCGCTCCCTGCCAGCCTGAACAATCCCTCTTTCTTCCCATTGGCTGAGAATGCGACTGACCGTATATAAGGTTGTGCCGGATATTTCTGCCAGGTCCTGCCGGGTTAATGGCAGGTCGATCAACACCCCTTCTGCAGTCTTGCGCCCAGCCTGGTTCGCCAGCCGGATTATTGTGCGCGCAAGGCGCCGCTCGACTCTCTCCGTTGCTAATTCTCGGAACCTGGCCTGGAAATCTTGCACCTGTTCCGCCAGGACCCGGATTGTATTCATCGCCACAGCAGGGTAGCTGGAAGCAATCTGCTGGATCTCAGCTGCTGACCAGAACAGGGCTTTGCTATTCTGCATGGCTGTGGCAGAAACTGGAAACTCCCCTCCTTCCAACAGGGATACCACGCCAAAGACACCCGGGGGGACAACAACTCTCATCAAGACCTGCTGCCCTTCCAGGCTGACCTGAACCAGTTTGACCCGACCTTCCATAAGAACAAATATCCCCGCGGCTGGATCGCCCTGCATAAAATAATAACCGTCCTCTTCAACCTGTACCAGGCGAGCAGCCAGGAGGATACCTTGCAGTTCTTGTGACTCCAGGCCTGCGAATAGAGAGACCTGCCTTAATATTTTAGTATGCTCTGGATCAAAACCCACCAGGAGGATCCTCCCATAAATCGACTGCCTTGATTTCCTTTATTCTTTGCGCTGGAGCAAAGAACATTATCGCCATATCGGATATGATAAGAGTAGAAAGGAGACATGTGAAATGGAAGCTACAGATATTCTTACAGCTGAACACCGTGTAATTGAACGGGTTATCACTTCTCTTGAAATTGGGGCTGATCGCCTTGAAAAACATGGAGATATGCCTGCAGAATTCTTCCTTACCGCAGCAAGTTTTATTACCGGATTTGCAGATGGGTGCCATCATCGTAAAGAAGAAGGGGTGTTGTTCAAGAACATGGCTGCCAATGGGATGCCCCTTGAAGCCGGGCCGATCGCCGTAATGCTTGCCGAACACGAGCAGGGCCGCCGCTTTACCCGGGGCATGCGGGAAGCCGCAACCCGGCTCCAGTCCGGTGACACCCAGGCCAAAGATACCGTCATCCAGAATGCCCGGGGTTATGCCGCCCTGCTCCGGCAGCACATCCAGAAAGAGGACAACATCCTGTTCCCTATGGCCGATCGCGTCATCCCATCCCCACTTCATGACCAAGTGCTTGAGGATTTCGAAAAGGTTGAGCAGGAAGAAACTGGGGAAGGGGTACATGAAAAGTATCTTGCTCTTGCAGATCGGCTGGAGAAGGAAAGCCTGGCTTGAACTGGGCTCATTCGCTGCTGCCGCGCCATATCATCTAACTCCTGCGGTACAGGATCAACCGGCCATCCTGCACTTCAATAACCAGTGGATCAAGGGAACGCACCGCCGGGCCGGAAATTAAACCCCCGGATGGATTAAACCTGCTTCCATGGCAGGGACAAAGAAAACCATCCGGAGTCTCATTAACCTGGCACCCCAGGTGCGGGCACACCAGACTAAACGCCCGGATTCCAGAAGCCGTGTACATCACAACTGCCTGCACCTGGGGAAATACCTTGCGCGTGCCGGGAGGAAAATCGCTCACCAGCCCCAGGTCAATACTGGATGGGGTGGTGGGATTTGGCTGGTAACCCAGGAAGCGGGCAATACCGCTCACAACCAGCAACCCGCTTCCATACAGTACCGCCTTTACCGTCAGGCGGAGAAAGTCCCGGCGGGATGGGGGTTTTGAGGGATCAGCGCTGGACAGCGTGGCATTCATGACAATACCGCGACTCCTGTTGGTCAGGTTTTTGCTGGCAGCCAGTCCCTTTCACCGCCCGGAAGGTCAATCTTTGGCGGGTGGACTTGGTGAACTGCTCATAGGAACCATCCGGAAGCTGGCGGATATTCCACAAGGGCTCGTCTTTTTCTGTCACCAGAATGGTATCACCCAATTTCAAATCAATCACCGGGTTAAGAAATGCCATCCGGAAGGCTATATCATTCGGATCAGTCAGTGTCCTGATGAGCGGCATCTGTTCAATCGTACCATGGCAGGTCCGGCAGCGGAGGTACTGGATGTCTTTTTTACTGCCGTAAATCCTGCCATCCCCCATCACCTCGCGGCGTGTATGGCAGTCCACGCAGTCCAGGGTCCACTCACAGCGCACAAACCTGGCCAATGGCTGGTAATAATCCTGCAGGCGCGCTACCGGGTGGTCTGCGCGGCTCACAAATTTCATCAAGCGCAAATCATAATTTCCCCGGTTGTGGCAGGTATTGCACTGTGAATAGCTGATGGCTGTTGTCAGCCGGTGAACAGGCTTGCTAATATCGCTGTTCGCGGTCGGCGTATGGCAAGCCGCACAACCGCTTAAACGGGCATATTCAGCACCTTCCAGGGGTTCGGAATGTAAATGACAGTTCATGCAGTTCGCCAGGAATGCCTGGACAGGCTGTGGGTCATTGGCGCCAGGGAGAAGCATGTCCAGGCTCGGCAGGCTCTCCCCAGGAATATATCCCGGGTCGCTGACCGCACGCACCCCAAGCTCCGCAGTGATCGCTTCCTGCTGGCCAAATGTGTAACGGATAGAGGCAATCGCCCCGGCATAGGTCGATTGGATACTATTGACCACCCGTTGGATATGGTCCCGCTCCCCAGCAGCACTACCGGAGTGGCAGTTTTCGCTCCCGCAGGATTCCTGTACCACATCCAGGCCTGATGGGTTCCTCCCCCCGCGCATGGTGCTGTGTGCCAGGCTGGCATCCAGGGCCAGCCTCTCCCCACCATGGCACACCACGCAGCCAAAGGTTTTAACAGGATGGCTGGGGCTGATCTCAGGCAGGTCAGCATGGCAGGTCAGGCAGTATTCTTCATTACCGCTGATCACCGGGACCAGCGGAACCGGCGCTGCCCGGCGAGACTGCTGCAGTCCTACCAGGAGAACCGCAAAAAAAGAGAAAATGGATGCAGCCAGGAACTTGAAGCGCATCAATCTATCCATGCGGAAGGAGGGCAAGCAATGTCAGCCCGGCAATGACCACCAGGATTCCACCCAGCACAACTTGAGCCGCCCGGTTCCCCCGCGGCAGCCATTCTCCCAGTTCACCGGGATGGGCCAGCGGGAGAAACAACGGCAGCCCGGCGATGACCAGTAAAATGGCGGATGGAACCAGCACCCCCCAGATAAAGGGGTCGCCAAATTTTAGCAATTCCTGGATCCACAGGAAAAACCAGGGCGCGTGCGCGTCTGCAACACCTCCTCCAGCCTGTTCAATCGGGGCAGCCAGGGGCGCCGGCCAGAAAGATGCCAGCACAAATAAGGTCACACTGGCCCATAGAGCTGCCAATGCCTCGCGGCGCGCCAGCTCGAAACGGTCGATTCGCTGCAGATCCCGCCGGTCCCCCGGAGGAGGCACCGCAATCCCTCCATCGCGCCGCACGCGAAAGAGATGCCAGGTCGCTAATATGAATGCAGCCAGCATCAGGCCAAAGATATGCCAGGTGTAGAAGCGGATCAGCATACTGCCCCCTGGCTCGCTGCCTCCCACGATCCCCGCATAGAACCCGGCTCCCAGCCACGGGATGCTCCTGACCAGGTTGATCCCGGCTACGAATGCCCAACGCACCCCCTCATCCCAGCGCAGGACATACCCCGTAAAATCCAGCAGCAGCAAGATAACCAGTACACCCAGGCCAAGCCAATAATTAAAGCGGCGAGGAGGCGCATAAGCCCCGGTCCAAACGACACGGATCAGGTGAAGCCCAGCCACGGCAACCAGCAGCTGGCTCGACCAATAATGCAGGTTTCGCACAAACCAGCCATATGGCACAAGAAAGGTAAGCTCCTGGATAGAAAGCGGAGCACCGGCTGGGGTGGGAATGTAATAGAACATTTCCAATATACCCGTTACTGTGACCACCCCCATCAGGTAAACAGACAGCCCTCCCGCCCCCAATGTATATCGCAAGCGCGCCTGGCGAGCCGGGATAGTGGGTGGATGTAGATGGTGGTAAAAATTCGGGCGCATACAACTCAAATTATAACAAGAACTGCATGCGCCCGCCCTATTCAAACACCAGGATGCCTGGGATTTAATTTTACCTGGTTCTGACCAGGGGCAGCATGACCCTGCTCTGGGCGTTTGCACTTCCGCTGGTGGTGAAACTCCAGATAGGACCAGGCATGGCGGTGGTCGTGTTGTTGGAGATCACCCGCCAGTAATATGTTGTATTGCTCTTCAACCGGCTCACCAGGCAGGATGGCGAAGTATGGTCGTTGCACACGATCGTGGAGGGCGGGTTTTGCGTATCCAACCGGACATCATACAAGATACCGCTGGAGCCAGCCGCCCAGCCGAGGGTGAGCGCATCCGCTGGTACTGAGCTGGCATAGTTCGCCGGGTACGGGTTAGCTGCCGTAGGAGGTGGGGTGGATACGCCGCTGCCAATCACCAGGCTGACGCTGACCTCGGTTAAACTTTCATCCGGATCATCTGAAGAGACCTGTATGGTCTCATTATAGGTTCCATTCGTCATCCCGCTGGTTCCGATTGCCAGCTCAACCGTTTTCGATTCACCCGGCTGCAGATAGAATGGCAGCGCGGCAGGCAGCACCAGGTCCAGCCACTTACTGGCGTTCTTGGTCTTGATACTCGTCACCTTTAGAGCTGCATTCCCATCGTTGAATATGGTGAAGTCACGGCTGGTATTGCCGCCCGTACGAATGTCCCGCATCCACCATGATTCATAGGCATACTGTTTGACCCAATCATAGGTGATGTACCCATACCCATTACAACCCCAGGAAGTACCCCAGGAATTGACAATCTTGAAACCGCCTTTTCCCGAGCCATCAATATTGTCATTATAGCCCACGATGGTGATCGAGTGTCCGCCGCGATTGGTATCCGGCTGGGAGGAAATATCCACAATGCAGTAAGGGCCGGAGGGCTCGTCGAATTCCGGCAGCACCGGGATAGACAGCTGGGCAACATCTCCACCCGCCAGCCACTGCTTGATCTCAGTAATATCTGCATCTGTGGCGGTGTGATTATAATCAAAGAAGGTGCCAGA
>CAIQIV010000376.1 GCA_903871905.1 uncultured Chloroflexota bacterium | reverse complement strand
CGCCTGCCCGATTCCCTGGCGCTGGGCGTCCGGATGAACGCCGAAAGCCGTGATCCAGGCCTTCTCGGGTTGCAATCCATCCAGGAAGTGCGGCGTCCGGCGCGTTAGCGACAGCACAAAGCCGCGCAGACATCCCTCCAGTTCAGCCACCAGCAGGCCTTCGGGGTGAAAGTTGAGGTCTAGCAGCACTTTGGTACGGAAGACCGCGGGCGTCATCCGGTCATGCGTCAGAGAGGCATTCCACAAATCGAGCAGGGCAGCTTCATCGCTGCCCCGGTAGGGGCGAATCAGCGCGGCAGTTGGGGTCATGTTCATTCCTCAGAGTATAGCAGATATGCCTCTCGCAGCGCGGCAAAATTTTTCTGCTCAAGGCTCCAGCCTTGCACCAGGTCATCCACCGGCGCGCCGGCCTCGATTTGTTCGCGCAAGGCTGCCGATCCAACCAGCAGGTCAAAATGCGGGAGGGTCCCTTCGATGCTGCCGGGCAAAAAACAAAACCGGCTGGTCGATTGCGCGCGGCAGGCAGCCAGGACATGCAGCCCGGTGCGCACGGATTGAAAGGAATAGCGATCGGTCACGTGCACCTGCACGCCTTCGCACACCTGCCCGGCGTGCTTGCTGGAAGCCGGCTGAAAAACATGGGGCCGGAAGCGCACGCCCGGCAGTCCCAGCCTGTTCAACTGCGCCGCCAGGGCATGACCATCCAGCCAGGGCGCGCCGGTCACCTCAAAGGGCAGGTAAGCGCCGCGCCCTTCGGATAGGTTCGTGCCTTCCATCAGGCACATTCCCGGGTACACCGTGGCAGTGGATAAATGCGCCATGGCCGGAGATGGCATCACCCAGGGCAGCCCGGTCTGGTCAAACCACAGGCCGCGCCTCCAGCCCTGCATGGGGATGACGGTCAGCGCGGTATTGAGGCCCTGTTCAGCGTTCATCAGCCTGGCCAGCTCTCCGAGCGTCATGCCGTGGCGAATGGGGATCGAGGTGATGCCAATGAAGGATTCAAAGCCCGGCTGGAGCAGCGGTCCCTCCATCTGGACCCCATTGACCGGGTTGGGCCGGTCCAACACGATCACGGGCAGGCCGGCGCGCCCGGCAGCGCGCAGCACGTAGTACAGGGTGCTCACAAAGGTGTAAAAGCGAGCGCCCGCATCCTGAAAATCAACCACCAACACGTCCAGCCCCGCCAGCATCTCCGGACTCGGCTCTTTGACATCCCCATAGAGGCTGTACACGGGCAGGCCGGTGCGGTGGTCAATACCGCTGCGGACCCCCTCGCCATCCGGCGCAGCGCCCGCGAAACCATGCTCCGGGCCAAACAGCGCGGACAGGCTCACGCCTGCCGCCAGAAACGCATCGACAATGCCGGTCAGGTCCGGCATGACGGCGGCGCCATGACTCACCAGCCCTACCCGCCGTCCAGACAGGAGATCGAGCCGGTCTTCCAGCAGCACAGACAATCCAGAACGAACCATAGGGGAACCTCTTTTATTCATAAGCCAACACTTCATTAATGGTCAGGCGGGCAGCATTGCGGGCAGGCAGGATACTGGCAAACACAGAAAGGACCACCACTACCCCCAGCCACAGCAAGATACCTAATGGGGTGAACGTTAAGTCCATTGGCGTGCCTATCGCGCTGCTGATGATGCCCAACAGGCTGTACCCAATGGGGAAAGATACGCCGATGGCCAACGACCAGGTGATCAGGCCAATGACCAGCCCTTCGATGATGACAGACTGCATGATGACCCGGTCCACTGCGCCGATGGTGCGCATGACGCCAATTTCGCGGGTGCGCTCAAGGACGTTGATGCTCATTGCGCCGGTCAGCCCCATGCTGCCGACAAAGGCGGTCAAAACGGCCATGATGAGCAAGAAAACAATCACAACGTTGATGGCGATGATGGCTTTTTGGCGTAAGGCGGAACCCGATTCAACGCTTTGTACGGTGTAGTTTTGCTGCTTGAGATAGGCGTCAATACTGCGGGTGAGTTCGAGGTTGGAGGCCGGGTCATGCTGCTGGGTGATAATGCGATACATGGTCGTCCGGCCCGCCAGGCGGTTTTGGGCCGTGATAAATTCATAATTGGCATAGGCCATCGGATCGCCAAACATCGCCAAAAACGGAAAGACGCCCACCACTGTCCAGGATTCTTTGCGCTGGTCGGGGAGCTTTATGGTTAATTGGTCGCCGGGCTGCAGGTCGGGATAAATCAGGTACAGGCTGTCAGAAACCACGATGGCGCGATCCTCGCCCGGTCGCAGCCAGCGGCCCGCCACCAGTTTCAGGTTAAGCAGCTGCGTATCCTGGGGCGGGGCGATGATGGAGAGTTTGCTGACGAGGCGATCGTTTTCATCCCAGATTTCGCCGGAGGCGGCGCCCCAGCCTTCGACCCCTTCCACGCCGGGGATCTGGTGCAGGGTATGCTCAATCTGGCTCACGCGGTAGGGTTGGGTGAAGTTGATGGTAACGTCGCCCATGTAATGCTGCAGCAGGTTTTCCATGATGAGGGTCAGCGAGTCGCGCACGTTGAAAACGGCGATGAAAACAGCCCCGGCCATGGTCAGGGTGAAAAGAGTCAGGAGCAAACGCCCGCGCTTGCGGAAGGTGTTGCGAAACGAGAGCAGGATGGGCCGTGAAATCCAGCCAATCCATTGGGCCAGGCTGTATTTACGGCTGGAGGTTAACTGGCCGCCAGGGCGGTAGTTGCTGATCGCTTCGAGCACGCTGGTTTTTGCGCCATTGTTGACCGGGACAAAGCCGGCTGCCAGGGGGATCAGGATGGCAACCAGGGTTTGGGCTATGACTGCCAACGGAATGACGCGGAAGCCCAGCAGCACCGCGCCCAGCAGATAGGCCATGAACCACGCCAGCCCATAGCCCGCCAGCGCTCCAAGCGGCACGGCGATGAGCAGCGCAATCAGGCCATAAGAGATGATCAGCACCAGGTACATGCCCAGAATCTGGCGGCTGCGCGCGCCTATGAGTTTCATGACGCCAATCTGGCGCAGTTGTTGAGCGAGCAAAGCGTTGAGCGTATTCACGATCAGCGAACTGCTGAGAACGGTAATCAACCCGCCCAGCACCCCCAGCACCCCAATGATAATCAGGGTGATATCGGTCATGGGGTGTTCGCTGGAAAGGTGTTGATCCACGCGATAGACCGTGCGATCGCTTTTCTCCACTTTATCTTCCACACTGGCGGCTACACGGGCAATGAATCCGCTGTCCGCGCCATTTTCTGTGGTCAGGTAAAGCAGGTTAAAGTGATCATCCAACCCCATCGAGCGCAATGTTTGGGTACTGACAAACATCAGGTTATTGGCCGCCGGGTCGGGTTTAGAGGTGGTCTGGTCAGATACCAGCCCAACCACGCGCAGGCTGTGATTGCCGCCGCCGGGCAGTTCAACCTGGATGATATCGCCCGCATGCAGGCCGCTGATGTGCATCACATCCTGGCTGATCAGGGCTTCATTCTTTCCGGCTGTGCCTCTGCCCTCCACCGGCGTGCGAAGGTTGATATTGCTTTGCAAATCCGTCAGTCCCACCAGCGTCAGCTGTATCCAGTCTTCCGCGCCGCGCCGCCCTCGCATGGGTAGAATAAACCGGCCTTCTACATCCTTCACCCCCGGCACGTTTTGGATGCTGCGCACGAGGTCCTGGTCAAAGGGGTCGGTTGTCACTTCGATATTGGGCGGGTTGACAGCAGCATAACTGTGATTGACATCTTCCATAATCACATAGGCGCTGATAATCATGCCAATCGCAAACACCCCGGCGGCAATCGAAGCCACCACCAGCCCGGTGCGGGTTTTGTCGTTCCATAAGTCGGTAAAGACCTTGCTCCAGCGCGGCATCAGCAGGTCGGGTTTTAGTTCAGCGCTCATCGGTCGGTTTTCCTCCGGCGGTTTTCAGCAATCCGGGTAGAGGCTACTTCATGAATGGCCTGGCGGGTCAGGGGGGAACCATCAATCAATTCAAAAAAGAGGGTTTTGGGCAAAAGCGCCAGTTCTGCGCCCTGCTCCGTGGCGTGGATATGTGCCACAGCCCGCCCACCCTGCATCAGTTCCACTTCGCCAAAGAATTGCCCTACTCCCAGGCGAGCCAGCCCCACTTCTTTGTGGAATCGGGTTTCCATAATAACTTCCACTTCGCCGCCGGTGACAATGAAGAAGTGAGTCACCTCTTCTCCCTTTTTTAGAATCACATGCCCCGGGGCCGCGTTCCGTTTTTCAGCTTTTTTCGTCACTTCCAGCATTTGTGGGTGGCTCAGGAAGGGCAGGGCGCGCGCCACAATCGGATCGATGATTTCGCCATCCGACAGGATGATGGTCTGATCGGTGCGCTCGGTGATGGAGGGGTCGTGGGTTACGATCAGGATCGTTTTGCCCTGTTTGGCCAGGCTTTCGAAGAGCGCGAGAACCGTCTCAGCCGAGCGCGTATCGAGGTTGCCGGTGGGCTCATCGGCCAGGAGGATGGCGGGGTCGGTGGCAATCGCGCGGGCGATGGCGGCGCACTGCTGCTGACCGCTGGAAACGGCGGTGGGCAGTTTGTGGGCCTGCTCTTCCAGCCCGACGATGGTGAGCAGTTCCATTGCCCGTTTGGGGCGCTCGCTGAATGGGTACAGGTTGCAATAATCCATGGGGAGCATGGTGTTTTCAAGCAGCGTCAGGGTGGGCAGCAGTTG
>CAIQIV010000375.1 GCA_903871905.1 uncultured Chloroflexota bacterium | reverse complement strand
CTCCGGGGAGGCGTCCAGCTCAAATTTTTTAAAATTGTCGATGAACCTGGAAGCCAGGGACCGATAGCGCTTCATATAGCGGTCAGAACTGGGCCAGGAGGAGGCTGGATCCAGGACAGCGGCAGGTATATCTGGGCAGGAAACTGGAACCTGGAAGCCAAAGACCGGGTCGGTGGAGTAAGGCACAGACAGCAGCTCTCCAGATAAAGCCGCATCCAGGATGCGCCGGGTGTACTTGATGCTGATCCGTTTACCAACGCCATAAGGACCGCCAACCCAACCAGTGTTGAGCAGCCAGCAGTTGACCTGGTAGCGCTCAATCTTCCGCTTCAGAAGCTGAGCATAGAAACCTGGCCGGTGAACCATGAATGGCCCACCGAAACAGGTGCTGAAAGTTATCTCGGGTTCCTCCCCCAGGCCAATCTCCGTGCCGCCAACCTTTGATGTGTACCCAGAAATGAAATGATACAGCGCCTGGTCAGGTGTCAGGCGGGCGATTGGCGGCATAACGCCAGATGCATCGCAGGTGAGCAGGATGATGTTCTTGGGGTGACCGCCGCGCTTGGAGGCAATTGCGTTGTCAATATATTCCAGGGGGTATGAGGCGCGGGTATTCTCCGTACGCTCGTCGTCATCCAGGTCGATCAATCGGGTCACAGGGTCAAAGATCACATTCTCCAGGATAGTGCCAAAACGGCTGGTGCAGGCATATATCTGCGGCTCGGCTGCAGCTGAGAGACCGATCACCTTGGCATAACAGCCGTTCTCAAAGTTAAATACACCCTCATCGCTCCAACCATGCTCATCATCCCCGATTAATCCCCGGGATGGATCAGCCGAGAGGGTAGTTTTTCCTGTCCCGGAAAGACCGAAAAACAAGGCAACATCGCCCTCTTTACCCTGGTTTGCAGAGCAATGCATGGTCATCACACCCTGCAGAGGCAGGATGTAATTCAGGATAGTGAAAATGGATTTCTTAATCTCACCTGCATAACCAGAATTGGCAATGAGACACAATTTCTTCTCAAAGCTGATGACAATCACCGTTTCGCCTGGCGTACAGTCTATCTGCGGCACCGATTTGAAGGAAGGCACGGCAATGACGGTAAATTCCGGAATATGGCGCCGGTATTCATCATTAGTCTGGGGGAGAATAAACATATTGCGGGCAAACATCGAGTGCCAGGCGAATTCCGTGATAATGCGCACAGGAACCTGATACTGGGGATCCGCCCCCGCGTAGCAATCCTGAACAAATACGTCCCGCCCCTGCAGGTAACCCTGGATACGGCTGAACAATTCATGGAACTTATCCGCACTATAGGGCCGGTTGTATTGTCCCCACCAAACGTGGTTCTCTGAGGAAGTTTCGCGCACCACGAATTTATCATTGGCTGCCCGGGCGGTATGTTTGCCGGTATTGACCACAAAAGGCCCTTTTTGGGTAATCTTGCCTTCACCACGAAATACAGCTTCTTCGTAGAGCGCCTCTGTTGTCAGGTTCCAATAGACCTTCCGGATGTTCGAAAGGCCGTGATTTTCAAGCCCGTAATCGCTCTTTCTCGCCAGAGCCTGAGGCTCGACAGGGGTTTTGATATCAAGAATATTGTTCATAGCCAATCCCTGATCATCTTGCGGTCACCAATGTAGATTTCATTCGGAGAATTGGGATCCAACGCCCATTTAATGCGCTCCACTGCAGTCGTAATATCCTTGACGCTGCCGGCATAACTCAAGCGAAGGTATCCTTCCATGCCAAACTCTTTACCTGGGACAGTCACAACCAGGGCCTTCCTCAGCAAGAACTGAGATAATTCAACCGAGTTACCGGAGTAGGCGCGAAAATCAGGGAGGCAGTAGAATGTGCCTTGAGGCCGGATGATGTGAATACCACTGAAGGAATGCAGCTCCTGCATCATCACATTGCGGTTATTCTCAAAGCTCAGGCGCAGGTTTTCTACAATACTTTGTAAACCCAGCAGGGCACCCTCGGCAGCAGCCTGGAGAACAACCGAAGTGCATGATGTGGTCTGGGCCTGGACGTTGGTCATTACTTCAACCAGCCGGCGACTGCCGATAACCCAGCCGATACGGAATCCGGTCATTCCATACAGCTTGGATATTCCATTGATCACCACAATGTTGGAATTATCCACATCTAAATTTGAGAAGTGGTAAGCAGGCACAGCTTTCAGGCCATCAAATACCAGCCTGTGATAAATGTCATCCATTACAAGATACAGGTTCTTCCGCTCACACAGCTCAACCACCTGGGCAATAAACTGTTCGGAAAAAACCGCACCCGACGGGTTGTTCGGGCTGTTGATCACAATCGCCCGAGTATAGGAGCTGACAGCACGTTCAATTTCTGATATTCGAGGGGTGAAGGTCCCATCTTCCGGGGTTACGATCACGGGGACGCCGTAACACATTTTGACGATCTCGGGATAGCTGACCCAGTATGGAGCCAGGATGATGACTTCATCCTGGGGGTTAAGGATTGAGAAAAACAGGTTGTAAAGGCACTGCTTAGCCCCAGAGGATACGATCACATTTTCAGGGGCGACGATCCGATCATAATTATCTTCCGTATAGCGGATGATGGCCTTTTTCATTGAGGGTGTGCCATCTGGTGGAGTATATTTAATATCCCCCGCATTGAGTTTGCTTGCTGAACTAAGAACCGCCATTATTGGTGCTTTGTTTTTTGGCTCACCGATCCCCAAGTTGATCACAGGTTCGCCACGTTCCCGCAAAATTCGAGCCTCCTCATTGAGACGCAAAGTGGGTGACTCAGCAATCGAGCGAGCGAGATGACTGAGAATCATATATGGATCTTCTCCTATCAAGTTATTAAGATTCCAAAACAGGAAGAGGAGCCTGTTCAATCAGAGTCATTATAATCCAGGGGAAATTGGATGAAATTCCCGATTTCAATGGACAAATGACATGACTAGGTAAAAAGTCATACTGCCGCAATGAAGGAGAAAGGCAGAATGACAATATATCCGGAATTAAATGGATTTGAATATCAAGAATTCGTGAATACAACCGATAAAAGATTATGAGGAGCAGATGAAATTAAGTTATAATTTTAATTAGGGAATCCGCTGCTAAGGAGCAGAGGAAAAGGAGGCAGTTACGAGAAGAGAAAACAGGCGTTCTTCGCATAGATGTACTTGCCAACAATAAGCAGGAACAACCAAATCAGTTCAGCGATTCATATTCAGGTTCAGGAGGCGACGATGACAAAATATCGGAGATACGCAGTTTTATTGGTCCTTGCCGTTGTGCTTATCGGTGGGTTGGTCTTCAGTGCAGGCCTCAAGCCAGCCTCGGCTGCTCCAACTGCAAACTGCATCTATCACCAGGTGTGGAGCGGGCAGACGCTTTCGCAGATCGGGGCAATGTATGGGGTCAACTGGGTGGCTATCGCTCAAGTCAACGGCTTGTGGAATCCCAACTACATCCAATCCGGCTGGGTATTATGCATCCCGACCGGCTACGGAGTAGGCGGAGCATATACGCCATACACTCCATATTACGGGACGGGTGGTCAATACGTCAACTATTACCCGTACTATGCCAATTATGGATACGGTTACCCGTACTACAACAATTACTATAACAACTACTACTATAATTACCCCTATTACCAATATCCATACTGGCGATAGGGCTCCAGATTTTTCAGTACCACCATGGCTGCGCTCTGGCCTTCCAGGGCGCAGCCAGTTTATTATCTGATTTATGTTTTTGATAAGTATCATTATCACAACCATGGGTATTATGACTTATCAAGGTTGAAAGAGCCCCACCTGGATGGAAGATCAGCAATACCTTGATACCGATGAAGGTGTCATTTATGTCAGGTTGTTCCTGAATGGCAAACCGCCAGTACTTCTGCTCCACGGTTTTGGGGACTCTGGCGAGTGCTGGATGCCAAGCATTCAGGCGCTGAAAGACGACTTTGATTTGATCATTCCAGATCTGCCAGCTCATGGGAAATCACAACTTTCCATTACAAGATCTGAGCTGGATTTATCTAATTGGCTCAAAGGACTCATCCAAACATTAAACTACACGAAGCTCTCGATTATTGGTCATTCGATTGGTGCATCTGCTGCTGCACAGGCGGCTGCAACGACTCAGGCTCTAATCACAACCCTGATCCTGCTTGATCCACCCTGGACAACGCCAGCCGATCGCCCGTCCCTTCCTCCCCCCAGGCGTCTGCGATTACCGGTTCAGGATTTATGCCAAGCTTCCCTTCAAGAAATTATGCAGTGCGGACTGGAATGCAACCCTTATTGGTCAACTGTAGACCTGCTCCATTGGGCAGCAGCCAAACAAGAATTGGACCAGAGGGTATTTACCTGCCAACCTTCGTTTGAACCATGGGCCGCTGTGGTCGAGAGGATACGCATCAGTTGTTTGCTCGTCTACGGAGACTACTTACAAGGCGGGCGCGTTACTACTGGCCTTATCGAGGTGATCCAGCGCATAAATCCCAACATTCAAACGGTGAAAATCGACGGTGCCGGCCACTATATCCATTTTGACAAGTCAGGTGAGTTCATACGCCTGGTAACCAGTTTTTTGTCAGACGAGATGGCGGGGATGAATTGACCGAATATAAAAAGCGGCCAGGGATGAGCTGGCCGCCCCAACTGCCTGTTAAACTATTACTCAGATAAGAATGTTACCAGGACTGTCATTCCCCAACGGAGCCGCGGATCGCTTTCCTTGAGCAGAATCTTGGTGGTATAGGTAATATCCCCACGCTTTTCTTCATATGTCTGGGCAATCCTTTCTACAACACCTGCCAGCTCAAGATCTGGAATAGCATCCGCAACAACTCTTACCCTTTGATCGTTCTCTATATTGACCACATCAATCTCGGTAAGATTATCCGTTTCCACATACCATTCCGAAAAATCGGCGAGTTGGGCAACGATCTTCCCTGGCGCCACCTGGTCACCGGGGATGATATCCACCTCCACAACCGTTCCATCAATCGTAGCCAACAGGTCCAGGTCCTGGAGATTGGATTTCGCAGATTCCAGCGAAGCTTCAGCTGCTGCAATCCTGGCTTCAGCACTGGCAACCTTTTCAGGATCGGGCCCATCTTTGACTGTCTCCAGATCCTGCATGGCTTTATCCAAGCGAGCCTGAGCGGTCTCCAGCGCAGTGGCTAATTCCAGGCGATGGACAGCGGAATTATAGTCGCTTTGCGCCCAATCCAATTCTTGTTTCAGCTTATTCTTGGTTTTGTTGCACTCAGAGAGGTTAATGTTATTCTTGTTACCCGTCCCGGCATCACATTTGAATTTATACGGCTCGTAAGCCGCACGGGCCTTATCCAGCGCCTGGGAGGTCATCTTTATCCCCTCCATCGGGGTCATCGTCTCCTGGCCCTTCCGGATCTTAAAATTATCCAGGTTAAATTGAGCATCACGTACGGCCTGGCTTTGCTTCGAAATTTCTTGCATGTAATTTGCTTTTTCCGTCGCAGCGTTTTTATCCAGGTCATCCAAAGCCTGCTTGCTGTTGGTCAGTTCAAGTTCAGCATTGGCAATAGCCGCATGCATCTGCTCTGCATTGCTCAACCTGGCGACAACGTCGCCCTTCTTGACCTCATCACCCTTCTTAACCAACACTTCTTCAACCTGGCCGCTGATCGGGAAAGTCAGCTCCGCATGTTCCTTGGGAACAAGACGGCCCTCCGCACTCACACTTCCCCCAATTGAAGAGCCGGGCTGTTGAGTTGGTACAACAACAGTCGGCGTTGGCGTAGCAAAAGCGCTACAGGAAATTAAGAAAAAAGCTCCCAGGCTGAAAAGAATGAGTAGCTTTGTTGGGATCTTAAACATCGAAGAACTCTCCTGATGGGATTGATCAAACACCGTAACTTATATATTTTACCACAATCATGTTGTAAGCTTTGGCTGGGGTATAATGATTCCACCAATTCTCAACCGGAGGCATATGATCATGAATCTGACCATTGTAAATGTTGAAAAACCAGAGGAAATCAACTTCATCCTCGGACAATCTCACTTTATCAAGACCGTGGAAGACATCCATGAGAAACTGGTGGAGAGCGTGCCAGGGATAAAATTTGGCCTGGCATTTTGCGAAGCATCTGGCAAATGCCTGGTCCGCTTCTCGGGGACTGACCCGGCGATGATTGATTTAGCCCAGAAGAACGCACTGGCAATTGGGGCCGGACACAGCTTCATTCTCTTCCTTGGTGAAAGTTTCTATCCGATTAATGTGTTAAACCAGGTCAAAAATATCTCGGAGGTATGCCGGATATTTTGTGCTACGGCAAATCCGACCCAGGTGGTGATTGCTGAAACGGATCAAGGACGTGGCATCCTGGGTGTCATCGACGGATTTTCCCCTAAAGGGATTGAAGACGAAGCAGAAACTACCTGGCGAACGAGCTTTTTGAGAAAAATCGGTTACAAATCTTAAATTTGGCAACACTGGGTCGATGTCAGTGGTGAGAGTGGTCTTTCCGCCAATCGTCTACCCATTTTGATAAACCAAACTTTGCCACGATTTCCTGGTTAATCAAAGGCGGCTCTCCACGCTGGCGCTTGGGATTTGTCTCATAATCCAGGCCATTGGCTGTGTGAACAGCAACCTCAATCATATTCCGTGCACCCTGGCAGTTTTGGATCGTGTGGTGACAGGCGGCTGAATTTATCACCGCGTCTGGCAGGTCCCACAGCGCAAGTAGATAGGCGCCCACCTGCATATGCGTGGTCCCTAAGAGATCAAATTCTGCCTGGTATAGTGGGATCTTTTTCCTAAGGGACAGGTTGATTGTCTGGTAATATTTCTCCGTGAGGTTCTCGGCAAAGATCAATTTGCCTACATCATGAAGAAATCCAGCCAGCATAGCATACTCGATCTGGTTCTTATCACTGGTGATCGACTTAACCATCCTGCGGGACATGGAGCTGACATCCAGGCAGTGATCCCAAAGTTTATTTAAGCTGAGCCGGTCCAATTTAAAACGATCAAACTGGGAGAACAGGTTGATCGACAGGACCAGGTCACGAATGGTTTCCATCCCGATCATCACGGTGGCCTGACCTGGATCATTTACCTGTCTAGGCAAACCAAAGAAGGCCGAATTAACCAATTGAAGGACCTTGGATGCCATCCCCATATCACGACCGATGATCTGACCCACCCTTTCCGCAGATGGATTGGGTGATTCAAGCTCTTCCACAATTTCCAGGTACAAAGACGGCAGGCTGGGAAGCGAACGTGTTTGAGACACAACTCGCTGTAGATCGGCATCTTGTAAAAAATCGCTCAGCATGCAAGCCTGGAGCAAGGAATTGGCTAACTGATTTGGGTCGAGCGGTTTTATCAGGTACCGATGAGCGGAGGTAATGGTCTTCAAACTAGAAGGCCGGATGGAGGCGTTCGAAAGGATTATGCGAACCATCTGTGGATACTGTTTCTGCACACGGTCGAGAAGCTCGACCCCATCCATGGTAGACATCCGCAGATCCGCAACAATCATATCAAATTTTGCCTGAGCGAGATAATTTACCGCCTCCACCCCGCTCTGGGCAAAATATGCCTCAATCCTATCCCGCAGAGGATAAAGCCAATGATAGATTGACTGGAGAACCGTCACGTCATTGTCAACAAATAAGATCCGCTTCATGAGGAGCTCACAATTTAAGATGAGTGATATTATAAGCGATGAAGGCGAGATTAACCTATAAGAAAAAGGCCTGGATCTTACTCCAGGCCCAATCCTCCCCCCCCTACCCTTTGGAATAGCTAACGGGCAGTCTGTTTGACGATTAGAATTGAACAACCACTGTAGTGGGCCAGTTTGCGTGAGACGCTGCCAATTAACCAGGCTTTTGAAGCCGTAATGCCCCTGGCGCCGGCTACAATGAGATCGATCTCGTTTTCCCTGGCATAAGCAATAATCTCTGTAGCAGCATCTCCATGCATGAGAACAGGCGTTGTAGTAATCCCCAACTCTTTCATCATCTGCATGGTATTGTTGAGCAGAGTCTCGCCCACAAAACGCTCTTCTTTAGCCTGAACTTCAGCAGTGGAAATCAGCTTCTTTTCGCTGATGGGCATGATAACCTCTTTGCCGGCTTCCATTTTCTGAACAAATCGGTCAGCCGAGAAGAGCAATGGTGGCAAAACATGGGCGATCCGGATCTCGGTCCAATCCGGGACAGGAAAATGAGCGAGGAATTTTGCCGCAAACATACTGCAGTCCGACCCATCCGTCAGGAGCATCAGGCGCCGCAATCCTTTATACGGAGAACGAACGACCAGAACAGGCACGTCGGAATATTCCATAACCTGCTGCGTCACCCCACCGAGGAGAATATCAAAGGTGTTCCGACGGCCTTTTGCCCCAAGGACAATTAAATCCGGCTGCCGCGCATCTGCGAATTCCAGCAGCTTTTCTGCAGGATTTCCCATTACAATCTGGCTTTGAAAGTCCAACCCTTTCTCAGAAAGGAAGACCTGGGTTTGCTCGATGTCCGCCTGGCGCAGGCCAATATTCCAGCCTTCGCGCTGGCTGAGCACGCCCAAAGTGAAGAAAGAGCTGTTCTCTGCAAAGGGGAGATCCCTGATAAAGGAAATGGCAGACAAAGCATCCTGTGAACCATCATCGCCGAATAAAATATCTAGCGGCTGGATTTTCCGCGCCCCCTCCATTTCATGTATTATGTCTTTCGCATGATGAAGTCCCGGTGCGTCCATTATCAACCTCCTTGATACTTGCGAACACAGCAAGTATTCCTTTGATTTGATCATAGCAGGTTTAATTGCATTACTCAAGCAATATTTTGTTAAGTGAATCTATATTGCAATATTACCGCGGACATTAATCCCCCTAACAAAGATTAGTAGAAAGGGAATCAATTCTCTTCTGGCACTTCAATTTCCTCAGCAGCTTTACGCAATACTTCAAATCCATGCTCAAGCAGGGCTTCCAATGCAGCCATATCAGCCAAGTCAGTTGATGAATTGCTCTCCATGAGCTCAACATATCGCAAGATTGACCCGCGCAGCCCACTGGCGCGGTGAGCCCAGATGGAATCGGCAGATAATCTCTCCAAGCGGGATACAAGAAGCCGCGCCAGGGATAACCTTCTCTCGTCATCCATAATGACTATCCTCATACTGCAAGAATAACCCGGATTATACCTATAATCCATACCTATACAAAATACTATTGAGATGATAGAATGCCTTTTCGCCACGCATGTTGCGTGGCTAATTTTCCGCTCCTGGCAAGCCTCCGGCAAACCAGGGGCTATCCCGAGGAAAGGAGGCATCCCCTATGCGCGACTATGAACTGATCTTTATTGTCCATCCTGAATTGGATGAGACAGCCTTCACCGAGGTGGTCAACCGGATTAAAGGTTGGATCACAGAAAGTGGTGGTGAAATCACAAAAGTGGATATTTGGGGTAAGCGAAGATTAGCTTATCCAATCCGCAAGCAGATTGAAGGCCAATATGTGCTGATTGAAACCAAGCTGGCCCCGAATTCCGGCACCCTTCTCGAGCGAAATATCCGGTATCTTGAATCTGTGATTCGCTATTCGCTTATTGCAAAATAGCTAATTCGTGATGAATTACCGGTTGGTTCTGAGGAGTTGATATGAGCCGAGGTCTGAATAAAGTGATGATCATAGGCCGCCTGGGTCGGGATCCGGAGATGCGGTATACCCCCTCCGGCCGACCTGTGACCACGTTTAGTGTTGGATGCAGCAGGACCTGGAACACATCCGAAGGCGGTCGCAGGACAGAGACTGAATGGTTCAATGTGGTTGCATGGAGCAACCTGGCTGAGATATGCAAGCAGTACCTGATAAAGGATAAAATGGTATATATTGAAGGCCGGCTGCAGACACGCCACTGGGAGGACCAGGAAGGCAATAAACACTCCTCTACCGAAATTGTGGCCAGTGAAATGATCATGCTTGATGATCGAAGAGATGGCGGACCAAGCCGGAGCGAACAAGAATCTACCGGGGAATTTGATGAACCGGGAGACAGAGAGGAATTCCCCTTTTAGCATGAGTTCTATCGACAAGGAGTAATGTCGTGAGCAATCAGATGATGTCAAACGATCCCCAGGGCGGGCAGCGGCGTTTTTTTGCCCGACCAAGAGAGTGCCAGTTTTGCACTGAAAAAGGCAGCACCATTGACTATAAGCAAGGTGATGTCCTCCGCCGCTATATCACCGACGATGGAAAAATCCGACCACGCCGGCAGACGGGCGTTTGCGCCAAGCACCAACGTGAGCTGGCAAGAGCAATTAAACGCGCTCGCCACCTGGCGTTATTACCATATTCCGGCGAAATTCTTCGCTGAAATATAGATTTGCAATGAACGGGGCATAGCCTTCTGTCTATGCCCCAGTTTCCATCGAGGCAATTATGTCAAGAAACCCCTCTTCACCATCCTCGCCAACCAAAAAACACCTGGCTCGCCAACAGCGAGAACAAAACCAGAGGCGCTATGTCATGATTGGGACGATCGTTGTCGTCGTCCTGGTCGTTGGCGTGATCGCTTATGGTATCCTGGCCCAGACCGTGCTGAAAGACCGCCAACCTGTGGCCGTTGTTAACGGGAAGAATATCACTTCTAAAACCTTCCAAGACCTTGCCCGCTATAATCGTTATTCCCTGATTCGCAATGCACAACAGACTGCTCAGTTCATGCAAATGTTTGGCAGTGATCCATCAACTCAGGGTTCATTTATCAGTCAGCTTCAGCAAATTAAGGCACAAATCGAACCCAATAACGTGGGACAGTCAACCCTGGATGAACTCGTAGACAATGAGCTAATCCGAGAAGAAGCGGCCAAAAGAGGGATCACCGTCACATCACAGGATGTGGATAAAGCACTGGGAGAAGCGTTGGGTTACTACCCGGGTGGATCTCCCACCCCATCACCTACTCTGGAACCGCTCCCGACATCTACTTTATCCCCATTACAAATAACGCTGATTCCTCCGACAGCCACCCTTTCACCAACGGTCACAGCAGTCAGCCCAACTATTGAGACCCCGACCCCCAGCGCCACACCGGTCCTGACCCCCACCGCCACCCCAACCCCCTACACGGAAGATGGTTACAAGAAGGTCAAAACAGAAACCCTGGATGACCTGATGAAAACTTATGGTGTAGATGAGGCAACCATTCGATTTGTGATCGAATCCGCCCTGTACCGCGATCGGTTGATGGAGGTCATCACTAAGGACCTGCCTCATACCCAAGATGAGGTCTGGGCTCGCCATATCCTGGTCAAAGATGAGCAGCAAGCCAAGGATATCCTTGCCAAGCTCTCAGCCGGTGAGGACTGGACAAAGCTTGCAGCTGAGTTCTCCACAGACTCGAGTAACAAGGATAACGGCGGCGACCTGGGTTGGTTTGAGCGCGGGAGAATGGTACCAGAGTTTGAAAATGTTGTCTTTAGCCTGACGGTAGGAGAAGTTGTCTCGCAGCCTGTCAAGACGAATTTTGGCTATCACATCATCCAATCCCTGGGCCATGAAGAGCGGCCGATTGACAGCCGGACCTACCAGCAGAAGCGCCAACTGAGCTTCCAGGATTGGCTGAAGAAAGCCCAAGAAGGGGCACAAATAGATAAGAAAGATATCTGGATTAACCTGGTTCCTACCCAGCCCGCATT
>CAIQIV010000374.1 GCA_903871905.1 uncultured Chloroflexota bacterium | reverse complement strand
TCAAAGCCAGGAATACCAGTACATTAAGTGTTGTGTTGATCGCTTTCCGCACTTTCATAATCACACGTCCTGGCATTGTACCACGCCCGGCAGGTGGAGAACTTCAGAGGAAAATTAATCCAGCCATACCGGTGTGATGCGCCTCATGCTATAATTTCACCCAGGAAGGCGGCGTCCTTCTAAAATCCCTCAGTGTGTCCAGGACGGGTATGAATTTTCTAATCACGGGTGCGGCTGGTTTTCTGGGATCTGCTTTAGCCAATTTCCTGGCCCGGGAGGGTCACCAGGTGCGGGCGCTGGATGATTTGTCGACCGGCGATCCCCAGGCTCTTTCTCCCGATGTGCTCTTCACCCGCGGTGATGTCAGCGACCGGCCAAAGTTGTGGACCCTGCTGCAGGATGTGGACTGTGTCTATCACCTGGCTGCGCGCGTTTCGGTGCCCGAATCGATCCTGTACCCGCGAGAATATAATGCGGTGAATGTGGGCGGCACGGTCAGCCTGATGGAAGCCATGCGCGACGTGGGGGTGCGGCGCGTGGTTTTTATCTCTTCCGGGGCGGTTTACGGCGACCAGGGGAACCAGCCGCTGCAGGAGACAGCCCATCCGAACCCGCGCTCGCCCTATGCGGTCTCCAAGCTGGCTGCGGAATATTATGTGCGCACCATCGGTGACCTGTGGGGAATTGAAACCGTGCTGCTGCGCGTGTTTAATGCCTTTGGCCCAGGCCAGCACCTGCCGCCGTCTCACCCGCCCGTGATCCCTAACTTTCTGCGCCAGGCCATGCGCGGCGGTTCCCTGGTGGTTCATGGCCAGGGCCTGCAGACGCGGGATTACGTCTACGTGGACGACGTGGTCAGTGCCATGATCGCTGCGGCGACTGCTCCAGGCGTGAACCACATGGTGGTCAACGTGGGCAGCGGCATTGAAACCAGCCTGCTGGACCTGGTGCGGCTGATCATGGAGGTCACCGGGGCAAAGGTTGAGGCATTGATGACCCCGGGCACCGACCCGGGTGTCTCCCGGATGTGTGCCGATTTGACCCTGGCACGCCAGAAGTTGAATTACTCACCGCGCATTTCCCTGGCCGATGGCCTGCGCCTGACCATTGAGCGAGATCCACGCTTCAGGCGGGATGCACCGGTCCGCCCCACGCTGTAATTAAACCCGTGTCTCCAACTTATTGATCAGCCCGGGAAGCTGCTGCAGGCGCCGGATGCTCAGGCATCCGTCTTCGAGGCTGTCCTGGCCGCTGTGCAGCCACACCGGGGTCAGGCCAGACAGGCGTGCCCCCTCGACATCATCCACCCGGTTATCACCAACATGCAGCACCGCCTGGCGCTGTGCCGCCAGCCCCATCTGCTCCATGGCCAGCTCAAACAGCTCAGGATGGGGTTTGCGCACACCGGCAGCCGATGAAATGACCACCGTCTCAAAGAAGCCTGCCAGCTCGAAGCGTTCCAGGATCTCGGGGATGATATCGGCCTGCTGGAAGTTGGTGACGATCGCCAGGCGGCAGCCGTCCTGACCCAGCGACCGCAGCACCTGGCGGCAGCCGGGCAGCAGGGACAGCCCTCCCATCCAGCTGTCCTGGAATGCCCAGGTGAGCTTTTCAACCTGGCTGTACGGCGCCGGGCAGTGCAGTACCTGGAGAATGGCAGCAATGTTCTGGCGGTACCACGGCTCCTGCAGCGCCTGGCGGGCAGACTGCCGGTCGCCGCTGCGCAGCAGCCGCAGCCCTTCCTGCCACTGCGCCAACCAGCCAGCCTGGACGGTGATCCAGGCTTTTTCAAAGTCTTCGAATGCCAGGCCCCAGGCGCTTGGAGCTAATGCGGCGTAGGTATAGGCCATATGGCTGCGCTCGCTGCGCCGCTGGTGCAGCAGCGTCTC
>CAIQIV010000373.1 GCA_903871905.1 uncultured Chloroflexota bacterium | reverse complement strand
GCCCACCAAACGCTGGCTGCAGCGCCTGGGCAGCTGGGTGGTGGCGCAGGCTTCCGGTGTGCAAACACCCGACGCCACCAGCGGCTTCCGCGCCTTCAGCCGCCGGGCGGCGCTGCGCACGCTGGTGCTGAGCGAATACTCCTACACCCTGGAAACCCTGATCCAGGCTGGCGTCCACGGCCTGGCAGTGACCTATGTGCCGGTGCGCACCAACCCCAAGACCCGCCCGTCGCGCCTGATCCGCAGCATCCCGCAGTACCTGGCTTACTCGGGCACCACCATCCTGCGCGCCTACACCATGTACCGCCCGCTGCGGGTGTTTTTCAGCCTGGGTCTGCTGCTGCTGGCTGGCGGGCTGCTGCTGGGGCTGCGCTACCTGTACTTCATCCTGATTGGCCAGGGCGCCGGGCACACCCAGTCGGTGATCATGGCCGCTATCCTGCTGATCATCGGCTTCCAGACCATGCTGATCGGCCTGCTGGCCGACCTGATCGGCTTCAACCGTAAGATTATGGAGAAGACGCTGTTTAAGGTGCGCGAGCTGGAGCTGAGATTGCTGGGAGAGGAAAAACCGCCGAGCAATTAAAAAAGCCGGATAGCAAGAAATAGTGGAGGGCAAGATGATTGAGCGAAAACTTGTGCCTGGTTTATTCGGGATCGTCCTGATCGTATTACTGATCGCTCCCGGGGCAGTGATTCAAGCCTCCAGTATGTTTGAAAGAAGCAGCCACACTGGGGACAAACCGTTAATCCTGGAAACCATCGAACCGTTCATCGTGGAAACCTACCTGCCGCTGGTGTTCAGCGACCCGGTATACGGTGAGATGGTCTTAATTCCAGCAGGCAGCTTCCAGATGGGCTGTGATCCGGCGCACGTTGGGATCTATGGCTGCTTCCCGTCTGAACTGCCCCTTCACACCGTTTTTCTCGACACCTATCACATTGATAAGTTTGAGGTTACCAACAGCCAGTATGCCCAGTGCGTTTCAGCCGGTGTGTGCTCCGCACCGCAGTATTCATCATCACTCACTCACACCATCTATTTCAACAACCCGGATTACGCAGACTACCCGGTGATGTATGTCTCTTGGTACGATGCCAGGAATTACTGCACATGGGCTGGCAAACGCCTGCCCAGCGAGGCTGAATGGGAGAAAGCAGCCCGCGGCGCAGCGGAAGCACGGGCCTTTCCATGGGGAGACCAGGCGCCAAACTGCAACCTGGCCAATTCCCGCTATTGGAATGGATCCGACACGGTCGCATGCGAAAACGATACCCGCGCTGTGGGCAGCTACCCAGCTGGGAGCAGCCCTTATGGTCTAATGGATTGCGGCGGCAATCTCTGGGAGTGGGTCAACGACTGGTACCAGGCAGACTATTACTCAAGATCACCAGCGAACAACCCTCCCGGACCGGCCAGTGGAACCGCGAAAGTGCTGCGCGGCGGGAGTTGGGCTGATGTTGGTAACTACCTGCGAGTGGCCTATCGTCATAATTACAGCAACTTTCCCGCCAATCGCAGCTTGAACATCGGCTTTCGCTGCGCTGCCAACCCAGAGCCTTGAAATGCTAAAACCTAGCAAATTTATCTGACATGGCAGTTTCCCCTACCCTAAGATCCCCGGCCGTTATTTGGAGTTAATCTTAACGATGTAGGGCTGGCCGGTTTTGGACGGCCCGGACTGACCAGCGCCAACCGGCCGGTCCGGGAGCGGTGGGAGCTCAGTGAAGGCTTCACAGGTTTCAGCTCCCAGCGTAACAACCCAGCCAACCCGATCGGCATTCCCAACGATATGCGAGGCAATCATCAACGTTGCCTCCAACATTCCCGTTGTTCCGGTCGGCCAGCATATGGCGGACGAATTGTGGACAATCTGTTCGCCGCTGCGCGTCTGCATCCGGAAGCAGACGGTGATATCCGGGCAAGGCGGGGAAACCTGGACAGTAGCGACATAAACGATGAGATAGTTTTGAGTTACGTCATCCCACTGCCAGTGGGCGGTGTCAACCGGGCAGGCAACGAATGAATACGGCCCGACGCAGGCCGAACCCTGGGCGTGAGCTGGCAGCACGCCTGATTCCACCAGCGGTTTGGCCCACTGACCGGGCAAAAAGGCAGCGGCAGTCAAGGCACCACCTGCCGCCGCCAACGCTTTGAGCGCCTCGCGACGGTTAATGATAAGGGATTGGTTTGGAGTGGTGAATGGCTCTGACATTCGGATTACCCCGGTTTTATGAAAAGGAATGTACATCCCACCAGTCGATGCAACCGATGGAGCGTTTGTGTAGCGGCGCGCAGCCGCTATTTGTGTTTTCCCTTAATAATTATATAGGACGGCGCAGTTTTAGACGGCCCGGGATTCGCACCAATCGGCCGTTCCGGAAGCGGCAGCACATCAGCGATGAACTCACAGGTTTCAGTAGAATCGTGCTCCATCGCAAAGACCCCACCAATCCGGTCGGTATTCCCGACATAACCCGAATAAAACCCGAGGTGAACTTCCACCGTTCCATCTTCAAGGGAAAGATAGCCACATCCGATCGAAAAATCGAAGACTACCTGTTCGCCATTGCGGCCCAGTATCCGGATGCAGACGCTGACATCTGGGCACGGTGGGAAAATCTGGGCGCTAAGTTCGCAAAGGAAAAAGTAAACCTGGTATTCATTTGACCACGTCCAGTAAACGTTACTAATTGCGCAGGAAACGAATGTGTAGGACCCGCCGCATACCGAACCCTGGGCATGGGCTGGCAGCACGCCAGATTCCACCAGCGGTTTGGTCCACCTGCCGGGCAGGAATGCAGCGGCGGTCAGTGCGCCGCCCGCCGCTGCCAGCGCTTTGAGCGCCTCGCGACGGTTGACGTTCTGGAATTGGTCTGGAGCTGAAGATGGTTTTGACATCCGGATAGCACCCTTTTTATGGCAGGAAGATTGTTGGGACCAACTCAACAAGCTTTGATGTAGTTTAACCTACCTGTAATAGAAAGTCAACATGGATACACCCTAGGGCAAACGCATCTAAATCATAAGGATAGCACCTTGAGCAAGTAGCTGTCATCCCAGGCTGCTTTATGGCGTTTGGCCTTGATGCCGACTTTGGTAG
>CAIQIV010000372.1 GCA_903871905.1 uncultured Chloroflexota bacterium | reverse complement strand
GCGAGCCTGCAGGCAGCGCAGCAGCGGAAGAAGAAGCTGCCCCCATCATCATTGAAGGACCCTCAGCCCGCCTGGGTGAAATTTTGATCCAGAACGGATTGATCACCCCCGAGCAGCTGCAGGCTGCCCTGGGACGGCAGCGGGATACCCAGCCTCCTGTGTCTTTACTGGGACACAACCTGGTCAACTTAGGGTTCATCTCCCAGGATGTGCTTGACCAGGTCCTGGCTGATCAGTTGCAACCTGAAAAAGCTGCCCCCACCCGCCCAGCGGAACCTGGCATCCCCGAAAAACCCGGCGCCAAAGCTCGCACAATGGTCAGCGAAAAAACAGTGCGCACCAGCGTCGAACGCCTGGACACACTGATGAACCTGGTAGGGGAATTGATTACCGATCGCAACCGGCTTTACTCGCTGCGCAGTGAATTGGAAAGCCGCTACCGCGGCGAGGAACAGGTCGAAGTCCTGTCCGAAACCATCACCCATGTCGGCCGGATCACCGACCAGCTACAGGCCGAAGTAATGGGCATTCGCATGCTCCCCATCTCCAACGTGTTTAACAAATTTCCCCGCCTGGTGCGCGACCTTTCCCGCAAAGCAGATAAGCAGGTTGACCTGGTGATGCGTGGTGAGGATACAGAATTGGATCGCTCCGTCATTGAAGAAATCAGCGATCCCTTGATCCACCTGCTGCGCAATGCAGTCGACCATGGCTTGGAAACACCAGATGAACGCATTGCTGCAGGGAAGCACGAGCGTGGCACCATCCTGCTCACCGCCCGCCACGAGCAGGGACGCATCATCCTCACCGTAGAAGATGACGGGCGCGGCATTGACCTGGAAAGAGTGAAATCCAAGGCGGTTGCCAAGGGTCTGATCTCCGAGAAGGAAGCCAGCGCCATGACCCACGAGGAGGCAATTGAACTGATTTTTGTTGCTGGGCTCTCCACAGCCAGAACCATCAGCGATATCTCGGGGCGCGGCGTCGGGATGGACATTGTCCGCAATAATATTGAGCGATTGAACGGAAACATCGTGGTGGAAACCTGGCTCAGCAAAGGCTCGCAATTCCAAATTGTCCTGCCGCTGACACTGGCTATTATGCCAACGCTATTGGTCCGGGTGAAGCATGATACTTTCGCCATTCCTCTGGTCACGGTCACCGAGACGCTGCGCATTCCACGCTCGAGCATTCAATCTATCAACAGTCGCCCGGTGATCCAGCTGCGCGACCATGTTTTGCCGGTGACGCGCCTGACCGATGTATTCGATATGGGCTCCCATCGTAATGGTAGCCGCCAGGAGTATATCGTGGTTGTCCGCTCCGGTAAAACTCAAATGGGATTGATCGTTGATACTTTGATCGGTGAACAAGAGGTGGTAGTTAAATCACTAAGCTCTATTGTTGGCGAGGTGGTTGGAGTCTCAGGCGCGGCGATCCTGGGTGATGGTCAGGTAGCTCTGATTGTCGATGTACAAGGCTTGTTCAAACTTGCAATTGGTAATATGACGCGCTTTGATCCGCGCAGCGAGACCTGAACAAAAGTGTGAAACGAACCAAAAAAAATAAAATTGGCACGCATGGAGCTGTAAATAACTATGCTATATTCATCAGATAAATTTGACGGCCGGCTGAAATACCTGCTCAGCATCATGGCAGAGGCCGGCATCCACAATGCAGCCCGTGGAATGTCCTCCATGCTGGGGGAAGAACTCACCGTATCCGAACCCACCGTACGCCTCGTGTCTATCAACGAGATCATGGAGCTTCTGGGCGGGCCTGAAGAAGAGGCTGTAGGAATCTACCTGCGTGCTGAGCGCAAACTGTCCGGGCAAATTATGATGGTGGTCCCGTATCAAGATGCTTTGGAACTCGTCGATCTGATCATGGGCGAACCCGTCGGAACAACCAAGCAACTGGGGAGGATGGAAAGATCTGCCCTATCTGAACTTGGCAACCTGACGGGCTCCTTCTTCCTCAACGCAGTCTCAGAGCTGACTGGATTAGACACCCGTCCATCACCACCCGCAGTAATGGTGGATATGATTGGGGCAATCCTGGATATTCTCATCGCCAGTTGGGATGGATTAAGCGAAAGCGTGCTGATGATCCAGGCAACCTTTATGCGTGGCAACAAGAAGATCCAGACCGATTTCTGGGTTATTCCAGATCGCAGTACACTCGAGGCAATTGGGCGAAAAGGGTTCATTAAGGATGCAGAATAATTTGGCTGTTGGATTGGGTGAAATCAAAGTCAGCCGCAACCTGGGTGACGTGCTGGTAGCTTACGGCCTGGGATCGTGCGTTGGGATTGGTCTGCATGACCCCGTCACGCGCGTTTCTGGACTGTTGCATGCTATCCTGCCGTCAAATCCAAACGGCACCCTGGACACCTCCGCAAAATACGTGGATACCGGTATTCCATCCATGATTGACCAGATGATACGCATGGGTGCCAACAAAAACCGGATGGTTGTCCGCATGGCGGGTGGAGCCAATATGCTGGTTGCCCCTGGGTTTTCCCAGGTACTGAACATCGGGCAACGTAACGTGGATAACGCTCTGATAGTTCTTAAAGCCCTCAACCTCAAGCTCTCCAGCCAGGAAACCGGGGGAAATATTGGACGGACGGTGCGCTTCTATGTTGCAGATGGGCGCATGACCATCCGAACAATGGGCAACCAGGAACGTGAGATCTAGCTGAGGATAAATCTACATTCGAGCAAGGGAAAAGATGTAAGGAGAAGATAAGCATGGCAAAGATTATGGTTGTGGACGACGCTGAGTTCTTGAGGGTGCGCATCTCGAAAATGTTATCGGGTGATGGACACGAGATCGTGGAAGCTGAAAATGGCTTGAGAGCACTGGAATTATATAAGTCAGCGAAGCCTGACCTGGTCCTCATGGATATCACCATGCCTGAAATGGATGGCTTGACCGCCTTGAAAGAGATTCGCAAATTTGATCCAAAGGCCAAGGTCATCATGCTCACCGCCCTGGGACAGGAATCGGTCGTCCTTGAAGCAATTAAATCCGGTGCACGCGATTTTGTAGTTAAGCCATTCGACCGCGATCGGGTTATGAACGCAGTGGCAAAGCTACTGGGGTAAGGCTCAATGGATTTTTCCCAGAAAGCATCTCCCGCCGGCAGTCCATCAGAGACACCTATTCGGGTGCTGATCGTGGATGATTCGGCATTCATGCGCTTCACTATCAGCAAAAGGCTGAACGAAACGCCTGGGATCCTGGTTGTGGGGACAGCTCATGACGGAGAAGAGGCACTTGCTCTGATCCCCAAGCTACACCCTGATGTGGTAACCCTGGATGTCGAGATGCCCAGGCTAAATGGATTAGCCACGTTGCGCGAGATCATGGCCAGGTTCCCCCGTCCGGTCATCATGCTGAGCAGTTTAACCGTGGAGGGCGCCAGTGAAACAATCCAGGGGCTGACATACGGAGCGGTAGATTTTATCGCCAAACCGACTGCCAAAGCAAATATTGAAGCCATTATGGATGAGGTCATCGCCAAAATCCGGCGTGCAGCCAAGGCCCGGGTCTATGCCATGCCTCCCCCTCGAAAAATTGGACCGACCGAAGCGGCAGCCGATCATGTCAATAAAGTGACCAAACCCTTGCGCCAGCAGGATAAAGTAGTCATTATCGGCTCGTCAACCGGAGGACCGCGCGCTCTCAACACCGTGGTACCCCAGCTCCCCCAAAACTTACCTGCTGCAGTTCTCATTGTCCAACATATGCCAGTTGGGTTTACCCGGTCGCTGGCTGAGCGGCTGGATAGTGTCTCGCAGCTTTCTATCAAGGAGGCTGCTCCTGGCGACCGCCTTGAGGCCGGGCGCGGGCTTCTGGCGCCAGGCGGTTTTCACATGACGGTAGATGCCAATGGTCAAATTGCCCTGAACCAGAACCCAACCGTACACGGCGTCCGTCCAGCCATTGATGTCACCATGGTTTCAATAGCCCAAAAATATGGTGCCTCAGTGGTGGGTGTTGTACTGACTGGAATGGGAAGTGATGGCACCAATGGATCTGCCCTGATTCACAGTCAGGGCGGTTATATTATCGCTGAAGATGAGTCATCTTGCGTGGTGTGGGGAATGCCTCGCAGCGTCGTCGAAGCCGGCGCGGCCAATGAGGTTGTACCCCTTCCAGATGTGGCAAAAGCCATTATTCGCGCAGTAAACACATAGGGATTTTATGGACTTAGAAGTATATGCCCAGGTGAAAGCCTCCATCAAGAAACTTCTTGATATCAATCTCGACCACTATAAGGACGAACAAGTGAGGCGCCGTCTGGACTCATGGTTGGTGCGCTCAGGGGCAGCGGACTGGACTGAATATTTACAACGGGTCCGCAGCGACCCAAAGGAAATGAGCCGCTTTCGCGATTATTTGACCATCAACGTTTCTGCATTTTTCCGAGACCTGGAACGGTGGCAGGCGCTGAGAGAAAATATCTTACCGGACCTGTTCAAGGATGCTCTGCGTCTGCGACCTGGTAATGGCGGTTTACGCATTTGGAGCGCAGGCTGCTCTATCGGTCCAGAGCCCTATACACTTGCTATTATCATGGATGAGATGTCACCATCCCGCCGTCACCTGATTCACGCCACCGACCTTGACCGTGGGGCGCTGGCTAAGGCCAAAGCGGGCGGCCCTTACACTGCAGAGGAAATCCAGAATGTAACCCCGGCACAGCGCGCCAACCACTTTGAGCCAGGCGGTCCACCTTTCTTTGTCAAGCCCAGCCTGGGTAAGAAAATTGAATTCCGCGAGCACAACCTGCTCGAATCTCCCTTTTTAGGCGATTTTGACCTGATCATTTGCCGCAATGTTGTCATCTATTTTACCGCTGAGACCAAAGAGATGCTTTATCGTAAGTTTTACCAGGCTTTGCGGCCGGGCGGGATCCTTTTTGTTGGGGCAACCGAGATCATCCCCCGTCCAATGGATATTGGTTTTCGATCACATGGAATCTCGTTTTATAAAAGGCCAGAGACATGACCTCAAACAAGTCGAATATTGACCGGCTCTTAACACAGGTGGGCGAACTACCGCCCATGCCTGCAGTCGCACAGCGAGCGCTTGCCTTGATCCGTGATCCAGATTCGAATATGGGGGACCTGGCAAATACCCTGGCAATGGATCAGGCAATGGCCAGTCTTGTGCTGCGCTGGGTTAACTCTTCCTACTATGGTCTGAAGTATCCTGTCTCAACAGTCCAGCAAGCCGTGGCCTACCTGGGGCAGCGCACGCTGCACAGCTTGATCCTGGCTGCATCTGTAGCGGCACTATTGGATCGGCCTGTCCCTGGATATGCACTGGATCGCGGTGACTTGTGGCGCCATTCGATTGGTGTAGCTGCTGGCGCTCGCCTGCTGGCAGCCAAGCACGGCAGCAAGATTGCCGAAGAAGCATACCATGCTGGCCTGCTGTGCGATATTGGTAAACTGGCATTTGAAATCCTGCTGCGTAATATCGACACTTCAGAGGCTGATTGGCAGGGGTATTCGTTCACTGACCTTGAAACTGCCCACTTTGGTGTGGATCACGCCACACTTGGCGCTGAAATGGCCCGACGGTGGAACCTGCCAGCATCTTTAATCGACGCCATTAAATTCCACCACCGTCCTTCGCAAGCCGGCGAAGGCGCCGTTCTGGCTTCTGCGGTTCACGTGGCTGATGCTGCAATAATGATGCTGGGAATCGGGATCGGTAAAGATGGGCTGCAATATGACCTAGATCCGGTCGCGTGCGAGCGCATGGGCTGGTCAGAGGCAAACATGAAAGACCTGTTGGAACGAGTTATCCCATTTATCGAAGAAGCCGATAACTTTATCCGTCTAAGGAGACGTTGATCTATGAATGTTAAATTCCTGAACCCATTTGTAGATGCTGCGATCGAGGTCTTGGCCGCAGAATGCAGCATCTCGCCAGCCCGTGGCAATCTCACTCTGCAAAAGTCTGCTCTTACAGCAGATGAAATCACGGTGATCATCAGCCTGATCGGCCAGGTACAGGGGGTTGTTCTTTATGGTTTATCGATTGCCACTGCTTTACAATTGGTTTCTAATGTATTGGGGCAGGACTTCAACGAGTTTGACAACCTGGCACAAAGCGGCATTGCTGAGTTGGGAAACGTAATTACTGGCCGGGCAACTATCAAGTTGTCCCAGGCTGGGTATTCAGCCAATATTTCACCCCCAACCTTGATCCTGGGAAAAGGAGTAACCATTTCTACCCTGGATTTTGCCCGCGTGGTAGTGCCCCTCTCATTTGAAGGGGGCAGTGTGATCGTTCATCTGGCCTTGAGGGAAAGCACTGGGGAAACAAAAGACGCCAGCTTAATCCCGGTTACCACCCCCGCGAAAATTTAGCAAGAGATAATCTTTGTCTCTAAATATTCTTACCCTTACAGGATAGGTGACTAGATGAATGTAAAATTTCTTAACCCATTTGTTGAATCTGCCTTTGAAGTGCTGCAAGCCGAAGCTGGAGTTCAAAGCACGCGTGGAGACCTGGGACTGGAGAAAGAACCTTACATCACTGAAGATGTCACCGTCATTATCAGCCTGGTGGGACGCGTAGATGGCAATGTGTTTTACAGCATGCCTCAACAAACTGCTATCCAGCTTGTGTCCCGCGTCATGGGCGAACCCCTGGAGAAGTTTGATGTCCTGGCCCAAAGCGGAATTGCCGAATTGGGAAATGTGATCACCGGAAGAGCCAGTGTCAAGTTGGCTGCCGCAGGATATGAGGCAACCATCTCACCGCCCACCTTACTCCTGGGGAGGGGGGCAACTATCTCCACCCTGGATTTTCCCCGGTTAATTGTCCCCATGCAAGGTGAATGGGGCCAGATTACCATCCACCTTGCATTGAGGGAAGGCGCGAACCAAAGTTTTAGCGCCGGGAGTAATCCAGTCGCTCCCCAGAAAAAATTCTAATCCGGATCGAGGTCCGATGGCCGCGTTCTTCCTGCCTGTGACATTGAAAACCAGCCGAAGTCATCGAGTCCGTGCAACTAACAAGAATTGCCAATATACTCGCCAGAAAAGAGTGATGTAATGACACAATCATCAGAAAAAAAACGCGGCGGGCCAAAATTTAACCCAAACAATTGGAAGATCCGCAGCAAGATCGTTGGCCTTGTTGTTCTGATCATCCTGCTTTCAGCATCGCTGCTCACCGCATATAATTATATCACCCTGACGCAAACCACCTTGGAAACGCGCGGCCAGGAACTGCAGACTTACAGCCAGCAGGCGATGCAGCAAGCAAACGATACCATTCATGCCAGCATCAATGCGCTTCAGAGCCTGGCGTTATCGAAAGATGTGATCGACATCGTGCAGTTGGCCAATAATGGATATGCAAACAAAAGCCAGGCAGAGATCGATGCTGAAATTGCCCGGCTGGATAAAGCCTGGAAAGAAGACGATCCCAGCATCAACTCCCTGGTCAGTTCAATTGGCAACAACACCCTGAGCGGTCACCTGCGGGCCTTCATCAGAACGTTTCCTGAAGAGGTGGAAGTATTTGTTACGGATATCCAGGGGCTGAACGTGGCGATGTCTGACCGTACCAGCGATTACTTGCAGGCAGACGAAGGCTGGTGGAAGTCAGCCTATAACAATGGCAGCGGCCAGGTCTATGTAAGCAATGTAGAATACGATGAAAGCAGTAAGACTTATGCGCTTGACATCGGGATCCCGATCAAAGATGAAACTGGGCGCGAGTTGATTGGCGTGCTGCGGGGTACCGTGAATGTTTCCATCATTATAGACGAGATCGCTCGCCTAAAACTTGGTGAATCCGGGTATGCATCGCTTATCGACGGCGAGGGCACCATTTTCTCCACCCGGAACAGCGACCTGCTGTTGAAAACCGCACCAGAGCACATCCTGGGAATCATCAAACAAGGAATAGATGGCTGGAACACGGATCTAAACAGCCTGGAAGGAGTCCCCTCCGTAGCAGGGTATTCCCGACTGCAAGGCGACCTGGCGCCGTTCCTCAATTGGACGGTACTGATCACACAAAGTCAAAACGAAGCAACAGCACAAGTCAGCAAGTCTATTGCTGGCAGCTTGCTGGTCACCCTGGCCGCGGTACTGGTGCTGGGGACATTAGGCTTGTGGGTAGCCAATTCCATTTCTCGTCCGATGGGGCTGATCACCCGCGGCGCCCAATATCTTTCGCAGGGCGATGCGGATATGGGAGATCTGGATAAAAAGATCCTGGAAAGACTTGCGACCCGAGGCGACGAGCTGGGTGAAGTAGGAACGGCGTTCCTGGACCTGGTGGGCTATCTCAAAGATATGTCCTCTGCGGCCCAATCGATTGCCGAAAATGACCTGAGCGTCGAGATCCACCCCCGGGCCAGCACTGATCTGCTGGGGAATGCTTTCAGCCAGATGGTAATAAACCTCGGCAGTTCTGTCACCCAGGTTGCCCAGAATGCACGTCAGCTCTCGGAAGCCTCCCGGCAGCTTGCATCTTCCGCCAGCCAGGCAGGCAGTGTCACCGGGCAAATTGCTGCCAGGGTGCACGAGGTGGCGCGGGACACTGCACAGCAAACCGAGGCGATTGGAAAAACATCTCATTCGGTGAACCAGATGAGCCGCGCCATCGAGGGTGTAGCCAGCGGTGCGCAGGAACAGGCGGGGGCTGTCACCAAAGCATCCAACGTTGCGGCCCAGATTACCAACGCAGCCCAGCAGGTATCAGGAAATGCCCAGGAAGTGACCAATGGATCAGCAAACGCCGCTGCGGCAGCGCGCAATGGAGCGCAAATTGTTGAGGTCACGATCCAGGGTATGCGGCAGATAAAAACCAAGGTGGACATTTCTGCACAGAAAGTGCAGGAGATGGGCCAACGATCTGACCAGATCGGGATGATTGTTGAAACGATTGAGGACATTGCAGCTCAAACAAACCTGTTGGCCTTGAATGCTGCCATTGAAGCAGCCCGGGCTGGCGAGCATGGCAAAGGTTTTGCGGTGGTTGCAGACGAGGTGCGCAAACTGGCTGAGCGGGCTGGTTCTGCAACCAAGGAAATTGGGGGATTGATCAAAGGAATTCAGAATACCGTGGCTGAAGCGGTCAGCGCCATGGGAGACAGCGCAACAGAGATCGATGCCGGGGTATCTCGAGCCAATCAGGCTGGTGCAGCCCTTACAGATATCTTGAAAGCCGCGGAGATGGTTCACCAGCAGGCTGCGCAGGCAGCCGACGCTGCTCAAAACATGGGGCGGGCAGCAAACGAATTGATTAACGCGGTGGATGCAGTCTCTGCAGTGGTAGAGGAGAACACCGCCGCCACGGAGCAGATGTCTGCTGGCTCAGCCGAGGTTTCGCAGGCCATCACTCACATTACAACCATCAGCCAGCAAACAAACGCAGCCATCGAACAGGTCAACTTCAGCATCAAAGAGATGAGCGTACAGGTAGAGGAGGTGACTGCCTCATCGCACACCCTGGCTGAAATGGCAACAAACCTGCAGTCAATTGTTACACACTTCAGGCTAAAGGAATAAACTCCGCAGAACAGCGTCGCCTTTAAGCCCGGTAAATCACAAGACCGATGCCAAACAGTGGATGATGCAGCCCTTGGGCAAGCGCCATCCACTGTTTGGCTCTGGCCTGAATCTACCATATTGGAGTTAATAAGGGAGGGTCTTACGGATCTGACGATTCTGGAAAATAATGGTAGAATGAAAGTAAGCCTTGTTTCTCCTGGCTCGGGGGCGGAGTTTCCGGCCCCCGTTCTCGAGAAAGAAACAAATTCGAGCCCACGAAGGGCTTATGGAGGTAGTTAGATGGAATCACAAGTTGGAACTTTTGCCGTGAAAAAGGGCCTGGCCCAGATGCTTAAAGGTGGGGTAATCATGGATGTGGTAACCGCCGACCACGCAAAAATTGCCGAGGAGGCTGGTGCGGTGGCGGTGATGGCGTTGGAGCGTGTCCCGGCCGATATCCGGGCGGATGGCGGCGTGGCCCGCATGAGCGATCCAGAATTGATCCTCAAGATCATGGATTCGGTTTCCATTCCGGTGATGGCCAAGTGCCGCATTGGCCATTTTGTGGAAGCGCAGATCCTGGAGGCCATTGGCGTCGATTATATTGACGAGTCCGAGGTTCTGACCCCGGCAGATGAAGCGCATCATATTTTCAAGCACAACTTTAAGGTGCCATTTGTCTGTGGAGCACGCAACCTGGGTGAGGCGCTGCGGCGCATCGGCGAGGGAGCGGCCATGATCCGTACCAAAGGTGAGGCTGGTACCGGGGATGTCGTGGAAGCTGTTCGCCATGGGCGAACCGTCCTCGGCGAAATTCGCCGCCTGCAAACCATGGTCGAGGAAGAGCTCATGGCATACGCCAAAGAGATCGGCGCTCCTTACGAACTGGTAGAAGAAACTCGCAAGCTTGGACGCCTGCCGGTCGTGAACTTTGCTGCAGGAGGGATCGCTACTCCAGCCGATGCTGCTTTGATGATGCAGCTTGGTGTAGACGGAGTTTTCGTGGGATCGGGTATCTTTAAATCCGGCGATCCTGCCCGGCGCGCCGCGGCAATTGTCAAAGCCACCACCCATTTCAACGATCCTTACATCCTGGCAGAAGTCAGCCGCAACCTGGGTGAACCGATGGTTGGACGCCAGATTTCCTCCATTCCAGAAGGGGAGCTCATTGCAGGCCGCGGCTGGTAGACAGAGAGCCGGTTGAGAGCTTATGAAGATTGGTGTTCTTGCCTTACAAGGAGATTTTTCAGAGCATATCAACTCCATACGCCGGATCGGGGTTGAGGCGGCAGAGATCCGCCTCCCCCATCAATTGAGTGATCTGGATGGCCTAATCATCCCAGGTGGAGAATCAACCACCATCGGGAAACTGGCAAATGCTTATGATCTCCTGGAGCCCTTACGCGCCTTTGGACGGCAAAAAGCCATCTGGGGCACCTGCGCAGGGGCTATCTTTCTTTCGAAAGATGCCCACCGGCCGCAGCATCTGCTTGGCCTCATGGACATTGTGGTGGAACGCAACGCCTTTGGGCGACAGGTGGACAGCTTTGAAATTGACCTGGACATCCCAGCCCTGTGCCAGGACGATGAACAACATCTCCCCTATCATGCAGTCTTTATTCGCGCCCCGCTGATAGAACGAGTAGAACAGGATGCCCAGGTGCTGGCAGCCCTGCCCGACGGCCGCATCGTCGCTGCTCAACAAGGACGCCTGCTGGCAACATCATTCCATCCAGAGCTCACCCAGGACGACCGGTTCCATCGCTATTTTGCCTCCCTTGCCAGGGAAAGCACCGGCGGACCTGAGCTGAGGCAAGAATAAGAGGTTTAGGAACGAGCCAGAGCGGAGAACTGAACGACCTATGAGCGTCCGCCCGTTTGATTGGCGTGACCTGCCTGCTTTGTACCGCTGCCGTGAACACAGCCTGTTCCTGGACAGCGCCCTGGTCCTGACCGCCGGACCGATGCTGGTCCAGGGGGCATTATTATCCTACCTGGCCCCCGGTACAGGGATCATCACAGCAGCCGCAAACGGCAAGAATGGCCAGCAGCCAAAGCTGATCGGCCAGGCAATGCAAACCGCTGGCTCACAAGTTGCCCGACTGACTTTCCTGACACCGGCCGAAGCCCTCGGTTCATCCAGCCTGTACAGTCTGCTGGATTACCTGGTAGCAGTCATGGGAGAACATGGCGCATTTCGCCTCCTGGCCGAAGTGGAAGAATCGGCATCCGCCTTTGACTATTTACGGCAGGCCAGCTTTTCCATATATTCCCGCCAGCGCATCTGGGGGATTGAGGCGCATTCTGTGAATCCTCGCAGCAGCTTGCCCTGGCGTCCTGCAGACAGCATCGATGCTCCAGCCATCCGGGCCTTATACAACAACCTGGTTCCAGGATTGGTGCAGCAGGTGGAGCCATTTGCTTTTCATAAGCCGCATGGCATGGTCTACTATCAGGGCGATGAGTTGCAGGCTTTCGTTGAGCTGCGCTATGGGTTGAAGGGTATATGGGCGCAGCCATTTGTCCACCCGGACGCCGCTTCGGTGAAGGAGCGCATGGCTGATCTGCTGCTGCAGCCGCCTAACCAGCGTTCTCGGCCAATATACACCTGCATCCGTTCCTACCAATCCTGGTTGGAAGCCCCACTGGAAGAGATCGGCGCCCGCCCGGGACCTCGCCAGGCGGTCATGGCAAAACATATCGCCATCGCCCAGAAAGCCGAACGCCCGTTTGCCTTGCCAGCCCTGGAGGCCAGCCATCCAGAAGTTTCCGCACCAATTGCACATTTTCAACAGAGAAGTGATTAGGCTTAATGGAACAAAAGAAAATAACCGATGATTTGCACGCCCTGTTGGGGGTGCTTCCCCCGATCATTGCCAAGGCAGTGGTTGAAGCAGATGACAGCGAAAACCTGCTAGAGATCATTCTGGACCTGGGACGCTTACCCACAGCCCGTTTTGTCAACCGCGAACAGGTGCTGGTCGAGTCCGAGACTTCGCGCGCAGATATCGATTATGTGGTCGAACGGATCGGTGACTTCGACGCAGATAATCGCGCCGGTCTGGAGCGCACCTTACACCGCATCTCAGCCATCCGCAACCGGCGCACGGCCATTGTCGGACTGACCTGCCGGGTAGGTCGAGCCGTCTATGGTACCACGGATATCATCAAAGACCTGATCGAAAGCGGTAAAAGTCTGCTGCTGCTGGGGCGCCCGGGAGTGGGAAAAACCACCATGCTGCGTGAGGCAGCTCGCCTGCTGGCTGAGACCAAGCGGGTCGTAATCGTGGATACCTCCAACGAGATCGGCGGGGACGGGGATGTGCCCCATCCTGCAGTAGGCCGGGCGCGGCGTATGCAAGTTGCCAGGCCCAACCTGCAGCATGAAGTGATGATCGAGGCAGTCGAAAATCACAATCCTGAAGCCATTGTAATCGACGAGATCGGGCGCGAGCTGGAGGCCGAGGCTGCGCGCACCATTGCCGAGCGTGGGGTGCAGTTGATCGGCACAGCACACGGCAACAGCCTGGAAAACTTGCTGCTCAATCCTACACTGGCAGATCTGGTGGGAGGCATCGAATCGGTTACCCTTTCCGATGAAGAAGCCCGGCGGCGCGGCACGCAAAAAACGGTCCTCGAAAGGCGCTCTCCGCCGACATTTGATGTGCTGATCGAAATCCAAACCCGCGACCGCCTGGCAGTGCATCCTGATGTCGCTGAAGCAGTGGACGCCCTGCTGCGCGGCTATCCGCTCCCCCCAGAGATCCGCTCGCGCAGCCTGACTGGGGAGATCACCATCGAAAAAGCACCCATGCCCCGTCCCCAGGCTGCAAGCAGCCAGGGTCTGCGGCGCCAGGGGCCAGAACCCCGTCCAGAACGCTCCCGCCGTGCTCCAGATGAGCAGGTCCCGTTTTTTGCTGATGAAAGTTATCCGCCAGGGACAGCCGCGTCAGGGCGCTCTTTGTCGCCAGTGCGCATCTACCCTTACGGCGTGGCGCGCAATCGCCTGCTCCAGGCCGCACGGCGCCTGGGTGTTCCGGCAGTGATCCTCAACGAGCCTGGCGAGGCCGATGCCCTGGTCACCCTGCGCTCGTATTATCGCAACCGGCAGCGCTCCATCGTGGACGCTGAGAATCGCAATATCCCCATCTATGTGCTGCGCGCCAACACGGTTAACCAGATGCTGCAGTTCCTGAGCGACCTGTTCAGCCTTACGCCCGATCCATCCGGCGAAGGCGGACTGGATCCGGTGCTGCAGGAAACGCGCCAGGCCATCGATGCAGTGATGAACGGCGAGCGCTGGGTTGAGCTTCAGCCCGCAGCCTCGTCCATCCGGCGCTTGCAGCACCAGATGGTGCGCGAGGCGCGCCTGGTTTCACACTCCTACGGGAAAGAACCCAACCGGCGGGTGCGCATCTTTCGAGAATAGCCCCAGTTGCTACCCCAGGAGTAACCACAACTGTGTTTATCACCTTTGAAGGCCCCGACGGCAGCGGGAAAACCAGCCAGATCGCTGCCCTGGCAAAGCACCTGGAGCAGTTAGGATATTCCCTGTTAACCACGCGCGAGCCGGGCGGCACGGTCATCAGCGACCAGGTGCGCCGCGTTCTTTTCGACTTAAAGAACACCACCATGCGCCCGCGCACCGAGATTTTACTCTTCCAGGCGTCGCGCGCCCAATTGGTGGAGGAAGTCATCCGGCCAAAGCTGCAACAAGGGACCCTGGTGCTGTGTGATCGCTATGCCGATTCCACCCTGGCTTACCAGGGGTATGGTCACCGGATGGACTTGGTCCAGCTGCGCACAGTCATCCATTTTGCCACTGGCGGATTAAAACCTGACCTGACTTTTCTGCTCGATCTGGATGTTGAAGAAGGCTTGCGCCGGCGTGCCAGGGGTGGCGACTGGAACCGCCTGGACGCCTATGAGCTGACCTTCCACCAGCGCGTGCGCCAGGGCTACCATGAACTGGCGCATGAGGAACCAGAGCGCTGGGTAATTATCGACGCCTCCCAGTCATTTGCCCAGGTGCAGGCTGTACTCCGGGAGACCGTGCTCTCCCGCCTGCCGCCTCGCTAATCATTAAAAATCGTCCAAACCTCCGCCGCTTCCCAGGCCTCCATCCCCGCCGCCCAGGTCGGGGATCGATTTTTCAATTTCTTCTGGGCTTTCCCCTGCCTCCAGGCGTCCTACCACCTCATTGAACTCCGGGCCGATATCCTCACCAACCTCCTGCCCCATCTGGCGCATCATCCGCCCCAGGGCGCGGGGATCATCTTCCAGACCGGCCAAGGCGCTGGGATCTGCCAGGCTCTCTAAGCGGCTTTCTTCCGAGCGCGCCACGCGAATGCGCCCAATACGCCGCTGCACCTGCGCGCTTCCACAGTGGCCGCACACTACCGGCCGGGCGCCGTACTCTGCATAGGTCATAAACACATCGAACCGCTTGTTACAATCCAGGCAGCGGTATTGATATGTGGGCATACACAAACCTCCTTATGTAAAGCTGCCTCAAATTATAACCAATTGTCCCTCACCCAGGAACACCAGATGAACAAAACCTTTGCCTGTTGTTGAAACCTTGCTGATATCTCAAGCATCACCTATAATCCTGGCGTACAGAATCGATTTACCGCGTTCTACCTACACTATTACAGGAATACAGGATCCATTTCATGAAATTTCGTGCCATAACCATCTCCGGTGAAGTCGCTTCCGGTAAGAGCAGCGTGGCAAACTCTCTGCTTGCGCTACTTCCAAGCTGGACACGCGTGAACACCGGCCAGAGATTCAGAGACTTTTGCGCCTCCAAGGGCATGACAATCCAGCAGGTGGCCGAGCTGACCGATGAAACGCATCGGGAATTTGACCAGTCCCAAAAACTCCTGCTAAGCACTGAAAACCACATCATCGTTGAAGGCCGATTAGCCGGCTGGCTGGCCCGGGATATCGAGGATGTCTTCCGCGTCTTTTGTTTCGCGCCCTTAGAAACACGCATCGACCGCTACGTGAGGCGCGACAAAACATCCCGGGAGCAGGCCAGGATTGACATCGATCACCGCGACAACAAAGATATCGAGAAATTTCTAAAAATCTACGGGGTGCAGGATTATCGCGATCCGGCTTTTTATCACCTGGAGTTGGACACATCCACCCTGCTTCCAGATGACCTGGCCCAAATCATCATCGACCAGGCAAAACTTCAGGGGGAACTGTGAACCAACCTACGCCGCCACCCACAGAACCGGGGCCCTATTCCAAAATGGAACAACCACAGCCAGTGAGCGTTGAGGTAAAGCTCAGCGGGCGGAAACCCGTGGTTACCTTTACCATGATGGGCATCACCATCGCCATCTTCCTGGTGCAGATGCTTGGCGAATCGGTATTAGGTGGAGATGTGGCTGCTTTCCTGGGGATGAAAATCAACGAATATATTCTGGTTGGGGAACTGTGGCGGCTGATCACGCCCGTGCTGCTGCACGGATCCATAGCGCACCTGGCGTTGAATATGTATGCGTTGTATGTCTTCGGCCCAGGGTTGGAATACCACTATGGGCACGGTCGTTTCCTGGGATTGTTCCTGCTGGCTGGCTTTGCCGGGAACGTGATGTCCTTTCTCTTCTCGACCAACCCCTCCCTGGGTTCATCAACCTCTATCTTTGGGCTGCTTGCCGCCGAAGGAGTCTTCCTGTACCAGAACCGCAAGATGCTTGGCGCCCAGGCACAGCGGGCATTGATGAATATTGTGCTGGTAGCTGTGCTCAACCTGGCGATCGGCATGGGTTCCGGGCTGCAGATTGACAACTGGGGTCACATCGGCGGGCTGATCGGAGGCTTTATTTTCTCCTGGTTTGGTGGGCCTCGCTTAGGAATAACCGGAACCTATCCTGATCTGGCAGTCGGTGACCAACGCCGCCCCCCAGAAGTTTGGGGAGCGGCGCTGGCAACTTTCATGTTCTTCGCCCTGCTGGTGGGCGTAAAGTTTTACCTGTATTATTTTCTCAGCTAAACCGGGGGGGACGCTTCTCCAGGAAAGAACGCACCCCCTCCTGGTGCTCGCTGCCCTGGCCTGCCACCTCTTGCAAGTGCGCCTCGTAGTCGAGCGCCTGTTCCAGGTTGGGCAGCACAGCCTTGTTGAAGGCCCGCTTGGCAAGCCCCATGGCCTGCACCGGTCCCCGTGCCAGTTGCTGCGACCAGGCAAAAGCCTTTTCATGCAGGTTCTCCGGAGGAGCAAGGCGGTTTACCAGGCCCCAGGCCAATGCCTGCTGCGCGCTGATGGGGGCATTGGAGAATGTATATTCTGACGCCCGGGCCAGGCCGATCAGCGCCGGCAGCAGCAGTGAGACAGCCGAATCAGGCGCCAGGCCGATCCCCAGGAAACCCACCACAAGCTGCGCATCCTCCGCTGCCATGCGCAGGTCACAGGCCAGGGCTATGCCCAGGGCAGCGCCAGCCACAGAGCCCTGGATGGCAGCCAGCACCGGCCTTTCCAGGCGGCGGATCTGCAGCACCAGCGGGTTATAGGTACGCTGCAAATGGTAACGAAAATCGACCTTTTCCCCTTTCTGGAATTCGGTTACATCCTGCCCGGCGCTGAAGGCTGGTCCATTGGCCTGCAGCAGCACACAACGCGCCTCAGGCTCGCGCTCCGCCTGGCGCAAGGCTGCCTGTAAGGCTGCAATCAACTCAAAATTGAAGGCATTGACCTTCGGACGGTTCAGGGTAATGGTAAACACCTGATCCTGAAGCTGCGTGATTAAAATTTCTGACCCGGCCATTTTTCCTCCTTTGCCTGACATCTCTATTATACCCCCTGGTTTAGAAAGCACAGGGACGCGCTCCATTTACCTTCCGGATGACCCAGCGGCCGCACCAACGGTTCATTGGACAGCGCGTAAATACAGGGTCCTGCTGTACCCTGGATAGTCCAGCATGGCAGGCGGTATGCCCTGAACCATCAATTCGTAACCGGTTGCCCGGTAGACTTCAGTGTTTGAGCGATCCAGGACCATGTAAACCAGGCGCGACTGCAGCCCTTTCAGTAAGGCCGCAGGGCGAAACACTCCCACCTGGTGGTCGCGCAGCACCTCGGAGTAAACCGCCTCGCTCCCATCCGGCAAGACATATTCGATCACCGAGGCATCAAACTCTTCCAGCCGTTCCAGGCGATAGAGTTCGCCTGCCTGGACAACGGGACGGATCATCTTATAGAATTGGATGAAAGAAGCATATTCGGCCAATTCAGCCTGGCTCAGTTCATTCAAGCTGGAGCCGATGCCCAGAGCACCGCGCATGGCCACATCAAAGCGCAGGTTGAGAGGCGTGACCCGCTGGGTGATGTGGTTTTTTTCATGCGTGACCCAGGCCTCCATGCAGCAGGCAGGATATGCCAGGCTGAACCCTTCCTGGATACGGACACGGTCGAAGGCGTCTGTATTATCACTCACCCAGGCCTGATCCGTACGCCCAAACATGCCCAGGTCAATACGCCCACCCCCACCCGAACAGGTTTGAATGTCCAGACCGGGATGCTGCTGGCGCAGGCGGTCCATGATACGGTAGACACCCTCCACGTGCCTGCGCCAGATAGCTTTGCCCGCCACCGAGCCTGGTTCTGTAGCCAACCGGTTCATATCCCATTTGAAAAAAGCAATCGAATAACGCTCCACCAATGCGTCCAGCAAGGAAAAAATATGCTCCACCACTTCTGTACGGCCAAAGTCCAGGATCAGTTGGTTGCGTGCTGTGGTACGCGGGCGGCCTGGAAAATGGAGCACCCAATCCGGGTGAAGACGGTAGAGATCTGAATCAGGGTTGACCATCTCAGGCTCCACCCATAGGCCGAACTGCATTCCCAGGCGGTGGACCTCATCCACCAACAGCTCCAGCCCACCCGGGAAAACATCCGGGCTCACCACCCAGTCCCCCAGGCCGGCAGTATCGCTGCGGCGCGCGCCAAACCAGCCGTCATCCACACAGAAAAGCTCAACGCCGATGGAGGCCGCCTTACGCGCCAGTTCCACCTGGTTTTCAAAGCTCAGGTTGAAGTAAGTCGCCTCCCAACTGTTGTACAAGACCGGGCGCCACTGCGCATCCTGCGGCGGGCAAGGCAGGACATGCCGCCGCACGAAGTCATGCAAACGCCGGCTGGCACCACCCCAGCCCTGCAAGCTGACACCGATCACCAAAGCCGGCGTGACATGCCTCTCCCCGGGGGCCAGATCAAGCTGAAAATCAAACGGATGATACCCGGCATGCAGGCGGATATCCAGGGTGGGCAGCTGTTCCAGCGCAATCTGCCAGGCCCCACTGTAAGCCAGGGCGCCGAAATAGACCACGCCGCTCTCTTCCCAGGCCTGGCCCGGGCGGTTCAGCATGAAGAAAGGATTGCTGTTATGCCCCGTCTGCAGGTTACGGCTTTCCATCATCTGCACCCCCTGAGACAGACGCTGACGCTGAGGGGTAAACTCGCGCGCCCACGTTCCAGACACGCTGGTCAGCTCATTGGTCCCGTTGGGCAGGTGCAGGGAGGCAAAACAACATATGTCAAATGAGACTGGCTGCTGACCTGCATTCTCCAGCTCGCACCAGCGCTCGATAATATCATGCTCGGGATCCAGGCGGTAACACAGGGTTACATACAGTGACTGGAGCGGATCCTGCAGGCGCACGCGCAGTGTTTCTCGTGGGGAAAGTTCTCGCACCGGCAGACCATGCGCCGGCGCCAAACCAGGTTTGGCGCCGGTCACAATCTCGTACCCGGCATACCGCAGGCGCAAATCGCGCAGGGGAAGATGCGGCGATTCACCTTCTTTCAGCGGAACAGGCAGGCCTGGGAAGGACACCTTCAGGGTGGGGTAAAAACTAGTGATCTCCCCAAAAGTCAGCACTTCATCCGGGCGGAACTGGGTGATGAAGCTCCAGGGAATATTGTAAGGCTCAAACACCGGTTTTCCACTGATCTGGTCTTCACCGGATGCATCTTGCGGTCGCGGTCCCCATCCGAGATGGATCAAGCGGCCATCTGCATCGACCTGAAAGGCATAATAACTGCTGCGCAGCAGCAAGTTAAAGGTACGCGTCTCAGAATTGAAATGGATCAATAGTCCAGGCTCCTTTCATTATGACAACAGTTAATCCAAAAGCCTCTTGAGATCTCCAATGGCCTGGCAGGCACATCGATCATCAAGAGGCTTTCTGCTGATCCTTCCAGGAGATTAACCCGTCTCCAGGAAATTCCAGTTAACCGTTGATCTGGTTAAGATTGAGTTCCTGGCATATCCAGGTCCTCATCATCATCGTCATAGCCAAACTCTACTTCCAGGTTCTCATCCTCCAGGCGCACCCACAGGAAAAGGAGTTGGCCTTCATCGACATCCACGGCACGCGCCGCCACAATAGGCGCCTTCTGCTCCAGCCCTTCCGGGCTGCGGAACTCGAGGAGGATCGGCTGGCTGTTATGCCAGGCCCTGTAACAGCGCTCCACCAGCGCGGGGCCATTGTAGGTGCGCAAACGAGTAAGCGCCACCTCAGCCAGGATTGGACTTTCGTTCAAGCCCAACGCCCAGCCGTCATGCACCGCTTCAAATGTAGGCGGGGGACCTTCGATTATCGTAATCTTTTCGTTCATCGGAATTCACTCCTAGTCGGCGAATCATACCACCGATCCTGTCTTGTGCAAATAAATAATTCTTAACGATTTTGCAAGATGGGTGATCTGCTGCCACCTGGCATTGTATTGCCTGTATAATCTATCCCATGTCGAAGACTGAGCCAGATGTATCCCTTCCAAGAGTTTCATATGCACCCATCCGAAAAGCGTAGGAAGCTGTTATTGGGCTGCCTGGCAGTGGGTTTGATCCTGGCTGCTGCAGCCCTGGTCGTGGGCTGGCTGACTTACCGCACCTATGCCGCCGGCTTCTTTCGCACCAGGAAACTGCTGTCCTGGCTGCACGAGTCGCAGGCGCACCCTGACTGGGCGGCGACCGCTCAACAGACCTGCGCCGGAGCACCCTTTGCCATGCCCACCTCCGGCTATATTGGCTTCCTGTGGGATGACTCCTTCCGCCTGGGCCATCGTCACCAGGGGATCGATATATTCGGGGGAACAGACATTAACGTCACCCCCGTCTATGCTGCATACCCGGGTTACCTGAGTCGCCTGCCAGATTGGAAATCGTCGGTGATCATCCGCATTCCTGATGATCCGCTCCAGCCTGGGCGCCAGATCTGGACTTATTACACCCACATGGCAGACGAACGCGGCGGATCGCTGATCGCTTCCCCGTTTCCAACTGGAAGCAGCGAAATATTTGTGGAACAGGGCACCCTGTTAGGATACCAGGGCAACTTCTCTGGAACGCCGGGTAACCCGGTGGGGGTGCATTTGCATTTCTCCATTGTGCTCGACCGGGAAGGTCATTTTCTGAATGAGTTGGAAATCGGCAACACGCTTGACCCCTCTCCTTACCTGGGTTTACCCCTCAACGGCAAGAATAATTCGGACACCATTCCCGTGTGTCCACCCTGAGCGAGGTCAGCATGGAATCATTTGCTGGAAAAGTTGTGGTGGTGACCGGCGCTGGTCGCGGGCTGGGCAAAGCCCTGGCGATAGGCTTTGCCGCGCGGCAGGCGGTTGTGGCGGCCAATGACCTGCTGCCGGTGAACCTGGATGGAACGCTGGCTGCCATTCACCGCGCTGGAGGTCAGGCCAGGGGATACGAATTTGACCTGGCCAAGAATATCCCGGTGCAGGCCATGTTCGACCTGGTGCAGTCCGACTGGGGCAGAGTAGATATTTTAATCAACAACGCCGGTGTAGAGCCTCGCACCGATCTGCTTGAAATGGATGAATGGGATTGGCGGCGTACGCTGGACGTCAACTTGAGCGCCCCGTTTTTTACCATCCAGGCGGCTGGCCGCATCATGCGCCAGCAGGGGGGCGGCGTGATTTTGAATATTGCCTCCAACTTGAAACATCTGCCGGGGACAAAGGGGCGCGCTGCTTACCTGGCCAGCAAAGCCGGCCTGATTGAGCTGACCCGCGCCGCTGCCCGTGAGTTGGCGCCTTACCACATCCGCGTGAACGCCATCTGCCCGGGTATCCTGGATACCGAACGGCAGGTTTCCTGGGGAGAGCCCGGCAGTCCAGCTCTGTCCGAACCTGAACGCCGTCTGCGGCTCAGCGAGAATATCCCGTTAGCCCGCCTGGGAAAACTGGATGAAGCCGTCGATCTGGCATTATTCCTGTGCAGCGATGCGGCAGCCTACATTACCGGCGAGGCAGTTCACCTGGATGGAGGGCAGTCCCTGGCGTAAGTCGAGTATAATCAGCGCAGGATCAGGAGGTGGTGATGTCCACAGGAAGCATGATACAAACTGAACAGCATGAGCGGGTCGGGCTGGTGCGATTGAATCGCCCCCAGGCGATGAACGCCCTGAACAACCTTTTAATGATTGAACTGATGGATGCCCTGTCTGCATTTGATGCCGACCAGGATATCGGAGCGATGGTGTTGACCGGCAGTGAGCGCGCTTTCGCCGCCGGGGCAGATATCAAGGAAATGGCCGATGCATCCCCCGTGGATATGCTGACCCGCCAGAGTGTAGCCCAGTTCGACCGCATTCAGCAGATCAAGAAACCGGTGATTGCGGCCGTTTCTGGCTGGTGCCTGGGGGGTGGCTGCGAGTTGGCCCTGTCTTGCGACATGATCGTCGCCTCCGAGACGGCGCGCTTCGGACAGCCCGAGATCACGATTGGGGTAATACCCGGCGCGGGCGGGACCCAGCGCCTGGCGCGGGCGGTCGGTAAAGCACTTGCCATGGAAATGGTGCTCAACAACCGCACTTTGACCGCCGATGAGGCTCTGCATTATGGCATTGCAAACCGCGTCGTACCAGTGGAGCGCTACCTTGCCGAAGCCCTCGCCCTGGCAGCCGAGATTGCCGGGCGCGCACCCCTCGCGGTGCGCCTGGGAAAAGAAGCCGTCAACCAGGCGTTTAATTCCTTTCTCTATGATGGGCTGGCGGATGAGCGCCGCCTGTTCTACCTGCTGTTCTCCACCCATGATCAAAAAGAGGGGATGGCGGCCTTTACAGAGAAACGCAAACCTGAGTGGCATGGCCAATAAGGCAAGATGACCTCCTTCCGTGAACTGACCACTGCCCTGCGCCGGCTGGAGATTCCACATGGGTCGCCAGTCATTGCCCACGCCTCGCTTTCGGCCTTTGGCTTTATCCCCGGCGGGGCAGAAACCCTGTTGGGAGCGCTGCTGGCGGTCTTTCCTTCGATAATGATGCCTGCCTTTACCTATCACACCATGCTCACACCAGAAATTGGCCCTGAAGACAACGGCATCACTTATGGCGGTGGGTGGAGTTCCAATCGCATGGCTGAGTTCTTTCGCCCGGATATGCCTGCCGACCGGCTGATGGGAGCTGTGCCAGAAGCACTGCGGCGGCACCCTGAAGCGCGCCGTTCCATGCATCCCATCCTGTCCTTTACCGGCATCCATGTTGATGATGCGCTGAACAACCAGACCATTACCCAGCCGCTGGCTCCCATCGCACACCTGGTACAATCTGGCGGGTGGGTGCTGCTGCTGGGGGTGGATCACACGGTGAATACCAGCATTCACTATGCAGAACAGTTGTCCCGCCAAAAGCGTTTTATCCGCTGGGCGCTGACCTCCGCTGGAGTGGTAGAATGCCCCAATTTCCCCGGCTGTTCCGATGGTTTTGGTGTGCTGGCCGCTGAATTAAACAATGTGCGGCGTCAGGAACAGGCCGGGGAAGGGCTTATCCAGGCATTCCCATTACCCAGCCTGATCACCACCGCCAGGCGCTGCATGGCGGCGGATCCTCTCTCACTCTTATGCCGCAATGGATACTGCGAGCGTTGTGCGGCCGTCCGCCAGTTCTACAATCCTGGCCGGTGATTAGCTTACCGCAGGAAGTTCAGCCCACAGTGTAGTCCCCTCACCCACCTGGCTGCTCACCCCAATCTGCCCGCCGTGATTTTCCACAATTGACTTGGCGATGGCCAGACCCAGCCCGCTGCCCTTGGGCATACCGGTACGAGCCGTGCCTGTCTCAGCGCGGTAAAAGCGCTCAAATACATGCGGCAGCACTTCCGGCGGGATGCCTGGCCCGTTATCCTTGACCAGCAGGCGCACATTCTTCTGGTCCAACCCACCTCGCAGCAGGATCTGCACTTTACCGCCCGTTGGGGTAAACTTGATCGCATTCTCTACCAGGTTATAGAACACTCGCCGGATTTGATCTTCATTTCCCTCCAGCAAAGGTAAACCCGATTCAACATCCAGTTCCAGGTTTACACCCACCTGGCCAGCGCGCATGTTGAAGATGGAATAGACATCGTTGGCGATCAGACCAAGGTCAATCAAGTCCTGCGCACCGCCATCCAAACCAGCCTCCATGCGGGACAGGTCCAGCAGGTCATTCACCATACGCACCAGGCGGTTCACCTCGTTTTCGATCTCACCTAAAAAGCGGCCTGCAATCTCCGGTTCCTCAAGGGCTCCAGCACGCAGCGCCTCTACTCTCAACTTGACCACCGTAAGCGGGGTTCGCAGCTCATGTGAGGCGTTTGCCACAAAGTCGCGCATCTGGCGTACATTCTCCTGCAGCTTTCCGGCCATGGTATTAAATGCATCTGCCAGGTGGCGCATTTCCTGGGTGCCTTTAGGCTCCACACGCACGGTCAGGTCACCGCGCGAAAATTGTTCTGCAGTTCGCGTCAGAGAAACGATGGGCCGGGCCAGGTTATTGGCCAGCAGCCAGCCGAAGAGGCTGATTCCACAGGCGACCAGGATAGCAACCAGGATTAACACCCCCAGGGACTGTCGAGCCGACTGCATGGCCGGCTCCATCGGAACACCCAGGCGAATGATGCCCAGGTTCTCTACATTGGTCTGGATCAACGCCGCCAGGTAGAAATACTGCTTCCCATTGGCGCCGTTGCGCGTGGCTGTGCCACGCCCGGCATCATTTTCAAATGCCCCCATCACTTCGGGGGCAGTTTTCCGGTTGGCAGCCGGGGGCAGGGTGCCGCTGTCATCGATCAGCGGGGAGCCATCCGGCAGATAAAGGGTAAACTGGATCTCGGGATAGTCCTGGAACATCTGATCCAGGGTTGAGCCCAGGACCGAGGGATCAATTTTGCCATCCCGGTATTGGTTTAGAAGCGGCTCCAATGCATTCCCGCTGGCAAAAGCCAGGGTTTGCACGTTGTGTTCCAGTTCTGCCAGGGCAGCCTGGAAAATATATCTTCCCGCAAAAACGGAGATCAAAACAATGCTGACCAACGAAACCAGCAGATGAGAAAGCACCAGGCGGGCATGCAGCGAGGGCAACAGCCGTGAAAAAATCCAACTGTCTATTTTTTTGAACAAATTATCCTAATTCCTCCGGCCCGGCAAAGCGATAGCCAAAACCGCGCACAGTCTGGATATACTGGGGGGCTGCCGGATCATCTTCAATTTTCATGCGCAACCAGCGCACGTGGACGTCCAGAGTGCGCGGATCGCCAATCCACTCATCCCCCCAAACCAGGCGGAGCAGTTCATCCCTGCTCATGGCGCGGCCGGCGTTCTTCATCAGGTTAGCTAATAAATCATACTCCCGCGCCGAAAGCTGCAGTTCCTGGTCACCTTTGAAAACCCGCCGGGCAATCGGGTCCAGGCTGAGGTGGCGCAGGGCAACGGGTTGGACATGCGTGGTCTGCCGGTCCATCTCAATCCGCCGCAAGGTGGCATTAATGCGCGCCAACAGCTCGCGGAAGGAGAAAGGCTTGGGCATATAATCGTCCGCGCCCACTTCAAGGCCCAGGACTCGATCGATCTCCTCACTTTTCGCTGTCAGCATGATCACCGGGATGGAGTTGTTGCTTGCCCGCAGGCGCTTACACACCTCAAGGCCGCTGATATCCGGCAGCATTAAATCCAGCACAACCAGATCCGGGCGGGACTCCTGGACCGCCTGCAGCGCTCCCGCTCCCGTCCCCACGGCAATCACCTGGAACCCCTCTTTCTTCAATTGATACTCAAGAGTATCCGTAATTCCCGCTTCGTCATCGACTAGTAAGACCAGAGCCAAGGCTGCCTCCCATTATTTATCTAGACTTGGTTTAATAACTCTGAATTATCCAGTTACATTAACATCAACTTAAAGTCCGGTTAAACGCCACAACTTATAAGACAATTTTACTACTCTTTATATATCCCTGCTAATCCTCATCCAGTAATCCGGTTTAAGCTGCCAACACTGACCGGCTGCAGAGTTTAGCCAGGGAAAAGACTCAGGAAAGGAGAATGCGTGAACATCAATCGATTTTCTCACAATGCTTTTTGGCTCAGTCTTGGGGTGCTGGCTGGGTTAGTACTGGTCATGGTGGTCATGAGCCTGGCAGCCCCCCAGTTTGCCCGGGCTGATGGTGGAACCACCACCTTTATTCCCCTGGTTGTCCAGAACGGGGCGACAGCTGCTAGCGGGGGCCCCCGCCTGGGCCAATATATCGTCATCGGCTGGAATGATTTGGGCATGCACTGCTACAACCGGGATTTCTCAGACCTGGCTGTGCTGCCGCCCTATAACACCCTGTGGGCCCAGGTGATTCAGCGCGGCAACCCGCCTAAGATCATTACCAGCGGGGTAAGCGTTTCTTATGACTTCCCAGAAAATACCTACTCGGTTGGCAAATCGAATTTCTGGGACTATGCAGATAAGCTCTTTGGGGTCAACCTGGCTCCCAACATCGGCCTCACTGGCAAAGGAATGGCTGGCACAATGGATGCCGCTGGCGATCATTTTGTGGCGGAAGGCATTCCCATCACGGAATTTACTGATAACGACCTCACCCACCGCCAGCCCTTTCAATTGGCTAACATTGTGGTGAAGGACGCCAAGGGAATAGTACTGGCAAAGAACCAGGTGGTCGCGCCAGTCTCAACAGAAATGCGCTGCGACTACTGCCATTCTGATGGAGCTTTTGGCATTAGCACAGGGAAAGTTGAGACCAACATTCTTACCTTGCACGACAAAAATGAGCAAAACGAATATCCTGCCGGGCATCAAGGCGCTTTGATGAGCCGCCGCCCGGTGCTGTGCGCAGAATGTCATGCCTCGAATGCTCTGGGCGCCGCTGGAGTGCAGGGTATCCCCAACTTATCCAATGCGATGCACGCCAAGCACGACGGTAAGGTGCAGAATAACCTGCAGGGCTGCTACAGCTGCCACCCTGGCCCGGATACCAAGTGCCTGCGCGACACCATGTCGCAAGAAGGGATGGACTGTGTAAGCTGCCACGGCGGGATGAAGAAGGTATCTCAGAATGCCAACCCCTGGCTGAACGAGCCGCGCTGCGACTCCTGCCATACCGATGCCAAGTTCAAGCAGGATCACCCGCTTTATCGCTTCTCGAAGGGCCACGGCGGGATCTACTGCGAGGCCTGCCATGACAGCACCCACGCGATCGCCAAGAGCAGCCAGCCGCGTGACGCCATCAAGTTTATCAATCTGCAGGGAGAGGCTGGCACATTGAAAAAATGCACGGTTTGCCATCTGAGCGAACCGAAATCTGGCGGGCCGCACAACTGATCCGGCCGTATTCCAATCCAGAAGCACAACTCAGCTGTATCTGTGCGACCGCCGAGATGGCGGTCGCACAGGATTTTTAAAAGACGCAGGATGGGTGGTACAATTATCCTGAACAGGAGAATGGTGCTATGCTGAAGAAACTGTTCAGGAAAGAAGTGGATCGTCACCAGGCGCTGGTGGCTGGCCAGGTGGTCACTGAGCCCACGCGCTGTGTACAATGTGGGATCTGTTCATTCAACTGCCCTATAGGCATCGATATCCGCCGTTTTGCCTGGCGGGGTCAGGTCATCCAGGAAAGTCACTGCCTGACCTGCGGCGAATGTGTACAGCGCTGCCCGCGCGGGGCCCTGCGGATTACCAAATCCAACCATCCTTCTTCCCAGTTAAAAAACTAAAATCATGCGACGATATGTGATCATTGGATCTGGGCCAGCAGGAATTGCAGCTGCGCAAGCCATCCGCAGGCAGGACTCTGCTGCAAGCATCGTGATCTTTGGCGATGAAAAAGCCGGTTACTACTCTCGCCCGGGGCTGGCTTACTGCCTGACCGGCGAGGTTAATGAAAGCCAGATCTTCCCTTTGAAGGACAGCGAACTCAATGAGCTGAATGTCCAGCTGGTTCACAACCGGGTAACCCGCCTGCATCCCCAGGGGCATCGGCTGGAGGTCAGCACAGGGGCTGTCGTGCAGTACGACCGGCTGCTGATTGCCACCGGATCACTCTCTGCCCGGGAGCAAGTGCCAGGCCATCATGCGCAGGGGGTGGTGAAATTGGACAACCTGGAGGACCTGCACGAGTTTATTGAATATGCCAGCCGCGCCCGCACGGCAGTTGTAGTGGGAGGTGGAATCACCGCGCTGGAAATCGTAGAAGGTCTGGTGGTGCGAGGAGTCCGGGTGCATTACCTGCTGCGCGGCGAGCGGTATTGGGCCAGCATTTTGGATCAAGTTGAATCGAGCATCATCGAGCAGCGCCTCGAAAACGAAGGGGTAAAACTGCATTTCCACACCGAGATCTCCGAAATCCTGCAAGATCATGGAAAGGTCACAGCAGTCAGGACCCGGGATGGGGCAACGCTCAAATGCGATATGGTGGCGGTGGCAATAGGCGTCTTGCCCAATAAAGACCTGGCAGAAGCCTGTGGTATCCAGACCAAGCGCGGTATCCTGGCTGACGAATACCTGCGCACCAGCGCAGCAGATGTTTTTACTGCTGGCGACGTAGCCCAGGTCTTTGACCCGCTGACAAAAAGCTCTGTGCAGGAAAGCCTGTGGGGACCGGCGCGCGAACAGGGAGAGAAAGCCGGATTGAACATGTCTGGGCTGAAAGAGCCTTATCACAGGCGCATCCCGGTTAATGTGACCCGCCTGACCAACCTGACGACAAGCATCATCGGCAGTGTTGGGCATGGACAGGAAAATGACCTGATCAGCATCTCGCGCGGCGAAAGTGAGATCTGGCGCCAGGCGCCTGAATCGTCCATTGCCCAGACCCGGCAGGATGTCAACCGCCTGCGTCTGCTTTTGGGTTCTAAAACCCTGCTGGGGGCCGTGGTGATGGGTGATCAGGAGCTCTCACTGCCCTTACAGCATCTGATCCAGAACAAAATTGACATCAGTTCCATCCGTGGTCAGCTGATACAGCCGGGAGCCCCGCTCTCCGAGACGCTCCTGGGGTTCTGGGCAAAACAGCAGGGAAAAATCCGTGGCGCGTCCTAAGAACTACGAATTATGGCTGGCTCTGCTGGCTGCACTGCTGGTGGGCACAATCTACCTGGTTATCTTGTATTGGACCGGCTTCGATATTCCACCTGCCGGAGGTTTCTTCGGTCATGCCATGGGTATTGCTGGTTTTTTACTGATGTTGATGACCGAGATTCTCTACTCCTTGCGTAAGCGCAGCCGGATGGCGCACTGGGGACGCATGTCCGGCTGGCTGAGCTTTCACATCTTTACCGGGTTGCTTGGCCCATTCCTGGTGTTACTACATTCCTCCTGGAAATTTAACGGCCTGGCCGGTTGGACCACGCTGTTAACGGCAATAATTGTCATCAGTGGATTCATCGGCCGCTACATCTATACGGCCATCCCGCGCTCTGCCGACGGCTCAGCGCTTGAACTTGAGCAGATCGAGCAGCAGTTAGCCCAGTTCGACAGCCAGGCCAGTCAAATGGAGACAGCCGGGATAAGCCGAAAAAAAGAGGTACAGCGCCTGCTTAAACAGCGCAACCTTCTGCAGCACCAGGCCGCCTCCCTGGCCAGGACCCGCCATCTGCTGGCCCTGTGGCACTCGTTCCATGTCCCGGTCGGTATTACCCTGTTCACCCTGGCCTTCATGCATATCATTGCCGGCATGTATTACGCCACCTTTCTCCACTGAGTCCTGACCATGAAGAGCAAACCTCTCGGCTGCATCTCCATCCCCGGCATCCTGATTGGGGTGCTGCTGTGCCTGCTGGTCAGCGCTTTCAGCCTGGGACAGGGTAACGTGCTCTTCAGCCCGGGAGAGCTCTCGCAGTTCACCAGGGGGCGGGAATTGGGTGGGGCTGCATCGCATGCCGGCACCGGGGGCAACTGCGCCGCCTGTCATACACCGCCTTTTTCACCCGAGACGATGGCACAGCGCTGCCTGGCATGCCACACAAACCTGACATCGGACCCTGAGAACTTTCACCGGGTAATGCTGGCGCAAAGCCAGCAGACTGCCTGCTACCGCTGTCACCCTGATCATCGCGGGGCAAACGCCGCGCTGACCATCACGGATCTCAGTCTCTTTCCCCACGACCAGTCCGGGTTCTCTTTAAGCGGCCACCAGAAGAAAAGTAACGGGGCAGGTTTTGCCTGTGCGGACTGCCATACCGGCGGCTATGCCCGCTTTGAGCAGGCTGCATGCCAGGACTGCCACCTGCAAGTTGATCTTGCATTCAGCCAGGCGCATGCGGCCGAATTTGGCAAACTCTGCCTGGACTGCCACGATGGCGCCGATCGCTATGGAAGTAGTTTTGACCACCAGCGGACGGCTTTTCCCCTGGAAGGGCTGCACGCGCCACTCGCCTGCAGCGCCTGCCACCCGGGAGCGCACAGCGCCAGCGATTTGCAATCCACCCCCCAGGACTGCTTCACCTGCCATGCCAAAGATGACTCGCACCAGGGCAAATTCGGCAGGGATTGCAAAGGCTGCCACACTGCCCAGTCCTGGAAACAGGCGACTTTCGATCACGCCCGTTCTGCCTTTCCCCTGACCGGCGCCCATGTGCAGGTTGCCTGCGACCGATGCCACCAGGACCAGTTCAAGGGAACGCCAAAAGCCTGTTCGGCCTGCCACAACAGCCCTGCCTCTCACCCGGGTGTTTTTGAAGGCGAATGTGATACCTGCCATTCCACAGACGCCTGGACGCCTGCTCAATTCAACGGGAAACACACGTTCCCCATCGATCACGGGGAAGGCGGCCTGAGCGCCTGTAAAACCTGTCACCCGCAGGATTACCAGACCTACACCTGCTACAGTTGCCATGAGCATCAAGCTAACGAGGTTTCAGCCAAGCATCTAGAAGAAGGGATCAACGATTTTCAGGACTGCACCCGCTGCCACCCCACCGGACGCGAAGAAGAAGGTGAGGATGGTGAACATGAGGGTGGAGGAGACTGAATGGCTTGCCCACCTTAAAACTTCCGCTTCTGTGGCTTTCGCTGGCCTTCCTGGCTGGCATAGCCGTGGGGGAGGCCACCCTGGCCTGGAACTGGTCTGTGTTCCACTGGCTGATACTGGCTGCCGCGGCACTTGCCTGGTTGGGGGCGCGGATTATCCTTCATCACCGTGGCAGCACCGCACCCGCGCCGCCTGTGCACCCCAGGATTGCTTTGCCTGTCCCGCTGCCAGCGCTGCTGCTCTGCCTGAGCCTGGGCGCAGCTCGCTATCAGTACGGCCTGCCCGAGATCAACCCAAGCTACGTTGCCTGGTACAACGACCGGAGCGAAGCGCTCATCCTTGAAGGGGTGATTGACGCACCCCCTGATCAGCGCGAGGCTTACGCTAACCTGCGTGTGCGGGCAGAGAGAATATTCATCCAGGATTCCCAGGCTTACACTGCCACCACAGGGTTGGTATTGGCACGCGTTGAAGGGAGCAGCAGGTGGCAGTACGGAGACCGGGTGCAATTGGAGGGCAGGCTGCAAACCCCGCCCGAGTTTGAAGAATTCTCCTACCGCGACTACCTGAACCGGCAGGGGATCTATGCGTATATGGCTGAAGCCAGCGCCCGGCTGCTGGCGCACAACCAGGGAAATCCTTTCCTGGCCGCCATCTACCACTTCCGCCTGCTGTGCCTGCACATCACAAATACCATCTTTCCAGAACCAGAAGCTTCACTGATGGCCGGGATCTTGCTCGGAGAGGAAAAAGGCATCCCTTCAGCGACCTGGCAGGCTTTCCGCGATACCGGTACGGCGCACATCGTGGCGATTTCCGGGTTCAACATCAGTGTGCTGAGCGGGGTGCTGGCTCTGCTGGCCGGGAAGGTGCTGGGCAGGCGGCGCGGTGCGCTGGCAGCTGCCCTGGGGATTGGCCTGTACACCATCCTGGTTGGTGCAGAAGCCCCGGTGGTGCGCGCCGCGCTGATGGGTGGGGTTGCACTGTTGGGAGCACAGCTCGGGCGACAGCAAGTTGGGGTAAACAGCCTGGGGTTT
>CAIQIV010000371.1 GCA_903871905.1 uncultured Chloroflexota bacterium | reverse complement strand
GCAGCTTCCCCGCGCGACCCTCCTGTGCCGCGAGCCACATCCAAGGCCACACCCCGGTCCGGCGCAGCTGCGGAGTGCCCGACGCGGGTGCACCACCGCACCCCGATGCCGCTCTCCCCGAGCAGGATCTTGAGCGTGTCGATCACGCCGCCGACCAGGCCCAACTGCTCCAGGGGCAGGGCCATGAGGATGCCCACCGTGCCCAGGATGTAGAAAGCCGCGATCAGAACGCCGGATATGATGATGGCGCGCGGGATGTCACGCCCCGGGTTTTCCATCTCTTCACCCGCTCCCGACATCAGTTCAAAGCCCATGAAGTTGTAAACGATCACCGGCAGAAAATACAGGCCGGCGTCCCACGATGGCAGGATGGCCTGGAAAGAGAGGTCATTTGCCAGGCCATTACGTGCCGCATAAATGAAAGCGGCCCCTCCCATCACCACCATGATCAATGCCTTGAGGATGGCTCCCACGTTGGGCACCCACTTGCCCACCTGCAGGGTGATGATGCCGATCCATACCGTGATCCAGGTCATCAGGATGCCAATGGCGATCTGCAGCCAGAGGCTCATGTCGGGAAAGAACAGCTGGGAAAAGATGCCGGCGAAGAGGATATACACCGAAGGCATCCACAGTGCCACGTTGATCCAGTACAGCCAGGTGGTGCGGGCTGCCCATTTTTCACCAAAGGCATTTTTCACCCAGATATACAGCCCGCCCTGTTCCGGGTAGGCCGAGCCCAGCTCGGCGGTGATCAACCCGTAGGGGACGAAGAACAGCACCAGGGTGATGATGTACCATGAAATGGTGGCAGGCCCGATGGCCGCCGACGGCGCCAATGTGTCCACGATCAGGATGGCGCAAACGGTGAAGAGGGTCATATCCAGGCCCTTCATCACCTTCTTGAAACCCTTTGAACCCGCAGATTGTGATGGCATGCACAGCTCCTTTCTTACCTAGAACAATTTCTTTTCCAGAAATGCCTCGATCTCGCCCTTGTGATATGCCTGTAGCTCACTGGAGGGGCGCTTGAGGTTGGGGTAGATGAAATACACCAGCAGACCTTTCTCGGTGTGCAGTCGGTTCTCGGCCTGGTCGAAGATCACCGAGTTGGGGGAGTCCATCACCTCGTCTGTGGCTTCCACGTTGCGCGAAGCTGGCAGGCAGTGCATGAACTTGCAGTGGGCCGGGGCCTTCCTGAAGAGGTCCATGTTGACCTGGTACTTGGGCATGAAAGCTGCGCGCCGTTCGGGGATCTGGTCTTCCTGCCCCACCCACCACCAGAGATCAGTGTAAATGAAGTCAGCGTCCTTCACGGCTTCCACCGGGTCGTCGGTCACGCGGAAGGTACCGCCGGAGACCTTGCAATTGTCCTCGCACACCTTGCGCCATTCGGCTGGCGGCTGGTATTTGGCTGGCCCGCCAAAGGTAAAGTGCATTCCCATCTGCGTGCAGATCATCATCAACGATGAAGCCAGGTTGGTGGAGTCGCCGATATAGGTGACATGGAAGTCTTCCATCTTCTTACCGGCAGGTGCGTGCTCCAGCATGGTGACCACGTCGCAGATCACCTGGGTGGGGTGATTGAAGTCGGTGAGCCCGTTGATCACCGGTACAGTGGACCACTGCGCCAGCTTCACCACCGTATCGTGTTTGAGGGTGCGCGCCATGATGCAGTCCACGTAGCGTGCGATGACGCGCGCCGTGTCGTAGAGCGATTCACGCGCCCCGAGGTGGATCTCGCCGGGTTTCAGGTACAGCGAGTGTCCGCCCAGCTCGGTCATGGCGACCTCAAAGGAAATGCGGGTGCGCGTGGAAGGTTCCTCGAACAGCATGGCGAGGGATGCGCCTTCCAGCAGCTTCGGAGTACAGCCCTGGCGGTCGGCTTCCTTGATCCTGCGGATGAGGTGGATGATGTCGAGCAGCTCAGTCTTGGAATAATCCTGGGTATCAACAAGGTGTTTGAGAATCATAGGTTTCTTTCCATGGGGATTGGGGTTGGGTTAATAATTCCGTTTCGGAACTTGAGTATTCCGATAATTATATTATATGACTTTATGAAGGAAAGTCAAGAACCACTTTTCGCAGGTGGGTATAATTAAGCCAGAATAAGTATATATCTAAAAACTCCCCGGTAAACGCCGGGTAGCAGGAAAGAGGTGTGTGATGACTGATACCATCTTGAGCGGTGAATATGTTTCTTTTGTGCGGGAAGGCGGCATACCGGTGACCATTGTGAAATACGGCGGCACCTATGTGCGGGTCACCTGGTCCGGCGGCAAGCAGGTGCGTTACGTGCCCTACGGCGGCACGCCCATCACGGTGGACCGTGAAGCCAACCTGCCCGAAGATATCCAGCGCGAGCTGGGTTATTGAAAAATCATAGACCACGAAATACACTAAGGCGTGAGTTTTTGTTTTTTTATATCAAGATGTTCGGGTATTTCGTGTTTATCGTGGTCCACCTGGTTTTTATACTCTACTGATAACGAATCCTGGGATCGATTACCGCATAGAGAAAATCCACCGCCAGGTTCATCACCACGTACACCGTCGCCAGGAAGAGCACGCTGCCGGTGACCTCCGGCAGGTCGCGGGCGCCGATGGAACTGATCATAAAGCGCCCCAACCCCGGGCGGGCAAACACATTCTCGAT
>CAIQIV010000370.1 GCA_903871905.1 uncultured Chloroflexota bacterium | reverse complement strand
GCAGGGTATCATATCCAAAAATACTCTATTACACATAAACCGCCAGGATAGATCCAACTTAGTCCGAAAGCAAATTCTTAATTAACAACAGGTTGGGCCTCGACTGGTCCTGCCTGCTGCATTGGCTTTCCATATATCTTTATCACCTTACCGGGTGCGCCTACTACTGTTGCTCCATCTGGAACATCTTGGATTACCACAGAATTCGCGCCTATGTTCACCTGGTTGCCAATGCGAATACCTCCTAACACACGCGCCCCAGCGCCAATAAACACCTCATCTCCAATATCTGGGAATGCCCACTCATTGCGCATACCGATAGTAATCGCCGCGATGATCGTGCAGTTCTTGCCGATCCGGCGTGGCATGATCACCGTCCCAATGGGATGGGCGATATACAGCCCTCCACCGATATCCGCTCCGCTCGGGATTTCCAGACCGAAGAAGAAATAATTCATTCTTTGTAGGAAACCCGGGAAGAAGGGAATCTTTTGCTGTTTGAACCAACTCGCTAATCGGAAAAGCGCAACTGCCCTGACCGGCATATATTGATAAAACAGGCGCAGCACTGTACCCATGGTCAAGGCAGAATCATCAGCAATCTGACCAGGAACCACCCAACGTTTTAAATCCATGCGTAAATTTTCTAACATCTTGCCCTCACTCCAAAGGATTTTCTTGGGCGGTTGCCAGCAACTGCCAGAATTGAGATTCTCCGCCCAGTTCATCAGCCATACCCTGGTAATAATTCAGGTTGAATATCCCACTGTAAGCATAACGGGGGACCGTTTCGATGCCCAGCCAACTGCCCAACCAGGCTGCTTTCTTTAGTATTCCCATCGCCATCCGGCTAATCACCGGCCTGCCCAGGCAAAGCCGGGTAAGTGTGCGCACACCAGCATTTCGCAGCTTGTATTCTTTCATCACCGTTGGCAGCAGCCATGCCTGACCTTTGGTGCGTGTCATAATTACGTCATTTTTTCCGTAGTGATAAGCGATCTTCAGCCAGGATTGGTAGCTTCGCTCAGCATAGTGATAAACCTGCGCCTGGGGTGCAAAATAAAACTGCACCCCCAGAGCCTGGAGGCGGTAAGCCAGTTCGACATCCTCAGCCCGTCGGAATGCCGGGTCAAATCCACCAGCAGCCAGGACATAGCGCCGGGCCAACGATGTGTTTCCCGTATAAAATTGGCGAGCTGTTGGCTCCCATTTTCCTCGAAGCATCGAATTATACTGCTTCTCCAGCATGCGTTGTTCCCATAATACCCAGGGTTCTAGTTGAATATCCAATGGCGTGAGCATCGGTCCCAGTACTACTCGCTGCTCATCCTGGCGCAGGATCTCCAGGTGGCGTTGGATAAGCTCAGGAATAGGCGATACATCATCATCCAGGAACAGGATCCAATTTGCCCTGGCATCCGCGACACCCTGGTTGCGAGCGGTTGCTACCCCCCGGTTGGGTTGCGAGATCACCCGCAGAGGGAATGGTGTCTTCAACAGATCCAGGTATTGCACCGTATCATCCTCAGAACCGTCGTTCACAACAATGACCTCAAAAGAATTAGCCGGGCATGACTGCCGCAGCAGTCCATCCATCAGCCGCGCTAACTGGCGGCGTCGGTTGAAGGTTGGCACAACCACGCTGATCTCAAGACCAATAACACTGCTTTCGTGCATTCGTACACCAATCCGCAAAGCTAAATCTCAAGAGCTTTCTTAGACAGTTCAGCCGGGACTTCAACCAGGGAAACATCCTGCGTCACAGGGTTTACCTCGCAGTATTTATTTAAAGTATTCACACACCTTTCATAGGCATCCCAGGCCTCAGCCAGGATTTGGGGCTCAAAATGGGCATCATCCTTCTTTTCTTCTCGGATGATATGCCCGCTGCGAACCGTTTCCGAGAAATCCCCATACCCAGACTCCCCTGTATGCCTAAATATCTGGTAGCTTTCAGAAAGTTGTGTATGTAGCCCCAGGTATGTCGACACGGACTGGAGCGTTTCTCTACTGTGCGTCAGCAGCAGATCACCATTCAGAAAATAAGCTGGTGTCCGCCGCCGCCGGCTGAGCACCTCCAACTCAGCCAGTCGTTGGCAGTAATACTCCAACAACGCTGCGGGTTGGCTCACCCAGGCCATATCTGGAACTTTCTTACCCATTTTGAAAATACTGCGCAAGCTACCCTGTGGTTCACGCACTAAAAAGATAACTGCCGTTGCCGGGCTGTTCAGTATCGCGTCCGAGATGACACGCTCATTATGAAGAACCTTGTCCAATACATACCGGCCTTTAAGCTCATAATCATTCGCCATCAGAACCTTCACTCGCAGCCGGAGCACATCTAATGAATTTCGATAGGATTGATGCATCTCAGCATAACCAGTTATCTCTGGATGGCTTCCTAGCAGGTGAGACAGCAGGGTGGAATAACTCCGCATGTGGCTGAATATAAAAAGCGTCTGCCTAGGCTTAATCAAATTGATACTGTTGCGCAGTAAACCAGCAGCAACAGAAAGTTTCCCAATTTGGTCTTTCTCAGGACTCATGGTCATTTTCCTTTTGTTTGATTTGCCGGATGACGCGTGCTGGAACGCCAGCCGCAAGGCATCCAGGAGGTATATCACGCGTCACCACGCTCCCTGCCCCGATCACGCTGTCGCGTCCAATCGTCACACCTTTTAACACCGTGACGCGCGCTCCCAACCATACGTTCTCTTCCAGAATAATGGGAGCCGAAGGGGATTGTTGGTTGCGCTGATCAGGATCTACCGCATGGAAATCATTATCCATCAAGATCGCATAAGTTCCAATCAGGCTGTTTGCGCCGATGCAAACAAACTGGCTGGCAGCAATCGAACAGCCATAGTTGATGAAAACTCCATCCCCAATTTCCAGTCTCCCCTGTGGGCCGCTGACCAGTTCGCAGGGTGTAATCGTTGATACCAGGCGCAGGCGCTCCCCAATCTGCATTATTCCCTGGTTTTGCACCGATGGGCGTCCCCAGACCCGGGCGCGCGGCCCAAGAACAGTAGCCTTGCGAAAATACCATCGGGCTCTCACCACAGCCCAAAAATTATTCCAATAGGGTTTTAGCTTCATTGTTCCTCATCGGGAATTTAGTATGTTTCATCCTCGGCTGCCGGTCTCAGGCCTGTCTGCCAGTTCTTTGACAACGCGCGCAGGTACCCCAGCAGCCAGCACATTTTCTGGAATATCACGGCTCACCACGGCTCCAGACGCAATGACAGACCCAGCTCCAACACTGATCCCAGGCAGTAAAACGCTTCGTGCCCCCAACCATGCGCCAGCGCCCACTGCGACTGGTCGGGCGGTCAGTTCAGCCGCCCGTCTTTCTGCCGGCCCAATACCGTGGGATTCAGTCAGGATCATGACCTGGTGTCCAATAGCAACCCCATCCTGGATTGTGATCCTTTCACCCATATTAAACAGCACACCGATATTGACCACGCAGTTTCGACCGATGGACAATCGTTGGTGCAGATTCCTTCCACCGGTAAGAGTCGGCATCCCCATAATGACCGTCCCTTCCCCTATCTTGAACCCCAGGCCGCGCAGCACCGCCGGACGGATGCGGCTGCCGCTGTAAACCGGAAAGAAGGCTAATAGCAAATGCGCTACCATCAGGCGCAGTTGATACCCGGTGGTTTCTTCTTTCCATATTTGCAGCAATTTGCTCATTCGTTGTCCTCTAGCAGTACAGGTTGTGCAGGCTGCAGTGTTTGCCAGCGATAACGGCGGCGCGGCGCCGGGATCGGGCGGGACATCACCCACTGCAAGCTGCCAATAATCCCAATCGAAGCACCCACCAGGATCATGCTCTGGTTTTCCCAAGACATATCAACATAGGCATACACAAAATGCATCACAACGTATAACAAAGCCGTCAAACCAATGGCTTTCTCGTCACCAGGCGGCATGCGATCATAAGCATGAAAGCCTATCATGATGGTGGACCCCACCATGATCAGCAGTGACATAAAGCCAAAAAATCCGGTCTGCATCCAGACCCACATGATGGAGTTATGCGTGATATATTCATACCAGACAAAAAAGCTGATATCTGGCAATGGGACGATCACAAAAAACTTCTGTCCAAAACCGACCCCGGTCAGCGGTTTCTGGTGGATGGTGAAATTCGTGTTAACATTCTCGAT
>CAIQIV010000369.1 GCA_903871905.1 uncultured Chloroflexota bacterium | reverse complement strand
TAGGTGTAGGCTTTTTTTTCTTCTGTTGTGCTTGAACTGTCCATGGTCGCTTCTCCTTTCCTCAATCAAAGTGATATTGAAAGTCCACATAGCGGGCCTTGACGCGAACGCCGGCATTCACAGGCCGCTCCATCCACTCAACCCAGGCGTGCGCCTGAAATTGACCATCCTCCCTGCGGCACCCGATGTGCAAACGGGCATCTATCCCCTGGCTGCGCAGCATCAGCCACAAGGCCAGCGAACGCGACAGGCAGCTCCCCGGCAAGGGACTGTGGTCGCGCACCAGGCGGTTGATCCGGCGCAGTCCCCTGGAGAATCTTTCCAGGTCATCCATCTTTACCGCCGGGCGTGTATGCCAGTTTGCCAGGCGCCGCAGGACCGCAAAGGTTCGCTGGTAACCAAACAACATCAGAGAAAGGTGCACCAGTGGGGTCAACACGGCCAGCTTCCAGGCCAGCCAGCGCGCCGCCCACGTCAGGCGCCCCTGCGGGGAAAGCAGGTTATCCTTGATCAACGCTCAGCAATCCAAGCTTACAGCAGTCGGAAATCAATTCGTCGAGGTCTCTTCTAAGAGTAGCCTCATCCACATTGTATTCTGCCAGCATGCGGGTAATCACAGGCTCCACCTCGCCATACTCCATCAGCAGATGCCACATCTGGCTGCTGGTCTCCCCCAGGGTATAGTACTCTTCCGTCTTGAGATGAAGCAGCACCGTCTCCTTCTCAAGATTCTGAAAAATAATATCCGGATTCGGCCGTACATTGGTATAGGACATGGCTTGTTTCTATCTCCTGCAGCGAAATGGCCTTTTTTATTTTATCATAACAACGCTGCAGCCCATTTGCCTCTTTGGAGAACGTAACATGCTGGGGACAAAAAGAGTGAGCCAACTTTTACGCCAGGTGCAAGAGTTATTGCTCAAGTACAACCACAAAATGCATTGCGGCGTAGCCTCGGAAATGTGCTACAATAAGATAATCGTAATTATCATAATCTAGATTTCCTTACCGAGGGCAGCAGCGATGTTTGTCAACCGCACCCTTGAGCTTGACCTGTTAGAAAAACGCCACGCCTCCAAGCAGGCAGAATTCTTTGTGCTCTACGGCCGCCGCCGGGTGGGAAAAACCGAGCTGCTGGCGCATTTCTGTGAAAATAAGCGCTCACTGTTTTTTGTGGCCGATCTGGGCTCAGAAATATCGCTCAGGACCGCACTCTCCAGCGCCGTCAACACAGCCCTGTTCGGCCCAGATGCTATCAACGCTGTCTACCCTACCTGGGAGGATCTTTTCCAGGCTTTAGCCATAGCTTCCCAGGCGCAGCGCCTGGTTGTCGTCCTGGATGAATTCCCCTACCTGATTGCCTCCCATCCCCCCCTGGGCTCAATCCTCCAGCGGGCCTGGGATCACTCCCTGAAAAACACGCAGGTGATGCTAATCCTGTGCGGATCCTACATTGGCATGATGGAAAGCGCTGTCTTAGGCTACCAGGCGCCGCTCTACGGCCGCAGAACAGGACAATACCTGCTCGAGCCGCTGCAGTTCAAAGATGCCCGCCTGTTTTTCCCCAACTACTCCCCTGAAGACCAGGTGCGCGCTTACGCCATCTACGGCGGCACTCCTGCCTATCTTCACACCCTACGGAGCGAGGCTTCCCTGGCGCAAAACATCCAGGAGGGCATCCTGGAGCGCGGCGCTTATCTGTATGACGAAGTGCGCTTTGTCCTTCAACAAGAACTGCGCGATCCACACAACTACTTTGCCATCCTGCAGGCTATTGCCGCCGGAAAAACCCGCCTGAATGAGATCCGGCAGGCAACCGGTATCGAGGGCGCCACAGCTTATCTAAACACCCTGCAGCAGCTTCACCTGGTAGAACGCCGGGTTCCGATCACCGAGACCCAGCCGCACAAGAGCCGCCGCGGGATGTACCGCCTGAAAGATCCTTACCTGCGCTTCTGGTTTCGTTACCTGCACCCCAACCATTCACAATTAGAACGCGGCGCCGCCCGCCTGGTGCTAGACACCCAGGTGCTGCCTCAACTGGATCAGTTTACCGGCCCGGTGTTTGAAGATATCTGCAGCCAGGGCCTATGGGCAGCCGGGCTGGCGGGAAAACTGCCCTTCATCCCGCTGGACATTGGAAACTGGTGGAACGCAAACGAGGAGATCGACCTGGTGGTGCTGGGAGAAGCCGCTGCCATGTTGGTGGAATGCAAATGGGCAAACAAACCAGTTGGCCTCGACATCTTGGCCAACCTGGACCGTAAAGGAAAGCTGGTCCAACCTGAGCTGGGAACACGGCGGATGCACTTTGCCCTATGCTCCCGCTCTGGCTTCACCCCTCAGCTCATCCAGGAAGCCCAGGCCCGCCCGGAACTGACCCTGCTTGACCTGCCTGACATCCTGCAACAATAGCCTGTCAGTCTGCGGCGGTCAGGTTTTCTCGCCTTGGCAAAAAAGAAAACCGAAAATAGCTGTGAGCATAGCCGCCTGACGCCGCATTTCTCAGTCACAAGGCGCAAATTCTATTGATTTTCTACTTATTGTATCACTTAGATTAGTGTACAATTTGAAATCTGGTTGCAACAATCTAAAACAACCATACCACTGATGGGGAATTATTTGAAATGATAAAAACATCCTTAAACTCATCAAGCTCCATAAGAAAGGTGATGTCATGCACTCCAAAGCACTTGAGCCGAAGACAATTGTTTGGTCTGTTCTCCTTTGCTTTCTCCTCCTGTCAGGTTTCTTCACCCTCTATCCAACGCCTGCCCAAGCCAACACTACTGAAGAGGAAAACATCCCTACCAACAGTTTCCTTCCACTCACTTTCACCTACCATATCGCGGTTCCCCACCAGCCAGCAATGGATCCCATCACAGATTACGAGGACGGGGATTTCTCCATAACATGGAAAGAGTTTCCAAACCGATTGGCTGAAGAATTTATTCTACAACAAGCTGGCGATGCTGCCTTTACAACCAATGTTCAAACAAGTTGCGCCACAGCCGAGCAATTTTGTCACCTGACTTATATTCCAGCCGGAACTTATTATTACCGCGTCAAGGGACATAACCAATGGGGAGACAGCGAATGGAGCCCGGCCCAACCCATTACAACTCTGCTACCTGAAACACCCACCATACAGCCTATCGATAATCCGGATGGGAATGGCAGCTATTCAATATCTTGGAGCACCTCTGCCCGAGCCGTTACCTATATCCTTCAAGAGGACACGAACCTGGGCTTTACCAATCCGCAGGTCATTTATAACGGAACTTTGACCTCCTTCTCCGTCGCAGGGAAAAGCATTGGAGCATATTATTATCGCACAGTTGCCGTGGGTTATACTGGGTATAGCAATTGGAGCAGTAGCGCAGCCGCCCAGGTTTCTCCACCAGGAGTCCCCTCTTTAGAGCCCATAAATAATCCATCGGCTGCAGGCAACTACCTTGTTGCCTGGACCAACACTGACCAGGCAACAGGTTATACCCTCCAGGAAAGCACCGATGCCGCATTTTTATCTGCAGTGAATGTGTATTCAGGGAATGCATCCTCATGGGCAGCCTCCAACAAACTTGCAGGAACATATTATTACCGGGTGCGCAGCGAAAACTCCACTGGCGCAAGTGGATGGAGCAACACACAGTACGTGACCGTCTTCCCGCCTGACGCTCCTATCTTGAATCCGATCTCAAACGCCTCTCAGGCTCCCAGTTACACAGTAACCTGGAACCCGGGTGCACGCAACATCTCATACCTGCTCCAGGGAAGCACTACGCCAGGCTTTGAAACCGCCTCAAATATCTATCAGGGCTCATCGACCCAATATCAGGTTGTCAACCAAAACCCTGGGAGCTATTACTACCGGGTCCTAGCCTATGGAGATACCGGCCAAAGCTCCTGGAGCAGCATCCAGTCCACCACAGTCAAGCCCTCCATGAGTGTTCTGAGTTCCAATGCATTTGTGCCTTACGAGGGATCCAGCAGCCTCTATCTCGTTGGCGAGGTCTACAACGGAACCGGACAGAATGTCAGGTTTATAAAAATCATTGCCAACCTGCGCGACAGCCAGGGAAACGTGGTGGCAAGCGATTACACCTACGCCGATATTGACCCCCTTTCACCTGGAATGATCTCCCCCTTCCTAGTATTACTTATCAGCCCTCCGGCTTACTCCACTTATGATCTGACATTGGACTGGGATACCAGCGACTCTGCGCCATACATTCTCCAAATTTTGAACCAAACTACTCGCTTTGATACGTTTAATGCTTTTCATGTTGCCGGCGAAGCTGTAAACCAATTCTCTGATACAAGAACCTATGTCCGAGCCGTAGTAACCCTGTATGACCAAAACCACAAAGTGATTGGTACAGATTATACCTACCTGAACCCAGATACCTTAACCCCCGGGCAAAACGGAACCTTTGACGTTGATGTATATTTTTATGTTGGGAAGCCATATCACAGCGCTATTGCAACCTATTCACTCATTGTAGTCGACGACTGAAACAGGCCACAGCCTGGAAACCTCATGACCGCTATAAACTGTTACACCGTAAGCATGCCCCTGGCGCTCTGTCAGGGGCATGCGCTGGCAATAATACCAGGAAGCTAACCCTAAGACGCCGAATTGGCTTGATTTAACATTTAACCCCGCGTATAATTGCCACAGCGCAAAACTGAATACATAAAATATATTTCAGAATTATGGGGATGAGCTGGAAGCGAAAAAATATTCCCCAATCATCCAACTTTGAAACAAGGTGTAGTAATGAATACAAAAAATCTCGTACAGAAGATAACCCTCTGGGCCGCCTGCCTGGCGCTGCTGGGCGCCCTGGCCCTCACCCTGGCGCCGGCCGCCGCCAGGGCAGCAGAGGAAAACGCCAGCTACCTGCCCCTGGCCTTTACCCGCCAGGGCAAGGCCCCTTACCAGCCGGCCCTGGATCCCATCAACAACTATGAAAATGGGAGCTTTTCCGTCATCTGGAGCGAGAGCCCCAGCCGCCTGGCCGACGAGTACCTCCTGCAGCAGGCCGCCGACCCGGATTTCTCCTACCAGCTCCAGGACGTGTGCACCACAACCAGCCAGTCCTGCCACCTGGGGCCTGTCCTGGCAGGCACTTACTACTACCGCGTCAAAGGGCACAACCCGTGGGGGGACAGCACCTGGAGCGCCTCCCGCTCGATCACCATCCTGCTGCCCGAAACACCCGTCATCCAGCCCATCGACAACCCCAACGGGCTGGGCAGCTACTCCGTAGAATGGAGCAGCGCGGCGCGGGCCACAGGGTATGTGCTGCAAGAGGCCGCCAGCGCTGACTTTGCCAGCCCGCAGACCGTCTATACCGGCCCGCAGACCTCCTTTTTCTTCTCCGGGAAAACCGCCGCCACGTACTACTACCGC
>CAIQIV010000368.1 GCA_903871905.1 uncultured Chloroflexota bacterium | reverse complement strand
TGGGTAGCCGGATTGCCCAGGTGGTGTCAAAATTGGCATTTGATGTGTGTGTACTCACCGGCGATTTCCGTTTTTATGACACCGGACGTTACCAGCATATTGTTGAGGAACTTACCGCTCTGGTTCCATCCCTGACATGTCCGTTGGGTGCATATGGGATCTTGGGTAACCACGATTTTATAGAGATGGCACCGCTGATTGAAGCGGCCGGTATACGTTTGCTGCTGAATGAGGCAGTGAAATTGGAGAAGGGGGACGAAAAGATGTGGCTGATTGGCCTGGATGACGCTCATTTTTACGGCTTGCACGACTTTGATAAAGCCATGGAGGATGTGGATCCGGCAGATCCCCGGATCATCCTGGTTCACTCCCCTGAACTGATCTACCAGGCTGCAGAACGCGGTTTTATGTTATACCTGGCAGGTCATACTCATGCCGGGCAAATCTGCCTGCCTGGTGGGTATCCTCTTCTTCTTAATGCACGCTGTGCCCGCAAGTACACATTTGGAAGCTGGCAATTTAATGGGATGAGCGGTTACACCTCCGCTGGAGTTGGCTCGTCAGGAGTCTTTGTGCGCTTCTTTTGCCCCCCAGAGATTGTAATCCACACGCTGCAATGCACGGAATGACCACATCGGTCAAGAAGGGGGGGGAAGAGGAAGGCGAAGGATAAAGCAACTACCACGGCCTTCTTCGCTGTTCACTTCCAGGGTTCCGGAATGCAGGCGGATAATTTCATCGGCAATTGCCAGACCCAAACCCATGCCTTGTGGGAAACGCCGGGCACGCGAACCGCGGTACAGGGGTTCAAAAATCCTCAGGCGCTCCTCCGGGGTGATGCCAATGCCAGTATCCTCAATGGAGATCCACACCTGGTCGGATTCGACTCCCGCAGTCACCTGGATATGCCCGCCGTCTGGTGTATATTGAATGGCATTGGAAACCAGGTTTCCGATCACCTGAGCCATACGATCGGGGTCGATTGAAATAATTGGTAAATTGCTCTGCAGGTTACACCGCCACTCTAATCCCCTGGCCTGGGCGGCAGCCTGCCAGGTGACCAGGATGTCCAGCAGCCACTTGCCCAGATTGACCTCTTCCTTGTGCAGCTCGATAGGGTGTCCAGAAAGAGCATATAGGCTGGCCAGGTTATCCAGCAGGGGTTTCAAGCGCTCGATCTGGTCATCCATGCCCTGAAGTAAGTCATTCCGCAGCGCGGTGTCATCAGCTGCACCGCGCTGCAGAGCATGAACTGCAGCCTGCAGCGCGCCGAGGGGTCGCGCCACCTCGTGTACCAGGTTGGCTAGTAGTTTCTTGCGCGCCTCTTCAGACGAACGCAGGCGGCTGGAGAGTTCATTCACCGCGGTGAAAAGACGGACAAACTCAGGGAGCATGTGACTTGCCTGTAGTCCCTGGATTTGATAAGGACTATCAGGGTTGGCAACCTTTTCGATTGCGGTCATCACACCCTGCAGGCGGATTTCCAAACGCCGAGCCAGCCAAATACCCATGGCAACTGCTATCAGCAGGGCAAGCAGTGTGGCGATGATCTCCAGGTTGCGGATAGATTGGATATTTTGATAGACGTTTCCCAGGCGATCGGTTACCCGAACAATGCCTATCACAACCTGGCGCGAGTCGAGTACAGGAGCGAGAGCCTCGACATGCATCGCGTTCAGGTCAAAATTGTATTGGCTTCTAACCAAAGTCTGGCCAGAAAGCAGTGCAGCGAGATCGTCAGGCTGCAATTGGGTGAGTGGGCCCATGTCTGCCAGAGGATCTGCCTGAACTTCACCGTTTGGTTTGATCAGGATGATCTCGCGCTTCTGACTGCTGCTTAACAAGCGGACGAATTCTTCTGCCCGGGTTGAATCCTGCCATACGGTCGGCTGCACCGCTGCGTTCTGCGCGGCCAGCAAGGCAACGCTTTTGAAATTGTTAGCCAGATCAGTCAGTAAGAATTGAGTTTCGATTACGTAAGCCAGGATGATGGCAAGCAGCGGTAGTATGATCAACTGCGGCAGAATATGAGACAGGATGAGCCGGGCGCGTAGAGAATTCATGCTGCCAGCTTATAACCCACCCCGTGGATGGTTAGGATGCGCCGTGGCTGTGAAGGGTCCTCCTCTAATTTTTCCCGTAGCCAGCGGATGTGCACATAAACTACCTGCGGTTCTCCAATATACTCAATTCCCCAGACCAGCTCAAGCAGTTTGTTGACGGACATAACCTGACCACTGTTAAGTGCCAGCACCCGCAGCAAATCAAACGCTTTTGGAGGCAGTTCCACCAGTTGGCCGGCACAGGTGACCGTATGGGCAGCCGGGTCAATGGCCAAATCCCCGGCAATGATTTGGGAACCAACGAGTGAGGCTGGTTCCTGGCGATCAGCACGTCGCAGCACGGTCTTGATCCGCGCCAGCAGCACATCTTCACTGAATGG
>CAIQIV010000367.1 GCA_903871905.1 uncultured Chloroflexota bacterium | reverse complement strand
TTTATTCCTCATCCTGCTTGTCTCCATCTTGCTGACTGCGGCTGCTCCGGGGTATGAGAAGCTGGTCCGCCTGACCATCTGGAACCGGACAGGTACAAAGGTATATATCAAGCTGACCACCGATAAGGAACATGGGGATCTCATGTACTACTTTGCTGCCGATGACGGTGAAACCGTGTTCACCGTTGAGCGGGCGATCTACGAGATCACCTACCAGAACTGCGGGCAGGCGGTGCTGGGGATAGCAGATATCCAGGCCCAGCTTTCTTTGACCTTTCCGGCATGTAAGCGGCAGAATCCTTACACGTTTGAGGGGAGGCGCTGGATGCGGCCCATTCTAACCAGCAGTGCAAACATGCCTTGACCCGGGTGCTGGACAGCCTGAGATATAGATGCTTATTTGCGGGCTGTTCCTGGAATGGAGCGCATTTTCCCCGCCTTCACACCGGGTGTGGACTGTGGTTTAATGAATGTTGAATAACTGGCTTACCCGTGCGACAGGTCTGTGATCCAGAGGAGATACAATGAAGACAAAAGGCTCTCACCCCCATGCTGCCAGGTACGCCGCGGCCCTGCTGGTCGTGGCTTTATTATTCGGAATAGCATCTGCCTGTGCGAAGGACGATGCTTTTGAGCAGGGCATCCGCCAGACGGAGATCGCCCTGGCAGCCCAACAGACCAGCCTGGTGCAGCAGAAAGCCAACATGGTGATGCAGGCTACGGTAAAGGCGCTGGAAAGCACAGTGTCTGCCCAGAATCTCCAGGTCACGGCGGCAGCGGCTGTCCCGCCCACGCCAACACCTGAACCGCCGCTGCCCACCCCGCCGCCGCCGGCAACCGACGCGCCGCCCACGCCTGTGCAAGTAACGCCCTCTGCCCCTGTCCAGCCTCAGGATCAGGCGCTGGCTTGCGGGGTGAAATCCTTGAGCGGCACCTGGACGGGCAAGGTCCCCTACCTGGAGGTGTCTCACGTGGGTATCTACACCTGGCAGGCGCCGGGGTATAAGCGGGTGGATAAAGCCGTATCCGGGAATATCGAACAGACAGACTGCACCGTCACCGGGAACCTGGCAGCAAACGACGGCACTGTGATCACCTTGAAGGGCACGATCAAGGATGGCAAACTGGCGCTGCAGTCGATCAGCTACCTGGATGCGGTAAATAAAACTGAGATCTGCACCGTTGCGCTAAAGCTCGACGATCCGGATGTGCTGAAGGCGGTTACCTCTAACTGCGACAACCGGACATTTAACCTGCAGCGGGCTGCGGGGACCCCGGCCCCATAGCTTACTTACTTTCCCAAAGATGCAATGGCGCGCATCAGGCCCAGCAGCAGCAGGCCAACCTGGACTCCCTCGCCCGGGCTGATATCCGGCACCCGCCCCTCGCGCTCTGCATTCTTGATCAGGATGTAAGCGGCTCCCAGGCCGGCCAGGACGCCAAACACCCCTCCGTAAATTAAGAGCCGGGTCTTCCAGGCATCCTCGCCGCTGGGGATGATGTTGTTTTGCGACATAGCTTATTCCTTTCTGTGTGCCGGTTCAGCGCTTGCGGCGCATTCGCCCGACGAGCGTTTGCCAGGATACCTTGGCCTCTTCGATGCGCAGGAAGGGCTCGACCAGCTTATCGCCAACTTCCCCTACCTTGAAGCGCGCCACCAACAGCCAGTCTTGCGCCAGTCGGGCATAGGGTGGCAGGCGTCCCAGCAGGATGGTCACCAGGTAAATCAGCCCAGCCACCACGATGAAAAATACCAGGCCGATGAGCATGCTGGGGATGATCAGCCAGATGATCGAAATATCCGCCCACTGGCTTTGCTGTACAAAGGTACCGGAAAGTGCGAGGATGACCAGCACCAGCGCCAGCGCTAGGACAATGAGCATCGGTATGGTGATCTGCCAGAAGACATCTTGCCGGTGCTGCTGGTAGGTGACCGGGTTGCGCTCCGGAAGCTGGTTTGGAGGATACTCTTTGTAGTCCATCAGGTTATTTTAACATATAAAGCAGCCGGGAGCGGCTTCGGCTAGGATACCGGTTCGACAGCCTGGCGCCTGGTTACCCGCAGATAGGTCAGCGTCCAGGCGGACTGGATATAGGAATGCAAGATGCCGCCCAGCACAATCGCCACCGGCAGGAAGGCTACCAGACAAATCAGCGAGACGATAACGCCAGCGCCCATAGCGCGCTCTCCACCGGCGATAAGCCCGATGAACAGCGGTCCCAGGATCAGCATGAATGGCAGCCCGATAATTAATCCACCGAGCATGCTGACGCCAAGCCCCAGGATCAAGGCCATAACAATGTAGTTGCCGAGGTTGGCTTTGAAGAGCTCCCAGGCATGGCGCAGGGCGTCCATGATCCCCTTGTCTTCGACCACCACTGCGATATTTGCCTGCTGCAGGATCACGCCCACCAGCCAGGCGGCCGGGATGGCCAGGCAAATGCAGGGGATGCCGATGATCGAGATCACCAGGATGATAAAGACCAGGGCCATGGCAATCCCTACCAGCAGGTTCATTCCAAATATCCTCCAGAAGAAGGGGATGGAACCGCTGAACAAATCGCTGAAGCTCAGGCTGGCAGCGCCCTGGTCGACCTGCATAGAGCCCCGGATCACCCCGATGCGTCCGATGGTCCCCAGGAAAACCGCAATCAGGCCGAAGATCAGGCCGATGACGATGGCCACCGCGATCAGAATAAAGATCAGGGTGGGATCGACATTACGGAAGAAGTGCTCAAACTGCTGCGGCGTCTGCTGGCGGGAGGAGAAGTTGCCGCCAAAATTCATGCTCCCGTTTCCGCTGGCGCAGCTGGCCAGGATGCCGAAGATCCACAATATTTTGTGCTTCCAGATAATTTGCCAGGACTTTGAAAGAATTTCACCGAACTCCATGGGGACGATCTCCTTTCCCTAATAAAGAACAAGAACGTGAGTGATTGTGCCGGGTTACTCCCATTCAATGGTGGCGGGAGGCTTGCTGGTAATATCGTAAACCACGCGGTTTACGCCATTGACTTCATTGACGATGCGGCTGGCGATGT
>CAIQIV010000366.1 GCA_903871905.1 uncultured Chloroflexota bacterium | reverse complement strand
GCTCCACGCGGAACTCACCAACCGGCGTCGAGGATTTCAGCCTGCCTGAAGCAACTGAGGCGCTAAAAACCGCCTTGCCTGCCTCGTATGCGGTCAGCGCCTGGCGCGCCAGGTCGATCTCAATGTGCTTTTCCACCCCAGGCGAGATAGGCGCCAGTTCCTCAGCACTGACAGTGCGGAAATGCCGGGCCAACGCCAGGAACTGCCGCTGGTCCAGGTCATCCTGGACCACATACCAGGTCTCTCCGCTCCTATCCAGGGAGGCTGAGACCACCCAGTGGGTGGTTCCGTAGTAGTAGCGGTAACCGCGCTTCTGCCTGTCCTCCCCCACCCGCCAGGACTGGGTGAAAGGGACGGTTACCTCGGCCAGGAACCCTCCAGCAGGCACGTCCAGGCGCGGGGTGTTAAGATCCTTGCGCACCGGCTGGATAAAAGATGAGTTCAGCCAACCATCCTTGCTGCGCCACCAGGTGCTGTTCATGCCTGCCGGCGGGTCCCCCTGCGCCTCCTCCAGCAGGTCCACCACCGTATCCGTTACATAATAGCCCAGCTCCTTACTGGTCGTGGATGGCTCTTCATAATAGCGGAGCGAGCGCGCCAGGCGGCCCAGGGGGGATGACGGCGCCGCCAGGCCGGCCAGACTGGACACCCCGGGGATACCCGGCAGCGCCAGGCCTGCAGCCAGCAGGCCTGTAATTTTCAGGAAACTCTTGCGGCTGATATCTTCTGCAGTCAAGTCATCTTCCTAACCATACTGAATTTATCAGATTATATCATGCCAATCCGGTCTGAATTTTAACCAGAATCAGATATAATTATTTCCAATTGGATTGAAGATGAACGATCGCGAGCAAAAAAAATCTATGAGTTGGACCGGGGCAAAAGTATGAGCGAAAAGAAGACTCTGAAAGAGCTGCTGGCAGAGCCGCAAACCCTGGACGATCTGAACGCTCCGCAGGGGATCGTCAGTGATATCCTGTTCCGTTTGCTTTTTAATGAGGGAAATGTCTCACTGGCGCGCTTTGTGGAAATGATGCGCATCCCCAAGAGTATCATTGACAGCATGCTCCTGTGGATGCAAAAGGAGCACCTGGTGGAGGTATCCAAGGCCACCGCAGAACTGGGCCGCCTGGGAAACGTCTATTCTCTGACTGCCGCGGGTCTACAGCGCGCCCGGGACGCATTCGAGCGCAACCAGTACATTGGGCCAGTCCCGGTTTCTATCCAGGATTACCAGCGCGCCATCGAGCTGCAGGCGCACCACCAGCGCAAGGTCTCCAGCGGTGAGGTGCGCGCTTCCCTGCAGCACCTGGTGCTCCCGGAGGGCTTCGACCGGCGCATCGGGCCGGCGGTCAATGCCGGCAATTCCCTCTTTCTCTACGGCCCCCCTGGCAACGGCAAGACCACCATCGCCCAGGCGATCGGCAGGCTGATCGCCGGCACCGATCCCATCTGGCTGCCCTATGCCATCACGGTCAGCGGCTATGTCATCCAGCTGCGGGACCGCCTGATCCATCACCAGGTCAACGTGGAAAGAGGACGCACCGCCGACCTGGGGAGGCTGGATATGCGCTGGGGCCTGTTTGAGCGCCCCCTGGTTACTGTGGGCGGCGAGCTCAAGATGGATGCCCTCGACCTGCGCTACGACCCCACCGCAAAAATCTACGAATCTCCGCTGCAGCTCAAAGCCAACGGCGGCATGTTCCTCATCGACGACTTCGGCCGCCAGCAGATCAGCCCCACCGAGCTGCTCAACCGCTGGATCGTACCCCTGGAGAGCCACGTGGACTACCTGCGCCTGCACAGCGGGCAGACCCTGGTGGTCCCCTTCCAATGCCTGATCGTCTTCAGCACCAACCTGGACCCTCACCAGTTGGTCGATGACGCCTTCCTGCGCCGCATCCAGATGAAGGTGGATGTCAAAGCCCCGGATGATAAGCTGTTTTACCAGCTTTTCACCATGATGTGCAAGAGCCTGGGAATCCCCTTCGACAAAGACAGCTTCATGTACCTGCTCCAGAACTGGTACCGCAAGACCGGGCGCAAGATGCAGGCGGTCCACCCGCGCGACCTGCTGCGCATCGTCGTCGCTTTGTGCGAGTACGAAGGCATCCCCCCCCGCCTGACCCCTGAGCTGCTCGATGAGGCCTGCCAGAGCTACTTCGTCGATTAGTTTCAATCTTCCCGGCTAGATTGTGTGTTAGAATATTGACAATATATACTTACTAACAATTATTGATGCACCAAGAGGATGATATGAACGAATCGTCTGATGAATTCATCAATTTTGGAAAATATGTGGAAACGTTGGTCAATCAGTGGCAGCTGATCGCCGGGCTGACGCTGCTCATTACGCTGCTGGCCGGTTTCTACCTGCTCTTCAAACAGGGTGAAGATCAATACGAAGCCCATGCCCTGGTTGCCTCCACCCGCTACGCGGCCTCGGTGTCCTTTGGCTCGGAGATCAAGACAGTCTCGGACTCTGAGGCTAACCTGCTGAGTTCTCCAGGGTTGGTGGATCGGAAAGCGCGCATGACCTCCTATGTCTTGATGGTAAAAAATCCCGATATAGCCCGGCAGGTTCAGGATCAGATGGGAGATCAGCTTGAGCAAGGTCTTCGCCAGACTCCCCGCTTGCTCAAAAAGGTAGAAGGCAAGCTTGCCCCCAACAGCGATTCAATTGACATCCAGGTCACCCATACAGATCCCGTGGTCGCTGCAGACCTGGCAAACACCTGGGCGCGCGCTTTTGTCAACCAGGTCAATGCAGTGTATTCGGACAGCGGCGCCAGCGCGTCGTATGCCAGCATTAAAGATCAGGTCTTAACGTCCAAAAAGGACTATGAGGCCGCCCAGGCAGAACTGGAGCATTTCATCGCCAATAACCAGCTGGATGAATATAATCGCCAGATCAATCGCATCCAGGTCTTGATTAACAACCTGGAAAAAGCCCGCCAATCCGCCATCACCACCACCATCGAACAGCGCACCCAGGCCCAGATTCAGATTAGTGAGCATTATTTTGACGCCCAAACTGCAAACAGCCTGCTTGCACTGCAGGCTGACCAGGACAGCCGGCGAAATATCATCACTGGATATATCAATGCCATGACCAGTATGCGCCAGAGCGTTTTCGATGAGCAAGTCAAGAATCTACAGAGCAGGCTTTCTCAGGCTTACAGCGATCAACGCGGGCTTTGGAAACTGCTGGCAAGCGCGCAGGACATGCGCGACCAGGTTCAAAAAGGCGGGGCGGCCGCGGCTGCCAGCAACGCTTTGGCGCTCACCTTACTCAAGGTACAGGTATTCTCTCAAGGCAGTATTCCGGAAGGTTTGCAGATCCAAACCAGCCCCTCCTCTGCTGCACCAGAACCCATGCTGTCAGACCTGGATGGACTGATTGCAGTCATTAAAACTCGCCAGAGTGTGCTGGACAATGATATCCAAAAACTTTCTGAGGAGCTTTCCCAGGCCCAGACCCTCACCCACCTGGATCAGTCCTTAGATCCCAGCGGCGAGCTGGCTAGCGCAATCCAGTCCCGCTACCCTGACCTGTTCCAAAAGAGCGCATTATCCGACTTAAGCCTGGAGGCAGCCAAAGAGGACAGCCCGCTGTACGCTGAGGTCCGCTCCAAGACCAGGGAACTGTTGGAACTGCAGGGGCTGGAAGACATTGCCAGTTACGAGATTTCCACCACCCCACTCGAAAAGGAAATCCAGGAACAAGAGCAGATTCTGCGCCAACTGCGGGCGGCCCAGGCCAGAGAAATGGATCAGAAATTGGAATTGACCCGGGCGCGCGACCTGGCCTGGGAGACCTATAAAACCCTGGCTACCAAGGCAGCAGAACGGGCAGTGGCCTTGCAGACCAAAGGCTCTGAGGTAGCCCTGTCCGTCCCCGCCGCGCCGCCGGACAAACCGGTTGATCCAGGCTTCACGAAAAAATTGGCCCTTGCGGCGGGAGCGGGTTTGGCGTTCAGCGTCTTCCTGGCACTGGCCATCGAATTTTGGTGGAATTACAAGGGCGCCCCGGTGAGACCGGTGGTCAATCTGCCCCTGGCGCGGCTGTGGAATAAGCTGACTGGGAAATTGACTGGCAAGGCTGTAAACAGCCGGTTCAGATGATGGCCTGGGCGGAGGATGAACGGATTGTGTTATACTATGAGCCTCGTTATGGCAGGACGCATGAGGCCAGCATAGGACCCCTATAATTTCTTCGCAGAGGTACACACTCCGAAGATTTTTTTTTGAATCAATGGCTGCTGCCCCAGTCACCTGCCAGGTAACAACAGCCCTCATCGAGCAGGGCGCATCGGAACGATGAGCACCCGCATTCAACTGCTGTCCGCACCT
>CAIQIV010000365.1 GCA_903871905.1 uncultured Chloroflexota bacterium | reverse complement strand
GGATGGGAAGGTGCTGGTGGTGGGCGGTTCCGACGGCGTCCAGCTGACCAGCGCCGAGCTGTATGACCCGGATGATGGGACCTGGAGTTTCACGGGCAGCCTGGGTGAAGGGCGCCAGGGGCACCAGGCCATGCGCCTGCCGGATGGGCAGGTGCTGGCGGCGGGCGGTTGGAATTCGGCCAGCAAACACCTGGCCAGCGCCGAGCTGTATGACCCGGTGGAAGGGACCTGGAGCACAACGGGCAGCATGGGGGCCGCGCACAGCTACTTTGCTGAGGTGCTGCTGCCGGACGGGCGGGTGCTGGCGGCTGGCGGCTGGGCTGCCGACGACAATGCAGCCGGCAGCGAGGTGTATGACCCGGCGGACGGGACATGGGCCCAGCCGGCGGACCTGGTCACCGGGCGCGCCAGTCACAGCGCCACCCTGCTGGTGGATGGGCGGGTGTTGGTGGCGGGTGGGATGGCTTACTCTGGCACCCTCACCGCCCTCGCCAGCGCCGAGGTCTATGCCCCGGCTGCCGGGGATTGGCAGCCGGCGGCCAGCCTGAACACGGGGCGGGTCGACCATACTGCCACGCTGCTGCTGGATGGGCGGGTGCTGGCGGTGGGTGGTTTTGGCGTCTCCCCCCCCTATGCCCAGGCTTACGCTGAGCTCTTCGACCCGGAGAGCGGGACATGGAGCCCGACGGGCAGCATGAACGAGAAGCGCGCCCTCCACAGCGCCACGCTGTTGGCGGATGGGCGGGTGCTGGTCGCCGGTGGTTCGTACTCCGGGTCCACCGTCACTGCCGAGCTGTATGACCCGGTTTCCGGGGAGTGGAGCTACACGGGCAGCATGCACACCGGGCGTCAGGCGCACAGCGCCACGCTGCTGGCGGATGGACGGGTGCTGGTCGCCGGCGGGTTGGACCGGAGTTACCAGCCAACTGCCAGCGCCGAGATTTACGACCCGGAGAGCGGGACCTGGAGCGTCACCGGCAGCCTGGCGGTGGGGCGCGGTTACCACAGCGCCACGCTGCTGGCGGATGGGCGGGTGCTGGCCGCGGCGGGCTATGACGCTGCCGAAGACATGACCAGCGCCGAGATCTATGACCCGGCAACCGGGACCTGGGGCGCCGCGGACAGCCTGGGCAACCCCCGCTTTTCCCACACCGCCACGCTGCTGCCGGACGGGCGGGTGCTGGTCGCCGCTGGCCTGGTTACCCAGCCGTTTGGCATTTCGCTGACCTCCTGCGAGATCTTCGACCCGCTGAGCGGGACGTGGAGCGCCACCGGCAGCCTGAACTACGGGCGCCATGACCACACGGCGCTGCTGCTGGCGGATGGGCGGGTGCTGGCGGCGGCAGGGCGTAACCTTAATACACCCCTGCAGAGCACCGAGCTTTACAACCCGGCGACCGGGACGTGGAGCTACACGGACGATCTGACCGCCCAGCACACCAGCCACGCCTCCCTGTCGACGCTGCTGGATGGGCGGGTGATGATGGTTGGGGGTTACTATAACGTGGATATTTTTGACCCGGGGCTGGGGTATGACGCTGATTGGCGCCCGGGGCTGAGCGCCATTCCCGCCGACTTGTACCTGGG
>CAIQIV010000364.1 GCA_903871905.1 uncultured Chloroflexota bacterium | reverse complement strand
GGGCCTTTCGTACCTTGGCTACGCCGACATCAGGTACAACAGACCGTCAGTCAAGGAACCAGGTGGGCGGTGAAGGATTCGAACCTCCGAAGGCTTCTGCCAGCTGATTTACAGTCAGGTCCCTTTGGCCACTTGGGTAACCGCCCGTATTCATTTCTCGCCGTTGCTGGCTCGAGATCGGCGCCGCATTGCCTCAGCGCCGATCGCCAACCGTCAACGCAAGCCGACGACGGGAATCGAACCCGTAACCTACCACTTACAAGGCGGTTGCTCTGCCGATTGAGCTACGTCGGCACTCCAGCGAGGTCGAAGTTTATCAGGATTCCCGATAAACGTCAATGGTTATTTCTCAGTTTTTTGGCAGATTCTTTCGTTTCGACTGGCTCAGATACAGGGAGCACGGCCCCTGCATACCCGCGCGTCTGCCACGCCAGGTATAAAGCCACCGATCCAGCCACCGCAGCGTTCAGCGAGGCCACCGATCCAGCCATAGGCAGCCGCAGGAGAATATCGCACGAGCTGCGCACCAGGTCACGCATGCCTTCGCCCTCATTTCCTACGACCATGGCAATTGCCCCATCCAGGCGCACCCGTTCTGGGGGCTGCGCCAGGGGACCGCTGTCCAAACCAACCGCCCAGGCCCCAGATTCCTTCAACCGCGCCAACGCCTGGGCCAGGTTCGCCTGCGCCACCAGCAGATGCTCGCTGGCACCTGAAGAGGCATGAACCACCGCCGGTGTAACCGTCGCCGTCCGGCGCAGAGGCAGCACGACCCCATGTACCCCCACCGCATCCGCTGTGCGCATCAAGGTGCCCAGGTTTTGCGGGTCCTGCAGGGCATCCAGGACCAGGACAAACGGCGGCTGGGCTCGCCGCTCGGCATTCTCCAGAATATCCAGCAAGTCACTATAAGGATATTCCCCCACCTCCAGCGCCACCCCCTGGTGGCTTTCCACCAGGGAATCCAGCCTGGGTCGAGGGACGCGCTCCACGCGCAGGCCGCGCTCCTGGACCAAAGCCAGGATCTCTGCCAGCCGTCCTTTTTCCTGGACCGCTTCAGCTAAAAGCAGACGGTAGATACTTCGCCTGCCTGCTCTCAGCGTCTCATAGACGGGATTTCGACCGCCAATCCATTCACGCATATTGTTTCAGCCGGGCTGCAGATCCACTTGAAAGACCGCTAACCTTTCTCCCGTACCATCTGTCCCTCTTCAAGACGGGCAAAGATCATCCGCCCCGCGGCAGTCTGGAGCACCTTGGTTACCGTGACATTAGTCTGGGCATTAATTCGCTCCCGACCGTCCTCCACCACAACCATCGTGCCATCATCCAGGTAGGCTACCCCCTGCCCGATCTCGCGGCCTTCCTGAATGATATTGACTAACAGCGTTTCACCAGGGAGCAGGACCGATTTGACCGCATTTGCCAGCTCATTCACATTCAAGATAGCCACACCCTGTAAATCGGCCACCCGGTTCAGGTTATAGTCATTGGTCAGGATCGGGCAGCGCAGCTGGCGCGCCAGGACCACCAGCTTGTCATCGACCTCACGCACACCCTCCACATCAATATCACTGATCCGTACCGGGACAGAAGTGCTCTTTTGAAGCTGGGCCAGCACCTCCATTCCCCTTCTGCCCCGCTGCCGGCGCAGGCTGTCCGCCGAATCGGCAATATACTGCAGCTCATTCAGCACAAAGCGCGGGATCAACAGGGTGCCGGACAGGAAACCGGTGCGGGCAATATCGGCAATCCGCCCATCAATGATGACACTGGTGTCCAGCAAGATGGTGCGGCTGGCGCCCTGGTTCTGGAGAGATCGCCCCGACTCCTCTCCACCCGAATCGGATTTTGACGGTCCATGAGTGCGCCAGATGCTGAAGATGTCATTCTGGCGCATGACAAACACAATCACGCCAAAGTAAGCACAGATCAGCACACCCACGAAAGGCAGGATATTTCCAAAGGGCGATGGCAAAAGCGAAAGGGGGAATGAAAGCAGGGCCGCGACCAGCAACCCGGCGATCAATCCGATCAACCCGGCAACCAGTGTCTGGGCAGAGATTTTTCCCAACAGTGCTCTCAAGGTGCGCGCCGGGCGCGTGGTCACAAACGGCGTTAACACCAGGCCAGCCAGGGCGCCCACCAACCCCAGAATAATTGCATATAATTCTTGCGAGGCCTCAGCCAATTTTCCCAGGTAAGCTCCCCAGTAAATTCCCAGGATACCCATCACCACCATACCCACCAGACGAAATAAAAATTCAATACTCATGCAATAACTCCTGCGAAAAAGATAAGGAATTAAAACAAAAGACGGCACAGTCACCAAAGTCCTGATGCCGCTCAAGAAGATCGATCAATAAAGACAATTGAAAAATCGATGATGAAAGTTAATGATGCAATTCGCTGCGGCAGCTTCGGAGAACTGCAATAATATTCATTTCAATTTGCTAATATTATATACGAAATCCGCCATTGTATGATATGCATTCTGTTAGTAATTTAGCATTTCAGGGAATAAAAACTTAAACTATAATTGGTGGAATACTTCATTTGGAGGGCAGTAATGGCAGCCGTGCAGGTCGCTCCGCAAAATCGTATCAGCGATAAAGAATACCAGAGTCGAGTATGGGCCTGGACAATGTATGACTGGGCTAACTCAGCCTTTGTGACGACTGTGCTGGCAGCCGTTCTGCCGGTCTACTTCAGCCAGGTGGCCGGCTCAACACTGCCCAGCCCGACTGTCGCCACCGCCTACTGGAGCACCGGCCTTAGTTTTTCACTGTTCATCATCGCCATCCTGGCCCCGATCCTGGGGACCATTTCGGATGTGATGCGGGGCAAGAAGCGCTTCCTGGCGATCTTCACCGGCATCGGGGTGGTCAGCACTGCCCTGCTGGTCCTGGTTGGCTCGGGAGACTGGATCCTGGCCTCCATCCTGGCCATCATCGGGCGGATCGGGTTTAACGGCGCCATCACCTTTTACGACTCCCTGCTGCCGCATGTTGCCCGAGAAGATGACCGGGATCGGGTCTCTACCCGCGGGTATGCCATGGGCTACCTCGGAGGCGGCCTGCTGCTGGCAGTCAATATTGTCATGATCCAGCTGATCCCAGGGACCTGGGGGGCACGCCTGTCCTTCCTGAGCGTAGCCATCTGGTGGGCAGTGTTTTCGATCCCGTTGTTCCGGCGCATCCCAGAACCTCTCACCGTCACCGCCAGCCTTGGCCAGGGCGAGAGTATCCTTTCAGCCAGCTTCAAGCGCCTCAAGGAGACGATTAAGGATATCCGCCGCTACCGGGAACTGTTTAAATATCTGATCGCTTTCCTGATCTACAATGATGCCATTGGCACGATCATCGGTGTGGCAGCCATCTACGGTGCAGAGCTTGGCTTTGGCAGCGTGGAATTGATCCTGGCGCTCCTGCTGGTACAGTTTGTGGGGATCCCATACAGCCTGATGTTTGGCCGCCTGCCCAGCAAAGAAGATCCCCGCCGGCCGGTCTACCTGGCTTTTGTGCTGTATAACGTGTTTGCCCTGCCACTGCTGGGCATCCTGGGCGCTCGCTACCTGCCTTCCGACCTGGTCGGCACCCCGCCCGCTCCGTTCATCAATACAGCCAGCGCCCAGGGGGAGGGCCGTTATGCGCCGCAGGCTTTGTCCGGCAGTACCAGCGGGGACTGGCAGCAGATCACAGTCAGCGCCCGAAGCCTGGGTACGGATACCGATCAGGTTTACCTGTTCAGCAGCGATCCCAACGCCCGTTTCGATTTCCACTATAACGGTCAAAAAATCCGGCTGACCTATGGACAGGGCCCAGAGTTCGGGATCTGGGCAATCCAGATCGATGGACAGCCCGTTCCCGACCCGGACACTGGCGAGCCGGAAGTGCTCGACGGCTACAACCCCACCGTCCGCTACGAAATGGCAGCCACCTTTGAGGCAAACGCTCCGGGGGAGCACACCCTCAGCCTGGTCAACTCAAACCAGAAATCCCCTGGAAGCCAGGGAAACGCATTCAGCATTGGCGCCATAGAAGTGCTGCCCGGGGCGCGCAGCAGCAACCTGCTGCTGATCGTGGGGTTGATTCTTGCGATTGAGGTCATTGGGCTGGCGCTTTCCTTCCTGGTGGGAAAACCGCTTTTCAGCAGGCTGGCCCAGACATTTGACACGCAGCGCAGCATCATCCTCTCCCTGGTTGTTTACAGCGTCATTGCCGTCTGGGGGTTCTTCCTGAACTCGGTCATTGAATTCTGGTGCCTGGCATGGATGGTTTCTATCGTGCAAGGTGGCAGCCAGGCGCTCAGCCGCAGCCTGTACGCGGCCATGTCACCTGCCTCCAAGAGCGGTGAATTTTTCGGCCTGTATGGGATCATGGAAAAATTCTCTTCGATCATTGGCCCGCTGCTCTTCGCGGCTGCAGGGATACTCTTTGGCAGCAGCCGCCCGGCGGTTCTCAGCCTGGTAATCCTGTTCTTCATCGGAGGATACCTGCTCACCAAGGTGAACATCGCCGAAGGCAAACGCGTTGCCCAGGAAGAAGATGCCCTGTCCAAGGCGTGATAATATGAACAACAGCAAGGACAACCAGCGAGCCGACAAAACCCAAGCCGTCCAGACGATGTTCACCCGCATCGCCCCACGGTATGACCTGATGAACCGCCTGATGACCGGCGGGCAGGATATCGCCTGGCGGCGCCAGGTGATCCGGCTGGCGAGCCTGCCTCCTGGCGGAAAATTGCTCGACCTGGGTGCGGGCACGGGGGACCTGTGCCTGGAAGCCCTGCGCCAGCAACCCACCTGCCTGCCCATCGCAGCAGATTTTACGCTGGAGATGATGCGCGTCGGACGCACCCGGCCTGAACCGGGAATTGAGCGCCTGAATTGGTGCGCGGCAGATGGCCTGGAAATTCCTTTTGCCAGCAATACTTTTGATGCCGTGATCTCCGGTTTCCTGCTGCGCAACGTGACGGATGTGCGCGGCTGCCTGGCTGAGCAGCGGCGGGTGCTCAAGCCCGGCGGCCGGCTGGTAGCCCTGGACACCACGCCTCCGCCCGATTCGCCGCTCACCCCCTTGATCCGCATCCACCTGCATACCATCATCCCGACACTGGGTGGGCTGATCACCGGCGAAAAAGAAGCCTACCGCTACCTGCCCAACACGACCGAGGGATTTCTCCAACCCGAACAACTGGCCTCACGACTGGATGAGACCGGGTTCCAAAGCGTGCGCTTCCGCCGCTACATGTTTGGCATGGTCGCCATTTATTGGGGCATCAAATGACCGGTCCGCAGCGTGACCTGGATAAGGCGGCCCGCTGCGGCGAGCCGTCTTATGTCTGGCGCTCCGGTCAAGAACGGCGCCTGGAGCTGATCCTGGAAGCCGCCGGCGAGCGGGTCCATGGACAGGTGCTGGAAAATGGCTGCGGGATCGGGATGTATCTCAAGCGCCTGGCCGGCCAGGGGGGGCAGGCAATCGGGCTGGAGGTCGAAGCCGCACGGGCTGCCGAGGCCCGTGTAAACCTGGCGGCCCAGCCCAATGCCCATGTGGTCTGCGCGGCCGGAGAATACCTGCCTTTTCCTGCCCAGGCATTTGATCTGATCTTGAGTCACGAAGTTCTTGAGCATGTCCAGGATGACCGCCTGGCAGTCCAGGAAATGGTACGCTCCCTGCGCCCCGGAGGGCGGATCGTTCTATTTGTCCCGAACCGCGGCTACCCCTTTGAAACCCATGGCATCTACTGGCGAGGCCAATACCACTTCGGAAACATTCCCCTGGTAAACTACCTGCCGCGCCGCCTGCGCGACCGGTTAGCGCCCCATGTGCGCATCTACACTGCCCGCGACCTGCAGCGCCTGGTCGCAGGGCTCCCGCTGCGCCTGGTGCAGAAAACCGTCCTTTTTGGTGCGTATGACAACATCATCGCCCGCTATCCTGGCCCAGGCCGCATGGTACGCGGCTTTCTGCAGTTTCTCGAACGCACCCCACTGCGCGTCTTCGGCCTGTCGCATTTTTGGGTACTCGAGCGCACCTAAGCGTTGGACCCCACCGGCTGGCGGAAATCGTAAATCCCATCAATGAGCGCCCAACGGAGCCCGCAGGCGGGACACACGCACTCCTGTGGCGTTTCATCCAGCGGGAAATGCTCGCACTCCGGGCAGCGGAAAATGCCCCGCCCAGGAGCCAGGGCTGTCTCGCCCACTGCCCTGGCGGCGACAAACACGCTGGGGGATAACTGCCACCAATCCCCGGTTAGTTGAGCCAGCGATTCCAGCTTCAGCAGCATCCCCATGGGAACAGCCCGTTTCAGGGCATCCAGGCGAAAATGGGACACGGTAAGCTGCCGCTCCACGCGGAAACCGGTCTCCCCCAACCAGCGCCGTACCTGCGCCGGGTGGAAATCATAATTGAGATGGACAAACTCAACCGGCTCGGGTGTAAAAGGGCTCCACTCCTGGCGGCCCAGGGAATAGCGCAAGATGGCCTTGAGGTTGTGCTTGGAGGCAAACTCCAGGATGAAAAGGCCACACGGCTGCAGCGCCTGGCGCACCTGGCGCAAGACCTTTTCAGGCTCCGCCATATGGTGCAGCACGCGTATCATGGTAGCGGCATCGAAGAGGGACGGGACAAACGGCAGGCGGTAGGCATCCGCTGCCACGTAGATGTAACGGTCAACCCGACCCAATCTCGCCTGAGCCTGCTGGAGCTGGGTAAATGAATAATCCAGGACAACAATCCGGTCAAACCCCTGGTAGCGCAGGGTGTTGCGCCCGGCGCCCGCCCCCAGTTCCAACATCAAACGACCTGCTGCCGGCAGTAGACGCCGCAAGGCGATCCCTTCCGCCTGGTCCTCATACTCGCGACCGCCGTGCTCCCAAAAGGCCTGCTGGTAATCTGAGCCTTCATAATCGATCACGGGAGGGCGGTTTTCGACCTCGCTCATACACACTCCTTATCATAAATGGACAGTCTGCACAATTATACCTGCCAAAGACCACCGGTTACAGATATCTAAAAATGGCGCTCGCTACAAGGCCTGATCCAGGCATTATCATTCCAGACAAAGGGTTGTGGCAGTGTACACCGGATGTGGACCTGGACATCATAGAGCAGGCTGTCGATACTGCCGGGTATGGCGAGCTGCAGCGCAAGAAGCACCAGGCGGAGCGGAGCGCGAATCATTAGGCAAGGACGCGGCAACAGGAAAGAGAGGCTGGTGAAAATTAATCCTGGGTGGGCATCAGTCATTGTCATGCAAAGGTTGTTATCTTGATGATCACAGTCAAGTCAAGCGGAATGTCATAGCAAAAATATGATGCGATTACATTGACGAGATTCAATCCGTTCTGATACACTTTGCCGGCCTGAAATTGTTACGGTTTTCACTTTCTGGTGTCACATCAATGGGGAGACGGTCGCCAACCTGGTAATCCCCCGCCTCACAATGGATGCGGTCATAGAAAGGGGTTTTTGGTATGCCAGCTACTCGACGCTCACTGCTGTCCTGGGGCGCTCGCCTGTGTTCGCTGGTTGTCATCCTGTCGCTGCTGCTGGTGCAGGTTGCCCCGGCGCTGCCCGCCGCCGCCGATGATCCGGCGCCCAGCCAGGCGCCGACGCCCACGGCGACGCTTCCAGCAGATTCCGCGCCCGGCGAAACGCCGACTGAAACCCCAACGCCAACCGAGACGCCCACAGCCGTTGAAACCCAGGCGCCGCCGGATGACCTGCAAGCCACCCCGACCCCGCTGCTGAGCGAGACGCCCACCCTGACCGCCACCCAATGGCTCAGCCCGACCGCGGTCGAGACCTCCATCCCCACACCGACCCCAACACCCAGCCTGACGGTCACTGTCACTCCCACCCTCGCCCCCGTGGTGGAGGAGTATGTCTCCCCGGACGCCCCGCCAGCCATCCCGCTCATCGATGGCGCGCCCCAGGACTGGACGCTCCCGGCCGCCCCGCAGGTCACCACCGAAGGCGAAGCCTCCCCGCTGGTGATCACCGAATTGATCACGCCGCTGATCCCCACCGCACAGGCAGAAGCGAGCCTGGCGCTCAGCGCGCCGCTGCTTGAGCCGCTGAGCGAGCCATTGACCAATTCGCTCAGCCAGCCGGTGAGCGAGACGGAGCTGTCCGCCCAGGTCGTCCCGCTGTCGCTGGAGACATCGAACCCGCTGGGAGAGGGCTGGACGGACAGCCTGCCGCCGGCGGCGAGCAGCTTCCAGATCGGCTCATCCGGCGCCGCGGCGCAGGAGATCGAGCTGTGGACGCCGCCCGGACCGGGCGGTCTGCAGCCCGACCTGCGCCTGGCATACAATTCGGCGGTGGCCGACTCCTTCGTGCTCAGCAGCACCCAGGC
>CAIQIV010000363.1 GCA_903871905.1 uncultured Chloroflexota bacterium | reverse complement strand
GAAAATCCTGTTCCAGGGGACAGCACAGGATGCGGTCGTCAAAAAGGAAGTAATCTGCAACCTGTACACAGTGGATCACCTCGCAGCCTGGAGCGGGGTAAACGCGCCACAGGCTTTCCCCGTCCGGGGTCTGGACAAGACTGATGTAGAGCGGGGGGGAAGAGAGCCATCCCGGCGGTACAGGTGGGGGGTCGACGAGGGAGAAAACCAGGTCCGGGCTGCCCGAGCCAGGCGCCAGGTTGTACGTGAAGGGAAAGTCGCTAAGCAGGGTCAGGCCAAATACAGAATAGAGGGACATCAAAAATACCGCCGCAGCCAATCTTCGAGGGTGAGAGTATACCAGAAGACGGCGTCGCTGTGTTTGCCATCCAGGTAATCCTGGTAGTGCTGGCGCAGCACCTCCGGGTCCACCAGGCCGCAATCAGCCAGGCGCATATGCGCCATCAGCGACCAGATGCGCTCCGTCTCACGCTCCCGCAGGCCGCGCTCGGAGATGACTTCGGGAGTGATCTTGCCCCACATATCGACGATCTCATCCGGCAGCCGGCCGCGCATGGCGTTGCGCATGATGATCTTGCGCTGCCCGCGGCGGAAGGTCTGGGTGGTGGGGAGTGCGGCGGCGAACTCGAACAGGCGGTGGTCGAGCAGGGGGCGGAGGAGTTGGATCCCGTGACGCGCCAGGGCGCGGCGCGTGGTGTGCTCGGCCACCTGGAAAATGAAGGGGTCGCTCAGGTGGCGCAGGCGCTGCAGGCGGCCGGGGAGCATGAGCGCCGGCGGCCGCGCCGGCTGGGAAAGCTCCCAATAAAAGGGCAGGTGCTCGCGGCGCAGCCAGGGGACCGGGGCGTCGCGGCGGCGGGCCAGGAAGGGCAGGTAGGCGCGCACGATGGGGCTGACGATCATGCTGCGCGCGGCGAAAAATGCCGTGGGCTTGAGTGGGGAGCGCGGCAGGTGATAGCGAAACTCGCGCAGCAGCTGGCGCCAGCGCCCGGTGAGCAGCAGGTCGGGGTAGGAAAAGACACTTCCACCAAACAGGTTGTCCCCGCTCATGCCGTCGAAGACCAGGCTGACATCCTGCTGCTGGAAGATGGACAGAATGTCATCCCACATCTCTTCGAAGTAGAGCAGGAAGGGGGAGGCGCGGTCGGTGTGCAGGCCCTGGGGACCGCTCAGCGTCCAGTGCAAGTCGGCGCGGCTGGTGAGCTGGGGCAGAGCCAGGCGCTCCGCAGCCAGGCGCGCCAGGGGGAGCTCTTCTGCCTGGGGAAGCTCGGGGGAGGTATAGGTGACAGCGAGCAGGTCGGCGCCGGGGGCAACCGCCCTGACCGCAGCGGCGATGCTGGTTGAATCCATGCCGCTGCTGAGGGTGACACCCAGGGGCTGGTTGGAGAGGTAGCCGCGCACGACGTCGAATAAAAGGGAGCGGTACGCCTCGGCGTACTCATCATCCGAAGCCAGCCTGAGCAGGGGGCGCGGGCCGATCGACCAGTAGCGCTGGGTGACGCAGTTCTGCGGGGTGACCACGAGCAGGCTGCCCGGCTGGATGACCTGGATGCCCTCATCCCAGGTCTCACCCGGCTGCGGCGAATGGGTGTGGAGGTGGGTGATCAGCGAGGCAAGGTTGAAGCGGCGTGAACCGGGGAGGCGCCCGGAGAGGAGCGCCAGGTCGGTCGATAGCCAGGTGTCTGCGCCGGGGCTGGCATAGTACAGGGCGTGGAGACCCAGGCGGTCGCGGCAGGCGGTCACCTGGCGCTGCCGGCCGTCCCACACTACCCAGGATAGGGCTCCGGCCAGGCGGCTGGCGGCAGCGGCGCCATCGCGCTCAAAAAGCGCTAGCAGGATGTGCTCATCGGCGGCCGGCTGGGGCAGGTCGAGCGAGTCGGCAAGCTCAAGGCGGTTGGCAATCCAGCCGGAAAGGACCAGGCAGCTCAAGCCCTCCGGCTTAAGTTTGATCGGATCAGACTGCGGCAGGTGCAGGCTGGGGAGCGGATCGTTCCGCTGCCAGGAGAGCAGAAAGCCAGTTTCCCGGTCGGTCGGGGGGGTAGAATTATCGGACAAGGCTTGGGCAGGATGCATTAAAATACCTCCGGCGCCTACCTGGGCTGGCGGCGCCGGAGATTCCAGTTACTCCTCAGTCCTAAACCAGGGAGAGGCGATAGGATAATCCATCGAAAAATGTAAGCGAAAAGGAAACGGATCTTATCCCAGTAAGGAACCCTGATTCTGATCGGTGTTGACCCCGCCACCAGCCAGGGTTAAGGTGTCCAGGTCGCCATATTCCACAACCTGGGGGGGATGATAGGTCTTGCGTGGTTCGTCCATCTCAATTCTCCTTTGGTCGATATCGCCGGGTATCCTATGTAAAAAAACGGGTTGCATTGACTAATGTTCAGTATATCTGAACTGTTTGGAATTGTCTAGCGCGGTGATCTGAAATCGCTTTTGCGGTTAAATATTTAAATCAGATCGATTTGATTATGTCCAGAAAACAACCCCGGGATCTGATGACCTTTTCAAGAAATAGTCGAAACAAATTAGTCTAGACTTGAACCCCCGAATGTATCCGTATCCGTTCCAGCGCCGCCCAATGTCAAAGTGTCCAGGCTGCCATATTCTACCAACTGGGGTTGATGGTAAGGCTTGCAATCGATCTGAGTTGTTTCCTGACCGTTCATCCAATTTTCTCCTTTGACCAAGATTAGCTCGACGAACCGCATACGGGGTACCGATCCGTCAATAAAGTTGCGCAATCCTATCAGATCAATTGAAAATTGTCCAGATTATTGGTCGCCGGGTTACCTGTGCGTGGTCATTTCTCCTTTCAATATGAGTTTGCTCAAAAGGCATGGAACCGAAACTACAAGTCCAGCGAATGCTATCTATCTAAGTCTCTGGCTGCACACAATATACTGCAAACATACCGGTATTGGCGACCAATCTTTCTGTGATATCGAAGACAAAAAACGCTCACCTGGTTCCAGGTGAGCGTCGGTATCAAATCAGGACGTACAGGCTTACACCGGGCCTGAGCCGCCAATTTTGCGTACTTCTTCCATGTTGCCCCGGTCTTACACCTGTTTTGAACCATCAATCTGGTCGGTGTTGGCACCAGCAGAGCCTAAGGTTATGGTATCCAGACTGCCATATTCCACCAAGTGAGGTGGGTGATAGGTCTTGCGTTGTTCTTCCATCTCAATTCTCCTATGATCAAACTAGCCGAGATTCCTGAATGAAAAAGCGAAATGCTTTGAACTCGAATAAGTATATCTGTTAAACGAATATTTGTCCAGCATGAAATCCGCCTTTCAAATTATATTGCCCAGCATTGGAGAACTGGCTGGTGTGATGATTATGGCGAGAGAATAAATTAAATGCTTTTGTTGTTGAATTGTTAATCATGTATAATATTATTGCATAAATCAACCTGCTGCATGGGAATAATCAAGAAAGGAAACCAAATGAAGGGCAAAGTCCTGAGTGTGATGCTGTTTATCCTGCTTCTCTCCAGCCTGGGCTTTACCAGGCCGGCGGCGGTTCCTGCCGCGGGCGGAGACGTCGAACGCTTCAAGGCCGAGCTGAGCAAGGATGGGTTCGACTTCCAGAACGGCAAGCTGACCCCGCTCAGCCCGGCAGACCTGTTCTGCGCCAAGGTGCTGCCGAGCTGCTATGGCAACAACCATGACACGCCGTACCTGTCGTATGTCCTGCCGCCCGCCCCGGGGCAGACGGCGCCCAATACCTTCCCCTGGACCTACCGCCTGCGCGAGGATGAAGCGATTGTGTTCATCGGTAAGACCCCTCCTCCAGCCACCTACTTCAGTTACCGCAGCTACCTGGCGGGTCACCCGGTAGGCAAGGACGCAGTCCCGCCGGTTCACCGGGTGTATGCCAGCCTGGGGGACATGGTTAACAACTTCACCTTGCAAACTCCGGACCCCAAGAACCCTTTCAACCAGCCGATCATGCTGATCACCGCTGCAGACAAAGGGGTTGAAGCCCGCATCCGCAGCGCGGCCCAGCGCGCCGGTTACTCGACCAGGATTATGAACTCGGATATCATCCCGGCTAACCTGGTCAACCTGGGGATCGAAGCGGGTGATGACGAGTTCACCTTCCTGCACCGCATTGCCTTTTTCAAAGACGAAAAACAAAAGGAAGCATACATGCAGCCAGACCCGGTGATCGTGAATGGCAAGCTGATCCAGCCGCCCTACGAGCCCAACTCGCGGGGGGTGGTACTGCGCATCACTCCGCAGAAAGGCAAGGAGCCCAAGCCCGATCCGTACCCGGTCCCCGAGCTGCGCGTACGCGGCACCGGGGATACCAACGAGTTCCAATACGTCCCGGACCTGCGCAGCCTGCGCCAGGCGATCCTGGATAAATATACAGGCGGCTCCTACCAGGCGCAGGACCTGACCACCTCGGTGTGGATCACCGAGGGTTATGACGGCATCCAGCGCAACCTGGATGTGCTGGGCGAGACGCGCGACACCTTATACCTGCGCACCGACTCGATCGACCTGGGCAAGGATGACTTCCTGATGCTGTACGGCGTGGTGCATGCCCTGACCGGCAAGGCCACCTACAGCAATTTCAACATCTACACCGATGACCCGGTGCCGGATCAGCTGCCGTGGGAGGTCAATATCCTGCTTGGCTTCATGAGCGCCAACAGCGAGCAGACCGTTGAGAGCAAGGAGGGGCTGAAGGGCAGCGCGCTGCCCTGGATCAAAGGACAGCCGAATGCGGACAAGCTGTATGCCTGGAAGATCGCCCGCGACTGCAAGGGAGAGGCGTTCTGCCTGCAGATCCCCGAGCAGCTGTGTGAGCGGCTGACCTACAACAAGCTCTTTGCTGTCTTCCGCCTGTACATCGAGCCCAAAACGCTGGTCGGGCCCGTCCCCCAGGAGGTGCTTTACGACCGGGGGATCCTCTTCAAGGCCACGAAGTAGCCCTCAGCGAAGCCTGGATCATGCTGCCCCATCCTGGATATTTCTTCCGGGATGGGGCTTTCTATTTTGAATACAGCCGGGCTAATGGTCTCGAAGATAAACCCCGGGTAGAAATACCTGGGGCTCCTGGTACTGGACCAGAACTGCCAGCCCGGTCACATCGCCAAGGCCAGGGTGGTTGCTGCCGGTTGATGCCGGCAGGTCAAAAACGAGCCAGTAGGCGTTGCGGCGGTTATCAATGGGGATGTCCAGGGTCCCAGAGCCCGAGACGCCCTGCGGCGGCGCCGGGTTGTCTCCCATGGTTTTCATCGATAAATCGACCAGGTTGTAGTAATTCCCCCGATCCGAGGGATCCGATGAATACAGGGTTGTGCGCTGCAGAATAACCTTGCCCACGTTGACCAGGGAATAATCATACCAGAAGAGCCAAACGGAGCGGATCCTGACCCCATCCGGCAGGTAGAGCGGGGCCAGGTAGCAGCCGCGCCCTGAAGCAGTGCAGGCGCCGGAGCCACCAGCCTGGTGCAGCAGAAAGCGTCCATGGTTTTGGAAAGTCATCCCATTCTCGAAAGGCATGAAAGCCGCCATGGGGACCGTGAAATTGTGCAATCTTGCAGCCGTCCCGCTGGAAGGCGGGCTGTAGGCAATCTGGATCGAGATCACCTGGATTGAATTGATCCCAATGGATGGCGGCAGGTCGATGATCACCCAGTACGTGTAATTCATATTATCGATTAACAGCGAGGTGTCACCGGACCAGTTGCTGGACTGCGATCCGTACAGAACAGTCGGGACGGTCCACACCATGCGCAGCGCCATGTAATCGGTACTATTGACCGGTTTACGCTGGAAGTATACGCCTGCTTTGCGGACATCTTTTTCAGAACCGTATTTGTAATAAACGGTCAGCTGGTGGGCCCAGGCGCCATCCGGCAGATGCACCGGCATCATGTAACAACCGACCCCGGTATCGGAGCAAACACCGGGACCACCGGAAAGATGCTTCAGCCCAGCCTGGTTATCGTAGGAGTAGCCGTTTTCAAAGGGGGTAAGACCAGCTGCCGGCAGGTTGATGTAGCTGTTGGCTGCCGGTTCAGCTGGGGGTTGGTAATCGATCACCACCCCATCCAGCCAATTGAAGACGCTGCTGGTTGAGATGGGCAGGTTCAACTCCAGGTAGTAGGCATACAGGGTGTGATCAATGACAGCTTCCTGGACGGAGGAGGTCGTTTTGGAAGCATAATAGGGATTGGCTGACACCGGGTCCAGGACAAGTTTTGCCATTTCAATCGTGGTCAGGAAGGAATTCTGGCGCTTGAGGGTCACACTCATTGTCTCTGTGCTGTTCTTACGGTAATAAACTTTGACCCTGGTTACGGTGGCACCCTGGGGCAGGAGCACGGCGGCCTGGAAGACCCCTGTGCTGGGGCCCTGGTGGATCAGGAAGCGCCCATGGTTTTGGTACTGGTATCCCGAAACGGCGGGAAGGAAAGCCGCGGCGGAAACACTCAGCACCCCCGATGCAGCCTGCGGCTCGGAGGTTGGCGCTGCAGCAGCCGGCGCCCAGGTCAATATACTCGCGGCTGCGAACACCAACCCAGCAAGAATGCGCATGCACCGAATGAGTATGATCTGCATATTCTGCTCCATGAAGCTTTGATGTGTGGATGAGATAATTCAATCAAACAGGAAAGAAAGAACCTAAACGTCGCAAACCCTAGCGGCAGCCGGCATATCTTTGCAGCTTCAGTTGAGATCATTGGTTTGAGCCGGCTTGAGAAAATGTTTACGCAGCAGGACCGAAAGCACAGCCAGTTTGAGCATGAGCTGGGGATGATCCCTGGAGAGTTCCCGGGGCAGACTCCCCGGCGGGCCGGCAGCCCAGATCCGGAGCTGCTGCCAGAGATTCTGGGCGGACTGGGGCTCGCCAACCCGGGCCAGGATCTCCTGGCTGACTGCCACGGTGTTGTGAATCACAGCGGCGGCCTGGTCGAACTGGATTTCACCGAGGAAAAAATGGACCAGGAGCTGGCATTGAAAGGACTGGCAAACAGCGAAGCGCTGCGTATAGATACTGCACCGGTCAGCCTGGTAAGCCGGGCAGGGCTGTGAAAAGGAGATATGGCTGCCGCGATCCAGGAGCTCCAATCCCAGCCTGTTTGCCAGTGGCAGTTCATCATCCGCCAGACGCACCCGGCTGTAAAGGACCCCATTACAGCATAAGCCGCAGTCCAGGCACAGCCTGGATGCACCTGCCTCCAGGTCCGGGTTTTGAATTGAATGGCCAGGCAGGCTGGAGTCCAATGCTCGCGGTTCGTTCAGGTTAATCCTGGTGTTCCCTAACCCTCGGCAAAGGCCTGCGCCAGGGCGGCAAACGCCTGTGGGGCTTCCCAGTGCAGGGCATGCCCGGCGTCGGGCACCACCTGCACCGCGCCGCGCCAAAGGGTCGGCATGGACAGGCTGCGCAGATAGTCCAGGTTGATCAACTGTTCGTGCTGGCCTTGGAGCACCGCCAACGGTCGGCGCAGGGTGTGCACAATCTCGATCTCATCCAGGTAGCGGCCCTGCATGATACTTCCTCCAAAGGAGCCGCGCCACTGCGGGTCAGCGCGCAGGCAGTCCTCGACAAACTGAGGAGGTGGAGGCGTCCCGGGAATAAAGGATGCGCTCTCAAGCAGCTCGGCTTCCTCGGGGGTGAGAACTCCCTTGAAGAGCACGTTCATGGAGGGATGGGGGAGAAAAGCCTGTTCCATGGCGGGGGGCTTGCCCACTGGCGGGGCGCCGTAGATCATGAAACCTTTGGCCTGGGGCAGGCGGCTGCTGGCCTCCAGGACGACGTGGCCACCCAGGGAAAAGCCGATGAAGGTGGCATTCTCCAGCTTGAGCTGGCTGACGATTTCGACCAGGACATCCGCCAGGCCAGGCAGGGAATAGTCCTGGGGGTTGGCGGCGTTGGCTGATCGGCCGTGACCGGGGTAGTCGAAGGCGACCAGGCGAAACTTTTGGGCCAGCTCGCCTGCAAACTGTTTCTGGAAGATGCGGCTGGAGGTGGAGTTGCCGTGGCAGAGGACAATAGCCGGGGCATCGAGGTTGTTCTGGTAGATAGCGATCTGGTGGTTCAGGATTGGATAGATTTGTGGTTCCATGGGTCTTCCCTTTCTAATGAAGAAATCCGTTGAGCAATCCGGTTTCATTGTATCACCCGGGTGGGTTAATGGACAGGAGGGGAGATTGCCACGGCGCAAAGCCGCCTCGCAATGACAGGAGGGCGGGGCTGGAGGGGAGATTGCTTCGGCGCAAAGCCGCCTCGCAATGACAGGGGGGGCAGGGCTGGAGGGGAGATTGCCACGGCGCAAAG
>CAIQIV010000362.1 GCA_903871905.1 uncultured Chloroflexota bacterium | reverse complement strand
TTCTCCTCAACAGGTGTTCGATATGCATGATTTAACCACAGTACCCATCTTACGGACAGATCTGGCGAAAAGAATCCAGCTCCCGATTTTTTAGGACCAGGCTGAACTGCAAGGTTTTCGCCTGGGGACAGATCTCATCTAGTGCTGCCCCGGTATCCGTGTATTCTATGGCAAAAACCGGTTTCAGTTGTTGGATAAAAGGTGATACCATGTCACACCAACCTTGATCAAAGCAGTCCTCAGTCAATGCCCAGTCGAAATAGGAGAGAAGTGGGAGGGCTTGTTCCGGGTCGTTCTTAAGGCCGATCGAAAGTCCGCGCACGTGAGCTTCGTTCGCCAGCCAGGTGTTGAAATTAAGCTGGTCCTGGGCGGTGAGGGGAAACCCTGTGTCATTTTGATAGCCGTCCACATTATCCGGGTCAATGCCCTCGAATCCCTTACCCTTGCACTGGTCAAAGCGGGCGCGCAGGATGGGCGCCAGCAGGTCAATCCGCCGGATATCCAGCCATTTTTCCCCTGCCCAGCCAGCATAATCTTTTCCAATCACTTCAGGGGGGAACTGGCTGGCGTCAGGCCGCCAGTCCTCCCAACTGCCGGCGCTGACATAGCAAATCACATGCCTCCCCCGGTTTTTCAGGGCCGCAACCGTCTGCGCTGAGTTGTCAAACAGGTCAATGTCATAAACCTGCGCCTCCACGCTGGTATCTGGGGCGGAATTTAACTGGATCTGCCAGGTGGATAAAACCTGCGGTCGCCAATATTCAGGTGTTGTGCGGGGGCCAGGCGTGACCAGTGGAAGGAATACGGTATGCGTGATCTGAGATTGGGTCTCCTCTGAACGCGCCTGATGGGCAGCGGTAGCCACAGGAGAGGCTTTACATGCGTTGAACAGGGAAAGAAAAACAACCAGGCAGGCTGCTGTCTTGACCATCACTGCTCCCTCAAATGTTCTTGCCATGCTTTCACCGGGAACTCAGAGATAGATGAGAACGTCTTAACCTCAATGACGATAATACCACGCTTAACGAAATTGTAAAATTATTCTTGTGCATAAGCGGGTATGATTTAATCAAGTCAATTTTCTCAACTTGAGAGGCCGGGAAGTATCCTGGTCAGGAGTATGGTCATGAGTAAGCCTGTCAAGCCCTTTGGTGCAAATAACCTCCCGGTGAGAATTCTGCTGGTATTCATCTTTCTTCTCTCTCTAATCCCAGGCGATATGGTTTCTGCCGGACCGGCTTCCCAGGAACCTGAACCCGGCTCAGGGGAAGTTTATGCTGTCGACAGTGGTTTGATCCTGCCTGAATATGCCCCAGTGGTCGAAAAGAGTGGTCCTCTGCCATTCTTGGGGATACGCAGTGCGGCGAATATTCAGCAGGATGGGCCAACGCCTCTACCACCGCCGGAAGGCTTGATGGTGATCGATGCTCATGAGGCCCAGGCTGCACACATGGATGCCGGTGCTCCTGACGCAGGACAGGCTTTTGGGGCGCCTAATCTTTTCCCTTATTCCCCTTTTGGGTGGGATGGACCGGTTGTTTTATCGGATGTGCCTGGATCGAACCACAATACGCAGTTGTTAGTAGACGAGCCCGTTTACGCAGATTGGGCAGTGGGAAATGGCGGGGGTGACATTCTCAATACCTCGTTTACGAACTGTCTATATATTGATGGTTCGGCAGTCCAATGCTGGCGGTACACCAACCTGTGGGGAGGATATTACTATTATGAAACAGATTACTCCGTGAACCAATCGATCTCTGCTGGTGTTCACACTGTCCAGCTGTGCGCAGATGTTTATAAGACTATCCAGGAATCGAATGAAACGGACAACTGCTGGCAGGACTCGTTCACCTGGCAGGATCAGACTGGTTCGAGTGACATAAACCTGCGTCCTTTTACCGTGGTTGGATATTGGGATCAGCCCCTGGTGCTTGCAGGTGAAACGCATGTGAGCACCAGCGGTGGGCTGCGAGCAGGCCAGCCTTTTTATATCAATTGGTCAATTATTAATGATGGCCCAGCAGATATCCCGGTGGGAACAGCGATAAAAGTCTGCGTGGTCATGAACGGCTCTCAAACCCTGGGATGTTGGACCTGGAGCGATGGGCTGCCAGCAGGGTACTACCTGTATGCAGAGAATGAGCTGTCCGATGTCATTGTTGAGAACCCGGGATCGAACACCGTCCAAATGGTCATCGATCCCGACGCGTCCATTCCAGAGATTAATGAAAATGACAACACCTGGCAGGATGATTTTGCCTGGGATTCTGCTACCCAGGCAGACCTGGTTCCATTCACCCCGGTTGGATGGAGCGCCCAGGTGCTGGCCACCTCGACCAGCGGACCTACCGGCAACAGCCGTCTGTTTGCGGACCAGACTTCCTACCTGCACTTTGGAGTAAAAAATACTGGTCAAACCAATGCAGCTTCCTTTGTCGCCCGGATCCAGGTTGATACCCACTTTACCCAGGTGTTTACGATGAGCTTGCAGGCGGGGGAATCAGCCACCCAGATCAATATCCCGGTTTCCGCCGGGAAGATCTCAACCGGATGGCACCAGGTGCAGCTGACCCTGGATCCTGCCAACACGGTCAGCGAAGATAACGAATTTAATAACACGATCAGCATCAAGTATTATTGGGAGGGCAGCGGCAAGGTTAACCTGCGGCCATACCAGCCGGATGGCTGGGCGGATGCCATCGTGGCTTCTGCGGTAACCGGGACCTTCACCAACACCAAATTAACCGCAGGAGCGCCGGCTTATATTGATTGGGCGGTGATTAATGACGGGTTTGGGAATATTCCGAACGGAAAGGCTTTCACCATTATCTTGCTGCTGGATGGGAATCCCTTCCGCACGGTGGTGTATAAGTCGGGCCTGAATTCCGGGTGGTACCTGTACGAAAAGGATTTTGCGCTTACCGTCTCTACCCCGGGCTTTCATGTGATCGAACTGAGCGCTGATACCGGGAATGTCCTGGCGGAATCGGATGAGACGGATAACAATCTGCAGGTCCAGTTCTTCTGGCAGGGACAATCGCCTTCAAACGTTCCAGATATCCGGGTTGAACCGGCTGCAATCAACATCCAGATCCCCCAGGCAGCCTCTACCCTGTCCAGTGAAGCGGCATTGATGTGGCGCGATATGAGCCAGGTGCAGCCGCAGTCAGGTTATCATCCGGCAGGCGGCGCTCTGATCTCCCCCTCCTCACGCCTGTGGCATCGAGATGCTCCAGTACCCCTGGCATCAACCAACGAGCTGCTGGCGCAGGTGGATCTGAGCAGTAAGATGCCTCCTGTAGGAGACCAGGGCCAGGCAGGATCTTGTGTGGGTTGGTCGGTGAGCTATTACTACAAGTCATACCAGGAAAGTATTGACCAGGGCTGGGCTTTGAATATCGATGCTCACCAGTTCAGCCCGAACTATGTGTGGAACCAGGTTCAGTTGGGCACGACCTCTCAATGCGGCGGCGCCTATCCCAGCGATGCCTTTGATTTGTTAGCCGCGCAAGGCGATCTCCCAATGAGTGTTTTTGGTGGATACACCGAGTCCTGTGCCAAGCTTCCAACCCAGGCGCAAAAGGACCAGGCGTCTCAATATCGGGCGGAGACCTCTGGCACCTTCTTTGATTATAATCACACCGCCACAGATGCAGATATTACTGAGATCAAGCAGTGGCTGGCGGGTGGAGATGTTGCCCAGCTGTCTATCCCGGTGCTGCCGGAATTCGACGAGCCCTCCGGCCCTTACTGC
>CAIQIV010000361.1 GCA_903871905.1 uncultured Chloroflexota bacterium | reverse complement strand
CTGGTGGATTTCTTCTCGCCCAATGCACTGGAAGGAGAAATGATCACCGGACAAAAAGACCCACAGGCAATGCTGGAGATGCTACTGTCCTGGGGCGCGCCGCTGGCTGCCATCCGGATGGGCGACCAGGGCTCGCTGGTCAAAGCTCAAAACGGGGAAGGTTGGCGCATCCCGGCTGTGCCGGTGGATAAGATTGTGGACGTCACCGGCGCGGGGAACGCTTACTGCGGCGGCTTACTGGTCGGCCTGGGGGATGGGCTGAGTGTGCGGGGTGCTGCCTTGCGCGCTGCTGTCAGCGCCAGTTTTGCCATTGAACAGTTCAGCATTCCAACCTTCGATGGGCGTTTACCGCAGGAACGCGCCCGCCGCCTGTCCTGGATCGAAAGCCGGATTCAGCCTCTGTAAAGCTGCAGGGAAAATGCATGTTACCCACCGAAATCCTCGCAACCACCCATTCCATCATAAACCTTGAGCGCGCCTGGGCTATCCTAGAAACCGTTGCCAACACTCACGCCCCCGGTCAAACTGTTGCCTGTACCCGCGCGCCCGTGATTCGATCGATTCTCGCAAAAGAGCACGCCCATTCAATCAGCTTGGTTCCAGACTACGAACGAACCGGCAATACCATGCTTTTGTTAGGAAATGAATTTCCCAGCCGCCTGGTGTTTGCCCACGCAGATGAAATCAGTTATCTCATCTCTCCCCAGGGCAGCGGGGATGATTGGCCCCTGGTGCCCTTCTGCAAGCACCTGGCCCGGATCACGATGGATGCGGTTGCACTCCGTTATTCAACCTCAGCCGCCGCGATGCAGATCTCAGCCCGGGGAGTCATCGTCCCTCCCGTTGATCCAGGGGTAAATCTACCCCATTTCAAAATTCTGTCGGGTGTAGTCCAACCGGGCGACCGGGTGGTTTACGATTACCCCATGCGCCGGGTTGGCAGCCGGGTTTATGGCAGCATCGACAATGCAGCCGGGGTTACAGCCTGCCTGCTGGCTGCCATCGCACTGGCCCAAACCTGCCCGGATTTACCAGTTGGCTTCGCATTCACAGATGAGGAAGAAGGGCCCGCTGCGCAAAATACCTCCTTCTCGCGTGGAGCCCGCCGCCTGCTCCAGCGCATCCGGATACCGGATCAATGTATTGTTGTGGATGGGCATCCAATCCTGGATCAGAACAGTTTTGGAAACGGAGCCCTCTTCGCTGGCTACTCAGGGCAGGCTGGCTCAACAGTCACACCTCCAGCACTTTTTGCCGCCTTCAAGTACCTGGCAGGTGAGCTGCAGCAAAGCGGTATCCGCATCCTCGAAAGTCGGGGAGCCGTTTCACGCAGCGATGATATCGCCATCATCGAGTACACCCCTCATATTCTCCTGCTCGGTTATCCTTCCAATAACGGTCATTTCGACCAGGCCCCGCCAGAAGCTGATTTATCAGACCTGGTGGACCTGGCAAAAACAATTTACTGGACCCTATGGAAACAAAACCTGTAATCTTATTTGATCTGGATGGGACTCTGAAATATATCACCCCGCGCATGGTTGATGAATTTATCCGCCTGTTGGAACGGCTGACATCTACCCCTCTCACCCCCAAACAAATCTGGCAAACCGAACGCTGGAACCATTACTACTGGGTGCCATCCTCGGAGCTGCAGGAGGACCAGCGCCTCTCCAATGGATTCCGGGACCGGCAGTTCTGGCTGCGGTACACCCTGCGCCACCTGAAAGTCATCAACGTTCCCCCGGGTGTGGCCCAGGAAATTGTCACATCGCTGGTTGACCAGCTGGTCAGCTTTCGGCAAAACACAGTACGCCAGGAGGTTTTTATCGATGGGGCGGCAGACACTTTGCGGCGGCTTTCGCAGGCGGGTTACCGGCTTGGCCTGGTGACCAACCGCGACCAAAATTTTCCTCCTGTTTCATTAGGTGAAATTCGCCAGTATTTTGAGGTCATTGTGAGCGCCGGAGACGTTGGTTATTGGAAACCAGACCCGCGAATTTTCCAGGTAGCGATGGATCATTTCCAATCCAGTCCCCAATCGACCTTTTATATCGGTGATAACTACTATTCGGACATCCTCGGCGCTGCAGCAGCCGGGCTTCAACCGGTTTTGGTTGACCCGAAGGGACTTTTTCCTGAAGCCGTCTGCCCGGTGATCAGTCGCCCGGGAGATATTTTTCAGGTTCTGCAAACATGTTCCAGTCAAAATTGACATCTAAAATGAAATATTTGAGAGAATCAAACTACAAACTGATAGGAATCACTGACCGCATAAAATAAAAGGTGGAGAGATGGCCAAGATAGATTATATTGATCCCTACGATCTGGTACCCAAATATGGGCAGCTGGCCAATATTATCCGCAAGAAGATAGAAGATGGTGAGTGGGGTGGCGACAAACCAATCCCTTCCGAAAGGGAATTGGAAGAGCTTTACAATATCAGCCGCACCACGATCCGGCAGGCTCTCAGCATGCTGGCCAATCGCGGCTATCTGTATCGAGACCATGGGCGCGGCACCTTCGTGGTTCCTAAAAAATTACAAAACAGCTTGCAAGTTCTAACCAGTTTCAGCGACGATATGCGGCAGCGCGGCCTGAATCCTGGGCAGAAAATTCTCAAGATTGAATATGTCGACCCACCGATCAAAGTCCGGTACCAGCTCGATCTTCAACCAGAAATCACCCGGGTTTTGTACATTGAGCGCTTGCGGTTGGCGGATAATGAACCGATTGGTATCCACCTCTCTTACCTGCCCCTCCAGGTTGATGCGGTGGATACCCTGCGGGCCGATCTCGAAGCTGGCGGATCACTATACGAGCTTTTGGAGCGAAAATTCAACTTGATTCCCTCTGAGGCTGACGAAACCCTGGAAGCCACTGCCGCAGATGATCGCGAAGCCGGGCTCCTGGATATCTCCCCTGGTCAACCGCTCTTGTTAGTCAAGCGCACCCTCTGGTCCCAACAACGCAAGGTTATGGAATTTGTCAAAATTCTCTACCGTGCTGACCGTTACCAATATTTTGTTCATCTGTCTCGCTAGGAGGACACATGCCAACACCTGTTATCACCGTCATTGGGAGTTTTGTGGTCGGGCTAACCCTACGTACGGGGAGAATGCCAGTTTTTGGTGAAACGCTGACCGGAACAGACCTGGATATTGGGCCGGGCGGCAAAGGCTCAAACCAGGCGGTCGGCGCTGCTCGCCTGGGAGCTGATGTCCACTTCGCGGGCATTATTGGGCAGGATACCCTGGGGGAAATTGCAGTCAATCTCTACCAGGAGGAGAAGATAAACACCCGTGGCTTGCTGCGATCTCCCAAACTTTCGACCGGGGTAGCCTTTATCATCCTCAATCAGAAAGGTGAGAACGGCATTCTGTTGGGTCCATCAGCCAATACCCTGATGGATGCAGCTTTTGTGGACCAATCGGAAGACCAGATCGCCAAAAGCGACATGGTCATGACGGTCCTGGAAATACCAGTCGCAGCCG
>CAIQIV010000360.1 GCA_903871905.1 uncultured Chloroflexota bacterium | reverse complement strand
GGTCTTATGGATTATGGGTGTCACCTCCTGGACGAGATTCTTGCGAAGCAGAGCTGTTGGCGCCACAGGCTTAGGAGCTCTTGCCGAGGTAAGTATTGCTGATCACCGAGATGATGATGATGAGTCCCACGCAGGCCTGGAATACCTGGATGGGGATGCCCATGAGCACCAGCCCCTGGTCCAGCATCTGCAGCAGGAAGGCGCCCAGGATGGCGCCGGGGATCGTGCCATAACCACCGGTCAGGCGCACGCCGCCAATGGCGCAGGCGGCTACCACGATCAGCTCCATGCCTTCCCCGCGCAGCGGGTCAACGCTCAAGCGGTGAGAGAACTGCAGGATGCTGGCGATCGAAACCAGGAAGCCGGTGATGGTGAAGCACATCAGCTTGACGAAGGTGACGTTGACGCCCTGGGCGCGCGCCGCCTCGGGACGCCCACCCACCGCGTAGACCCAGTTGCCAAAGCGGGTGCGCACCAGGATCAAGGTGAAGAGTACGGCGAGCAGGAGGAACCAGATCAGCGAGGTGCGGAAGGCATCCACCTGGAACCAGTTGTTGAGCATGGTGAAGCTGCCGTTCAGGGTCTTGAACAACTGGATAGGCTCGCCTTTGTAGGAGGCAAAATTTCCACTGCCGATGACGCGCACGATGCCGCGATAGGCCAGCATGGTGCCCAGGGTGGCGATGAAGGAAGGGATCCTGGTGCGGGTGACGATCAGGCCGTTGAGCAGGCCCAGGGAGCTGCTGACCAGGATCGCCAGCAGGATGGCGGGGATGACCGGGGTCCCGGCGATCAGGTTAAGCGCCAGCACATAGCTGGCGATGGCGAAGTTGGAGCCGACCGACAGGTCAAACTCGCCGGAAATCATCAACATGGCCACGCCAATGGTGACGATGCTGGTGATGCTGCCGAAGGTGAGGATATTGCCGATGGAAAGGGGGGTTAAGAAGTTTGGGGCGGCGATGCTGAAGAACAAGAAGAGGAGCAGGAAGCTGATCAGGGCGACAGCTTCGGGGATATACGAGAGACGGTGACGTACAACGGCAGCTTTATCGGAAAGAACGCTCATCAATCACCTCAAGAAAGGATAGACAACCTGCTTGCCCCGGCCAGGACGCCAATAAATACCAACTTCTATGCAAATGTTTGCATGAGGAGTTTAACAAATTTGGGGGTGAATGTCAATACCCAAAATTTACCGCAAAGAACTTCCCTGCTGGTATTGACATCTCCTCATGATTTTGTTAAACTGTTTATGCAAATGTTTGCATAAACAGTTATCCAAGAATATTGGCGCGATCGCATTGGCTAGACAGGCCGAGCATGCTAACAAAGGAGTGATGCCATGCCAGGACCAGGTTTCTTTTTCTTTGGGGATGAAGAGCGCAGGGAAGTCGAGGATGTGCTGTCCTCTGGCTACCTCTCGCGCTATGGCAGTGACGATAATCCAGATTTTAAGCAAAAGGTCTACACATTGGAGCAGGAGTTTGCGCAGCTCATCGGCACCCGGCACGCCATTGCAGTGAACTCCGGAACCAGTGGGTTGATGGCTGCACTGATTGCTATCGGGCTGCAGCCCGGCGACGAAGTGCTTGTCCCGGGTTATACCTTTATCGCCTCCATGTCGGCGGTGATCGCGGTTGGCGGCCGGCCGGTCCTGGTCGAGATTGACGAGTCGCTGACCATGGACCCCAGGGACGCCGAACAGAAAATCACCCCGCGCACGCGGGTGATCATGCCGGTTCACATGCTGGGAAACCCCTGTGATCTGCAGGCTATCCTGGACCTGGCGCATAAATACAACCTGGTGGTGATCGAGGATTGCTGCCAGGCATTAGGCGCCAGTTATGGGGGAAAACGGGTGGGCAGTTACGGCGCCCTGGGGGTGTTTTCTCTCAACAGCTATAAGGTAATCAACGCCGGAGATGCCGGCATCCTGGTGACTGGCGACAGCGAACTCTACCGCCGGGCTTTTGCCTTCCATGACCAGGGTCACCTCCCCCTGCGCAAAGGGGTGGAAATCGGCAATCGCACCATCCTGGGGATCAACATGCGCATGAATGAGCTGACCGGGGCGTTTGCCCTGGCGCAGTTGCGCAAGGTAGAGCGCATCCTGGCAGCGCTGCGAGAGAAGAAAGGCCTCTTCAAACGCCTCATCCAGGCCCTGGACATCCGCGGCCTGTCCTTCCGGCGCATCAACGACCCGCTGGAGTGCGCTACGCTGCTGACGGTGCAGTTTGAGACTGAGGAACTGGCAGACCGCGTGGCCCTGGCGCTGGCCTCAAAGACGGTTTTCTACAGCGGCTGGCACGTGTACAACAACATGGAGCAGCTGCTGGAGTACCAGCCCTGGGGTGGCGGACGGCTGTATCACAAGAACATGCTGCCGCGCACCGACAGCCTGCTGCGCCGCAGCATCAACCTTAGCGTGGGGGTTCTGGACCCCGGCCTGGGATCCGACTTTGGTATCAGCGTATTGAGCAGCGAGGACGAGATCGAGCGCAAGGCCGAGGAGTTTGGCCGCCTGGTCAGGCCGCTCATGGTGTAGACTGGCGGAGATTTATGGTAAAATGGGAGCGCTTGTGGGGAATAGGCTGCCTCAGAGGGCCCGTAGCTCAGCGGCAGAGCGGACGGCTCATAACCGTTTGGTCGCAGGTTCGAACCCTGCCGGGCCCACACAACCTTACCAGATGACGAATGGATAATTTCAAGAAAGAGCTGTTCGTCTTCCGGTAAGCAAACCTGGGAAAATCTTCCAAACCAAACGGCTGAATACTGTACCCAAAGCGCTCCACAACTGGGCTGGATGAGGAAATCTGCTCCTTGCCCTTATGCCAAAACTTCGGTAAGATACAGGGCATTTACTATGGATCCAATCTCGATCCTCTTTATCGCGGTAGGGCTGGCAATGGATGCCTTTGCTGTCTCGCTGGGCGCAGGCACCCTGGAGATGTCGCGCAACCCGCGCGCCCGCTTCCGCCTGTCCTTCCACTTCGGGCTGTTCCAGGCGTTGATGCCTGTCCTGGGCTGGCTGACCGGCGCCACCCTGGTGAACCTGATCAGCCAGGTGGACCACTGGATTGCCTTCGGTCTGCTGGCTTACGTGGGCGGCCGGATGATCCGCCAGGGCTTCAGCCATGAAGACGAGGCTTTCGTGGAAGACCCGTCGCGCGGCAAGAACCTGGTCATCTTATCGGTTGCCACCAGCATTGACGCCTTTGCCGTAGGCTTCAGCCTGAGCATGCTCAACGTCTCGATCATCACCCCGGCAGTGATCATTGGCGTGGTGACCGGTGGGCTGTCGCTGCTGGGACTGCTGTTAGGAGAGCGGCTGGGGAAAAAGTTTGGCAAACGCATGGAGATCCTGGGTGGGATCATCCTGGTTGGCATCGGCCTGCGCATCCTGGCTTCGCACCTGCTGGCCTGAATTTGCCTGTAACCAAATGGGGGATAGCGCGTCTAATAGATATACCTGTCGCCTGGTCAGCCGCCTGCGCCGGTAAAGGATCCCAGCTTGAGGAGCTCAATCGCAATGGAAATCAGTGAGTTCAAAGAACGCCTGCGCGCCAGCCCGCGCCCGGTCGTGGTGGACTTGTGGGCACCGTGGTGCGCCCCTTGCCGCATGATGAAGCCAGCCCTGCAAAAAATCGAGAAGCAGTTCGAGGGGCAGGTGGAGGTGTGGGAGGTCAATGTGGACGAGCAGGCTGGGGTTGCCCGCTCGCTGGGTGCATGGAGCATCCCCACGTTAATCGCCTTCAAAGGAGAGCGCGAGATCACTCGCAGCACCGGGGTACAGGCGCCGCAGAAGCTTGAGGCCTTCTTCCAGGCGGCGCTGGCTGGCGAACCTCCGCAACCTGTTGGTCTATCACTGAGCACCCGGCTGCTGCGCCTGCTGGCAGCGCTGGTCCTGCTGGTTTTTGGCTGGCTGTCCGGCCCATCTTACCTGCTTCTTGCTGCCGGCGGACTGGTCCTGTTCAGCGCCGTCTACGACCGCTGCCCGATCTGGAAAGCGGTGACAGGTTATATCAAAAGATCGCTGCGCCCGGCTTGAACCCATGCCTGTCAGCCTGGATCCCCAACCCGGAGAGAACGAATTCGAGTGCGCCCGCTGCGGCGCCCTGGTGCATGCCTCGCTCACCCGCTGCCCAAACTGCGGGGTGAACCTGTATGAGCCGGACGATGAAGAGCTCGAGCCGCCCCGCCCAGTCCATCCGTCCCGAGTACACACCAGCGGGCTGCGGGGCCGGATCGGGGACACCTGGCGCCGGCTGCTGGGGAAGCCTAACCCGGCCGACGCGCTGTTCACCGAAGCGCTGCAGCAGGCAGAACTATTCAACGACCTGCTGACCAAGGTTGGCGGGGATCGCTCCG